>NZ_JACJFQ010000001.1:0-485553 GCF_014164835.1 Serratia sp. OS31 | reverse complement strand
ATAGCGCGGTGGTCCCACCTGACCCCATGCCGAACTCAGAAGTGAAACGCCGTAGCGCCGATGGTAGTGTGGGGTCTCCCCATGCGAGAGTAGGACACTGCCAGGCATCAATTAAGCCAAGAGGCCATCCGCAAGGATGGCCTTTTTGCTATGCGGAAAAGAAAAAATGGCGCAGCTAGGCTGCGCTTTTTAACCAGTCGGCGATAAAGTCAGCAATGCACTCTGGGTCATTAAGGTCCAACAGTCTGGCCTTTCCAGTGATTAACCGATCGCTGGCAACGGCAATAACGAACTCGTCCAGCATATCCTCCAGCGGTTTACCCACCTCTTTAGCGTTGTCATGATTGAAAATTATCGCACTGGCATTATTTGGCGCTTGTATATGCAAATGGGGCGGTGAAGGGAGGCGTTGCTGCGATTGGCTTGACTGCACGAAGCCGAACCTCAGGAGAGTAACAATACTGGCTGTTGCCAGGTGATGAATGAGCGGGCTCAGCATGCTGAACCCGCTCTCTTTTTGATTTTAATTCGAACTGCCCTGGGAAATCCCCAGCCCAGTTTGTGAACGGACAAATTGAGAACGGAAGCGCTCGCGCTCTTGTTGCCCTGCCAAAGAGCTGTCGGTAACCGAGAACAGCCAGGTGCCAACGAAGGCGACAATCATCGAGAACAGCGCCGGATATTCATACGGATAGATGGGTTTCTCGTGCCCCAAAATCTGTACCCAAATCGTCGGGCCGAGGATCATCAGGATCACCGCAGTCAGCAGGCCCAACCAGCCGCCGATCATGGCACCACGGGTCGTCAGACGCGACCAGTACATTGAAAGAATAATGATCGGGAAGTTACAGCTGGCGGCGATAGAGAAAGCCAGCCCGACCATAAAGGCAATATTCTGTTTCTCAAACAAAATCCCCAGAGCTATCGCCACGATACCCAGGATCACCACGGTAATCTTGGAGACGCGCAGTTCATCACGCTCCGTCGCTTTGCCGTTTTTAATCACGCTGGCGTACAAATCGTGAGATACCGCTGAAGCACCCGCCAACGTCAGGCCTGCCACTACGGCCAAAATGGTGGCAAAGGCGACGGCAGAGATAAAGCCGAGGAAGAAGTTGCCGCCCACGGCGTTAGCTAAATGCACCGCCGCCATATTGGTACCACCCAGCAACGCCCCGGTGGCATCTTTGAACGCCGGGTTAGGGCTGACCAACAAGATGGCGCCGAAGCCGATAATAAAGGTCAGGATATAGAAGTAACCGATAAAACCGGTGGCGTAGAACACGCTTTTACGGGCCTCTTTAGCGTCGCTAACGGTAAAGAAACGCATCAGAATATGTGGCAGACCGGCGGTACCGAACATCAGCGCCAGCCCCAGGGAGAGCGCAGAAATAGGGTCGGAGACCAGACCGCCCGGGCTCATGATGGCCAGGCCTTTTGGATGCACCTTCACAGCTTCGGCAAACAGCGTGTTGAAGTCGAAATTGACCGATTTCATCACCATCAACGCCATAAAGCTGGCGCCGGCCAGTAACAGCACCGCTTTGATAATCTGCACCCAGGTGGTGGCCAGCATCCCGCCGAACAAGACGTACAGCACCATCAGAATGCCGACCAGAATGACCGCCACGTGGTAATTGAGGCCGAACAGCAGCTGAATCAACTTGCCGGCACCGACCATTTGGGCAATCAGGTACAGCGCGACCACCACCAGAGAGCCACAGGCGGAGAGCGTGCGGATTGGCTTTTGTTTCAACCGGTAGGAAGCCACGTCGGCAAAGGTGTAACGGCCCAGGTTACGCAGACGTTCCGCGATCAGGAACAAAATGATCGGCCAACCGATCAGGAAACCGATGGAGTAAATCAGTCCGTCATAGCCCGAGGTATATACCAGGGCGGAAATGCCCAGGAAAGAGGCCGCTGACATAAAGTCGCCGGCAATCGCCAGACCGTTTTGCAGACCGGTAATTTTCCCACCGGCGGTGTAATAGTCCTGACGTGAACGGGTGCGTTTAGAGGCCCAATAGGTGATATACAGCGTGGCGCCAACAAACAGGATGAACATCACGATGGCCTGAATGTTCAACGGTTGGCGCTTCACTTCACCACCAATGGCATCGGCAAAGGCCAGGCCCGGTAGCATCAGCAGAGCGGCGGCGGACAGTAAACGCTTCATTTCTTCACCTCACGCAGGATTTCTGCAGTCAGGCGATCGAATTCGCCGTTGGCGCGGAATACGTAGATCCCGGTGAGTACAAAAGAGATCACGATCAGGCCAACGCCTACCGGGATCCCGCGGGTAATGGTCGATCCTTCAGCGATCGGGGTACCCAACCACTGAGGATCGAAAGCGATCAATAAAATAAAGCCAACGTAGAGCGCCAGTGTAATCAGCGAGAGCAGCCAGGCAAATCGGCTACGTTTTCGCACCAGCTCGATAAAGCGCGGGTTTTCCTCAATCCCTTGATAAATGGTGTCATTCATCAGAGTGTCTCCAGTAGGTATTGAACGAATGCGCCGCGCTTGAAGCCGATCATGGGGTTATCTTCCCGCCGATCGGCCAGAGGCGGCGTAAATTATGACGGCACTTTCATTGATTGTTTTTCTTCCAACAGCTTGTCGACTACGGCCGGATCCGCCAGCGTTGAGGTATCCCCCAGGTTGCTGGTATCGCCGGCGGCAATTTTGCGCAAGATACGGCGCATGATCTTGCCGGAGCGCGTTTTGGGCAGGGAATCTGTCCAGTGCAGCACGTCCGGAGTAGCGATCGGCCCTATTTCTTTGCGTACCCAGTTACGGACTTCGGTATAAAGCTCAGGCGAAGGTTCCTCACCGTGATTGAGCGTGATATAGGCGTAAATTGCCTGGCCTTTAATGTTATGTGGAATGCCGACTACCGCCGCTTCGGCGATTTTCGGGTGAGAGACCAGAGCGGATTCGATTTCAGCGGTGCCCAGGCGGTGGCCGGATACGTTCAGTACGTCGTCGACGCGGCCGGTGATCCAGTAGTACCCATCTTCGTCACGGCGCGCGCCGTCACCGCTGAAATACATGCCTTTAAAGGTGGAAAAGTAGGTTTGCTCGAAGCGATCGTGATCGCCGAACAGGGTTCGCGCCTGGCCAGGCCAGGAGTCGGTGATCACCAGGTTACCTTCGCAGGCCCCTTCTTGCGGCGTGCCGACATTATCGACCAGCGCCGGCTGCACGCCGAAGAACGGACGCGTTGCCGAACCGGCTTTCAGCTCGGTGGCACCCGGCAGCGGGGTGATCATAAAGCCGCCGGTTTCGGTCTGCCACCAGGTGTCAACGATGGGGCATTTGCCGTTGCCGATTTTATTGTAATACCACTCCCAGGCTTCCGGGTTGATTGGCTCACCCACCGATCCCATGATGCGCAGCGAGTCGCGTTTAGTGCCTTCGATCGCTTTGTCGCCTTCAGCCATCAGGGCGCGAATGGCGGTTGGGGCGGTGTACAGAATATTGACCTGATGCTTGTCGATCACCTGTGACAGACGGTTGACGCCAGGGTAGTTGGGCACGCCCTCAAACATCAGGGTAATGGCGCCGCAGGCCAGCGGGCCATACAGCAAATAGCTGTGTCCCGTGACCCAACCCACGTCGGCGGTACACCAATAGACGTCGCCATCGTGATAATCGAATACGTACTTAAAAGTCATGGCGGCGTAGACCAGATAGCCACCGGTGGTATGCAGCACGCCTTTGGGTTTGCCGGTTGACCCGGAGGTATAAAGGATAAACAGCGGATCTTCCGCATTCATCTCTTCCGGCGGGCAGTCGGCTGAGACGCCTTCGGTCAGCTCATGCCACCACAGATCGCGGCCTTCCTGCCAGTAACCCGGTTTGCCGGTGCGCTTAAACACCACAACGTTGGTGACGCTTTTCACCCCAGGATTCTTCAGCGCATCATCGACGTTTTTCTTCAAGGGTACAGAACGTCCGGCACGCAGGCCTTCGTCAGCGGTAATAACCAGTTTTGAGTTGGAGTCGATAATTCGCCCGGCGACCGCTTCCGGCGAGAAACCGCCAAAGATAACCGAATGCACGGCCCCGATGCGGGCGCAGGCCAGCATGGCCACAGCGGCTTCCGGCACCATCGGCATATAGATAGCCACGACGTCGCCTTTTTTAACGCCCAGCTTTTTCAGCACGTTGGCGAACTGGCAGACATCGTGGTGCAGTTGTTTGTAGGTCACCTTTTTTGACTGGGTGGGATCATCACCTTCCCAGATGATGGCGGTTTGGTCACCACGTTCGGCCAGATGGCGATCGAGGCAGTTGGCCGCTAGGTTAAGGGTACCGTCTTCAAACCAGCGAATGCTGATATGGCCCGGATCAAAAGAGGTGTTTTTCACCCGGCTATAAGGCTTTATCCAGTCGAGGATTTTTCCCTGTTCGCCCCAGAACGTTTCTGGGTCTTGCACAGATTGTTGATAATATTGTTGATATTGTGTCGGGCTGATCAGGGCGTGTTCTGCAATTGCAGAAGGAATAGCGTGTTTATGCACTTGGCTCATAGCTTTTCTCCTTGAAGTTGTTAATGATATGTCAACTGAAGGTTAAGTATAGTTTGCTCCGATTCTTTGTTTCTTTTTTGCGCGGCAGATCACGCAACGAAGATATTGATTTGTAATAGTTCTGCCCCATTTGTGTTGAGCATCTATCTGCTTGGCGGGAAAAAACGCTCAGATACTAAGTTTTCGCCAGAAAACACTATCTAAAGAACTAAAAAGAATAACCAATCCGACAATAAACCCGATTTTTATTGCCATTTTTTAATATAAAACACCACCGTTTAAATCTCGGTTAAATCCTTTTGGAACATAGTTCCCTTTTGATATTCGATGTGGATATTAATAGCCCGGTGGTCAGTCATCGGTGTTAATAAGGGAATAACTTGAGAATTATCCTAATAAATAGACGATAAAATGAGGCTGTTGGACGCTCTGCTATTTTCATTTTTAAAACCTTATCGCAACAAAATATAAACATTCTCGATGGACTAAATATGCAAGATTAGCGAGAATAAACGCACTTTCATCCGATTAAAAAAGCAAAGTATGAGGTGGTTTCGTGATGTATCTCGCATAAAATTATGCTTTTAATAACAACCAATTATGTTTGGTGAAATTAAATACTAAATTCATTGGTGATTATATTTTGCACAAATGGCCGATAAAACAAGGCTTGCAGAGCATGCCTTCCAGATGGTACAGATTTAAATAGCGTCACACTAAGGGCAGGTGAGCGCTTCGTTGTCATCAACATAAGCCTGTATTAAATGATTAAGTATTCTTTTCGGCGCATTGTTTTAAATACGCGGAAAAGAGTCTTTGAGGACTTTTTGGGTATGAAAAGTGTAAAAATCAGTCTTGCTTGGCAAATCCTGATCGCGTTGGTACTGGGTATTATCGTTGGGGCCGTGCTCCATAATCAGACGGAATCACGGGAGTGGTTAGTCAGCAATATTCTTAGCCCGGCGGGAGATATATTTATTCGCCTGATTAAGATGATTGTTGTGCCGATCGTTATTTCTACACTGGTTGTCGGTATCGCCGGGGTGGGAGATGCGAAAAAGCTGGGTCGGCTCGGATTGAAAACCATTATTTACTTTGAAGTGATCACCACCGTTGCCATCGTGGTGGGGCTGACGCTGGCTAATGTTTTTCAACCCGGTCACGGCATCGACATGTCGACGCTGACCGCAGTCGATATCTCGCAGTATGAGAAAACCACGGAGCAGGTGCAAAGTGGGTCGCACAGCCTGGTTGCTACGGTTCTGTCGTTGATCCCGTCGAACATTTTCGCTTCGATGGCGAAGGGCGACATGTTGCCGATTATCTTCTTCTCGGTACTCTTTGGTCTGGGCCTGTCGTCATTGCCGAAAGAAACCAAAGAACCGCTGCTGAAGGTGTTTAAAGCCGTTTCCGAAAGCATGTTCAAAGTTACTCATATGATCATGCGCTATGCGCCGATCGGGGTATTTGGTCTGATCTCAGTGACGGTCGCCAACTTTGGTTTCGCCTCGCTGTTGCCTTTGGCCAAGCTGGTGGTGCTGGTGTACTTCGCTATCGCCTTCTTCGCTTTGGTGGTACTGGGCGCTGTTGCTCGCATCTGCAATCTGCGTATCTGGACGTTGATTCGTATTTTAAAGGATGAACTGATCCTGGCCTTCTCCACTGCCAGTTCAGAAACGGTGCTGCCGCGTATCATCGAAAAAATGGAAGCCTATGGTGCACCGAAAGCGATCACCAGTTTTGTGGTGCCTACGGGGTACTCCTTCAATCTGGACGGCTCAACGCTGTATCAGAGCATCGCCGCCATCTTTATTGCGCAGCTGTACGGCATTGAACTGTCCCTGGGGCAGGAGATTGTCCTGGTGGTGACGCTGATGCTGACTTCGAAGGGCATTGCCGGCGTGCCGGGCGTTTCCTTTGTGGTGCTGTTGGCCACGCTGGGCAGCGTCGGGATCCCGCTGGAAGGTCTGGCGTTTATCGCCGGGGTTGACCGTATTCTGGATATGGCACGTACCGCGCTGAACGTGGTGGGCAATGCGCTGGCGGTACTGGTGGTTGCAAAATGGGAGCACCAGTTCGACAGCAAAAAAGCACGGGCTTACGAGCAAGCTTTCTTGTCCGGCAAGGTAAAGCAGGTCAACGAGTCTTAACGGCACTTGGCTGGATATGAAAAACCCGCCTTGAGCGGGTTTTTTCGTCCATTTTTTCCTTTACCGATGCAGGATCAGCAGGACGGTGCGGAACCCTGCGGCGGCAAGAAGCGCAGCGGATCCAGGGCGGTGGCACGATAGCGGATTTGGAAGTGCAACATGACTTTATCGGTGCCGGTGCTGCCCATGGTGGCAATTTTTTGCCCGGCTTTCACTTCCTGCGCATTACGCACCAGCAAGGTATTGTTGTGGGCGTAGGCGCTGATGTAATCATCATTGTGCTTTATCATAATCAGATTGCCATAGCCCCGCAGCTGGTTACCCACGTACACCACTCGCCCTTTGGCTGCGGCAAATACCGGCTGCCCGCGGTTACCGGCGATATCAATGCCTTTATTGCCGCCGTCGGCGGTAGAATATTTACTGACGATATTGCCCTGGGTTGGCCAGCGCCAGCATTTGATGCTGCTGCGGATCGGCGGTGTCACGGCTGCAATTTGGCCCGTTGATTTAGTTTTGCGCGTTTTGCCTTTCTTCGCTGTCGTATTGTTTAACGCCAGCGTTTGACCAATTTCCAGATTGTAAGGCTTGGGGATCTTGTTGCGACGCGCAAGTTCGCTGACTTCGCTATTGGTGATCCAGGCTATATAAAACAGGGTATCACCGCGTTTGACGGTATAGGTATTGCCGCTATAGCTGCCTCTGGCCAGGCTATCGTAGTCGCGGTCATAGGTGTTCGCCTTCTTAGAGCCACAGCCCAGCAACGCAAGACTGACTACGCACACGGCAATCAGCCGCCATACAGCGAATGTGCTTCCCATACTCAAATATCGTCCTTAAACGTCGTCGCTCTTAGTAGTTATGCTGCCAGATGGTGCCTGTGCGGGAGCATAGTGATCTTCGTATAGTAACATCAACGGCTATGTGGTCAAAAAAGCTGCCTGGCGGCTTTGCCGAACGGCGAAGTATGCCGCCTTTATTTTGCCACTGTATAATAATGCGATAACTTTCACCGCTTTGGTAACTTCAGCATGTCCCTCTTGTCTGCCCGTTATTTATTACCCACCGCAGCTTTGTTGCTGATTGCACTGCTGATTTACAGCGGCGTGTATCCTTATGACCGAATGACCTGGCTGATGGAAGTCATGCCGGTTGTGATAGCGCTGGTTGTTTTGTGGCTGACCCGGCGTCGCTATCCGCTAACCCCCTTGTTGTATCAGCTGATTTTTCTCCATGCGTTAATTTTGATTTTTGGCGGCATGTATAGCTATGCGCGCGTGCCTGCCGGGTTTTACGTGCAGGAGTTATTGGGATTGGGGCGCAACCCCTACGATAAGCTCGGGCATTTTTTCCAGGGGCTGGTGCCTGCGCTGGTGGCGCGGGAAATTCTGCTGCGTGGGGATTATGTCCGAGGCCGGAAAATGTTGGGTTTCGTGGTGTGCTGCATTGCGTTGGCTATCAGCGCGGTTTATGAACTGATCGAATGGTGGGCCGCATTGGCATTAGGGCAGGGGGCCGATGAGTTTCTGGGAACACAGGGCGACCCATGGGATACCCAGTCTGACATGTTCTGTGCCCTGTTGGGGGCAGCATGTGGGCTGTTGCTGCTTGGCCGTCGACAGGATCGGCAACTTGCTGGTTTAAGCGCGAAATAGCGTTCCTCCGTTTATCTACTAAAGTATTAGGTTTTAGCCTGCAGCTCGCTTCAGGGGAATGGACTAGGCGGAAATGGATATGCAAGAAACCCTAACGCTCTCAAGCTATCTGGTACTGGCCGCCACCTTGCTGGTGGCCTATGTCATTTTCGGTATTGCCGGCTTTGGCTCGGCGTTAGTCGCCAGTCCGGTGATGGCGCTTTATATTCCGGTGGCGAAAATTGTTCCTTTGCTGGCGCTGCTGGACATGTGCGCGGCCATTGTTAACGTCAGCCGCGATGGTCGCAATGCGCAATGGGGAGAATTAAAGCGGCTGATCCCGGTGATGATTATCGGCAGCTTACTGGGCGCGGCGATCCTGCTGAAAACCAGGCCGGATATCCTCTTGCTGGCGTTGGGCATTTTTGTGGTGTTCTATGCTCTCTATTCACTAAGCGGTTTAAAACCCGATCGGCAATTTTCGCCCAGGGCTTCGGTGCCTTTTGGCCTGGTGGGCGGGATTTTCAGTGCATTATTCGGCAGCGGCGGCTTTATCTATGCCATCTATCTCAGCGGTCGTATTGAGAAAAAAGAGGCTTTCCGGATAACTCAAACCACACTTATCGGGATGAGTACGCTGACGCGGGTGGTTATTTTCACCTTTGCCGGTGTTTATCTGGACGTTGATTTATTGCTACTGGCGTTGGTGCTGCTGCCGGGTATGTTGGTGGGGATTACCCTGGGGCGTCATTTCACTTTGAAAATGTCACGTGAGCAATTCCTGAAGCTAATCAATGTGATTTTGTTAGCCTCGGGTACCATGCTGATGGTTAAGTATTTCAGTTGAGCATGAGTGGCGGAATGCCTTCGGCCATGCCAGCAAGCTTTGCTTCGATCCCAATTGAGCGACGCTCGTGGGCGTAGCCACTTATTCCGGCATCCTCGCAGGCGCGCTTGGCCCTCAGGTTATGAGGGCCAAGCCGGTGATTTATGGCATGGGCATGCCGGCATCGAGGCGCATCAACGCTAGCAGTAAGCCGCTGAGTGCGGCATAGAAGCCAAACTTGTCGTAACTGAGGCAGCGCTGATTAAACTCCGGCAGCCAACTCAGACAGTGAATCAAGGCTTCGCTTCGCAGTTCAAGCAACTCCCTGCGTTCATCCCCCGCTTCCGTTAATGCAAAATTCAGGTGGCTCAACAGCTCGACAACCAGGGCTAAATGATCTTCCGGTTCGCCAAAGGAACTCTCCACCACCATGCCCGATTGTGCCAACAGCGCTTTCATCTGCGTGCTGGGTTCCTGCTTAAAGCGCGTAGATGCCAACTGATAACAAGAGGAATAGGGTAACGCGGCGGATTTCTCCGTCATCAGGAACAGCCCGGCGAAGTCGGCGGCCAATTCCAGCTGGGCGTCGGGCCGCCGTTGGAGTGCCGTAACGGTTTGTCTGAACCGGGTTACCGGCGCTGTCAGCTCCGGCAGCGGCTCAAGTATTGCCAACCATGCGGTGAGTTCAGGGCTGGTCAGTTCTGCAATTTGCACGTCGCTAAGCTCACGGGCGAAACTGCCGGATAACCAGGCATAGAGGCAAGCATAATGCGGGTGTCCCAGCGCTGAAACATGATCTTCCATGGAACTTCCTCCTCACTGCGCCACGTTTGCCGGCGTCATCGGCACATAGTCGCATTGCGCAACCATTTCCAATGGGCCATTAAACGCGGTAACAGGTTCAATTTTGCCAGTAAAGCGCTCAATCTCAACCAGTGCCGTATGGGCGCTGGTCGCCTGAGCCAGTTCGGAGGAGCCGATATCCAGCGTCAGCACATTCGGATTGCCATATTTGCACAGGCTACCCGCCACGCCGCCGCGTTCAGGATCGTACCAGGCACCTTCATGGATGCGGATCACTCCCGGCGCATAACGATCGGAAACCACTGCGCCGGCCAAGACCTGTCCACGGGTATTAAACACCCGTACAACATCACCATTATTGATGCCGCGAGCATTTGCGTCCTGCGGGCTGATAAATACCGGTTCCTTACCCGCGACGCTGTACTGTGCACGAAGGGTTTCAGATTCGCACAGCTGGGAGTGCAGCCGGAAATCGGGATGCACCGACTGCAAATGCAGTGGGTAGCGCGTTGAAAGCGGCCCGCCGTGTGAACGTTCCGCCTTCTCAAACCACATAGGGTAGCCTCGGCAGTTTTTATAATTCATATCGGCAATGCTCTTTGAGTAAATCTCGATCAGGCCGCTTGGGGTGCCTAAAGGCTCCAGATCCGGGTCTTGACGAAACGCCTGGTGACGCACGAACATTTCGGGGTGTTGGAACTCGACGTAGCCGTCACCATCCCAAAACTCATCGAAGGCAGGCAAAGTCACGCCGCGCCCTTTGCCCTGGCGCGCGCCGTCCTGATAAATGCGTTTGAGCCAACCCATTTCATCCAGGCCTTCGGTGAAATCACGTTCGCGATCGAACAGTTTGCAAAGTTCGCGCAGGATATCGAAGTCATTGCGTGCCTCAAACTGTGGCGGTACCAGTTGTTTCATCGCGATAATGCCGCGATTGGAGTGGTTGCCAAACTGATCGAGATCGTTGCGTTCGAATTGTGTGGTAGCAGGCAGAACGATATCGGCAAAACGGCAGGTTGAGGTCCACTGATTATCAATAGAAATGACGGTTTCCAGCTTCTGCCAGCCGGTAATCATCCGGTTAACCTGCTGATGGCGATGGAACGGGTTGGTGCCAGCAAATACGCACATTTTCAGCATCGGCAGCTTGACGCGTTTGCCATTCCAATCGATCTCCATGCCCGGTTCCAGCATGGCATCGATAAAGCGCGCGATCGGAATGGTGCTGCTGTAACCTTTAAAATCCCCCTTGGCATGGCGAGCTGGCGTGGTGGTTGAGCCGGAAAAACCGCTCAGGATCACCCCTTTTCGGCTCGGTGTCCCCGCGCCGTTATAGTGCCAACCAAAGCCAAAGCCGCCGCCAGGTAAGCCTATTTGGCCCAACATGGCCGCCAGCACTACCGTCATCCACGCCCATTGTTCGCCGTGTTGCATGCGTTGTACGCACCAGCCGGCAATGATTTGCGTACGGTTGGCGGCCATTTGGCGCGCCAATGCCTGGATGATTTCGGCATCGACGCCACACAGTGCCGACGCCCATTGGGCATCTTTGGGCTGGCCGTCCGTTTGGCCCAGCAAATAAGGGAGGAATTGCTCGAAGCCAACGCAATAGGTTTTGAGGAAGTGGGTATCGTGCAGATTTTCGCTGTACAGCGTGTGCGCCAGTGCTAACTGTAAGGGCACGTCTGTTTGCGGGTTCAGAGCAATGTGCTGCACATGCTCGCGGCCCAAAAACGCATGGGTAGATGACACCACAGGGTCAATGCTGACGACGTTGATTTCGCCTTTGGCCACCTTGGCTTTTAGTTCGGCGTAATATTCATAAACATCATGATCCGGACACCACCAGTTGGCCTGCTGGTTTTTCACCAGATCCGATCCCCAAAGCACCAGAGTTTTGCTGTGTTGCAGCACCAGCGGCCAGGACGTTTGCTGTTCATACACTTCCATTGAACCCACCACCCGCGGCAAAATCACCTGGGCGGCGCCCGTTGAGTAGTCGCCGCCGGTACCGACGGAATCTCCGTGCAGGGCCAGCGCCCGAGCCAGCATGCCGGCGGCATTGTGGAACATGCCGGTCGATTGCCAACCGGTGCCGGATAGCAGAGCCGACGGGCCGTAGGTGTTCTGCACCCGCTCAAGCTCTTGATAGAACAGGTTCAGTGCTTCATCCCAACTTACCCGCACAAAACGGTTGTCGCCGCGCTGCGTGGTATCACTCAAATGGCGTTTACGCATCCAGTCAATTCGTACCATCGGATAGCGGATACGTGCCGTGCCATGGACGTGATCGGGCAAGCCCGCAATCATTTTTGAGGGATGTTTATCCATTTCGAAGGGTTTGGCAGCGACAAACCGCCCGTCTACCACGGTGGCGCGGATGGCTCCCCAATGGGAACCGGTCAGGATGCCTTCTTGTAACCCTCCCTGGGCCAGGGCATTTTTCGGCACTAACAGCGAAGGACCTATCATGCCAATGGCCGTTAAGCCACCAAGCTGGGCCAGAAAACGACGGCGGGACAAGCTGACGTTCTGTGATGATTTCATGTGCATTCTCCCTTAGTGCTTCTGGTCTGCGCCGCCGGTATCGGAAGCATTCATCTGCAAATATTTCAGCAGGGTGCGTTCTTCCCGCTTATCCAGGCTGGTAAAGCCCACCATGCCGTTTAGCGTGCCGATCCAGCCGTTGGCGTCAAAGTGCGCAATGTCCGGGGCACCGTGGCACTGGTTACAGGCGCCGGTGTACAGCGCGCTGGTGTAGGCCCAAATCGGTTTGATATCGTTGACCAGGTCACCTTTTTGCACCCAGGCGGTGGTTTGCAGTTTGCTCCACTCCGTGCCGGTGGTGGCTACCGTAGTTTTTTCTAGCGTTTGGGCGTGCTTTTGCACTTCATCGCGAATGGAAGAAACAAAAATGCGTTTGCCAGGCAGCAGCGAAAGCACGCGCTGGCGTCCCTCGGTTTCTGTCCAACCCACGATTTGCACTTCAAGCCAGTCGCCGTCACGTTTGACGACCTTAACTTCCGAAGCCGGCAGCAGAGAGCCCGCCGGTTCTTTATCACCTTTGGCCGCGTAGATAGGCTTCATGTCCAGCGTATACAGTGTGTTGCCGTCACTGTTTTCGTTGGCGTGCAGGCGCATATCTTCAAATTGCTTGCGGAAACCGCTGCTCATGTCCGGCAACTGGTGGGCAATACCCTTGTGGCAATCGACGCAGGACTGATTGTCTTTCGCCGCAATGCTCATCTGTTTGGCCGCTTCCGGGTGCTGCTTGCTGTGCTCCATGGCCTCGTAGTTATGGCAAGAACGGCAGCCGACAGAGTTGTTGTCTTTCATGCGCTTCCATTCGCGCTTGGCCAGTTCGGCGCGTTTCGCTTCGAATTTCTCAGGCGTATCAATCGAATGGGCAATAAAGTTTTGGTAGAGATCGTTGGCTGCTTCCAGCTTGCGCCACAGCATGCCTGGAACGTCCGGTGGGATATGGCAGTCCCGGCATTCCGCGCGTACGCCGGATGCATTTTTGAAGTGAATGGACTGTTGGTATTCTTGATAGACCGGCTGCATCGCATGACAGCTGACGCAGAATTCCGTATTGCTGGTGATCTTAATGCCGGTATGCGGCACGATGATGAGGGCCAACCCGATAATGCAACCGATCCCTAACAGTGCCAGCACTGACCACCTGGCGCTGGGCCGGGTCAGTTTTCGCCAAAGTTTGCTCATAAATAAACCTTCTCGTTATTATGGGTACTCCTTTGGTAGGATATTGAGTAAATATGAACGGGGTCACCGGTCTGGATGAATGGAATAAGTCAGAATATGAATGGATATGAACAGGCTGGGGCGAGCGTGAAATCATGAGCCATCACATTGTTATCGTTGAGGACGATCCGGTTACCCAGGCGCGCTTACGTGATTATTTTGTTCATGAGGGCTACCAGGTTTCTGTGGCAGAAAGCGGGGCGGGGCTGAAGGAAGTTATGCTGCTTCAGCCGGTGGATCTGGTGCTGCTGGACATCAACCTGCCCAATGAAAATGGCTTGTTGCTGACCCGATCCCTGCGTGAACGTTCAAACGTCGGCATTATTCTTGTGACTGGCCGTTGCGAGCAAATTGATCGGATTGTAGGGCTGGAAATGGGGGCGGATGACTATGTCACTAAACCCCTCGAGTTGCGTGAGCTGGTGGTGCGGGTCAAAAACCTCCTTTGGCGTATCGATCTGGCTAGAACGCCCGCAAGGCAAGGGCAACAGGAAAACTGCTATCTGTTCGCCGGGTATTGTCTTAATCCTTCCAGGCATACGCTGGAATGCGAGGGGGAGCCGATTCGCCTGACACGAGCCGAATACGAAATGCTGCTGGCATTTATCACCAACCCGGGCACGGTGTTGAGCCGCGAACGGCTGCTGCGCATGTTGTCATCTCACCGTGTTGACCAGCCTGATCTTCGTACTGTGGATGTCCTGATCCGCCGGTTGAGAAACAAATTGAGCCACGAGTTATTTGTCACCCGGCATGGCGAGGGTTACTTTCTGGCGGCTGACGTTAGCTGAAGGGAGCAGGTACACCGGGCGAAAACCCAGGGGAGAAAGGGATAACTTTACCTTCTCAGGGGTGATATTCGCCGGCGTCAGCACCAGAATTTGCGGGCTGATGTTCATGTCCACGTGTTGATGCTGCAAGGCTCGTATGGCTTGATCGACGGCCAGCTCGCCCTGTAGCGCCATTTGGTCACTGGCTGCCACGATAATTCTGCCCCGTTTCAGTCCCCGGTATACCTGATGAGACAGGTAAAAAGAGACAATTTCCAAGGGATGGCGGCGGTTGCGTGCTTCTCCCATAGCGACCTGAGCGGCGATGGCATTCCCGGCAATCAGGTTGATTTCAGGGTGTTTTTCCAGCATGTCCTGTAATAGGTTACGCTGTATTTCTACGTCGTTATCGCCATAAACCACATCGACGATCTTGATCGAACTTCCTTCCACCGCGGTGCGAAACCCGTCAACCATTGCCTGGCTGCCACCGGCATCCTTTGGCCCTGGCATCAGCAGCACATGGAGTGAAGGGGGAGGGGGATGTTCGGCCAGATATCGGCCAGGTTGGTAGCCCATTTGAAACCAGGGCACGCCCACCCGGGCTTTGGCCGCCGCAAAATTCAGTTCATTCACTACGGCAATCACCGGCGTGTCGCCAACGGAGGCCGCCAGGTCGGGAAATTGAGCCAGGCTGCTGCCAAGCAAAATTGCATCGGCCCCCCATTGGCGACAGAGCGTTAATTGCTCGCGTTGGGTTTCAAGCTGCGAATAGCCACCGGCTTCAAATATCTTCAACTGCACGTTAGTCCGCTGGGCTTCACGGATCATGCCGTAATTGATGGAGAGCCAGTAAGCGTCCTTCAGGCTGGGGTAGAGGGCGCATAATTTCCAACGGCGTTCCACCTGCAATACCGGCATGGCGGCCACCGGCTCTGATTGCCGCTCGTTTAGCCAACGCACCAGAGGGGCTTGCGACACAGCCAATGCCGAGCAGGTTATCGCGCCGCAGAAAAACGGCAGAAGAAAACGGAAAATCGCGCTGCGCATAATAGCCTCATAATTAATAAGCCTTTATGCTAGAGGTTTCGTCACTGATAAAACAACTTTAATTTCATCATCAGGATATCTATGGGGCACCCTTCATTAACGCAGCGACTTTGGTTGGCTTTTCTGCTGATGGCAGGGCTAGCACTGATCAGTTCGCTGATAGGTTGGTTGGGTTTTCGTTTTATGGGCGAGGTCGAACAAAACCACACCCGGTCAGTGATCCCGACGATGAATTTGGCCCGGCAACTCAGTGAGGCCAGCGCATACGAATTGTTTTCCGCCCAAAGTTTGACCAATGCCGACACCCAGGCCGATTGGATGGCACAAGGGAAAATGCTCACGGTGCAAAGTTTACGTATCAACCGGCTTTTGGAGCGCTTGCGCAGCCAAGGGTTTGATACGGCGGCAATAGAGCAGCAGGAGTCCGACATTACGCGCAGTTTAGGCCTGCAGGGTGAATTGGTTGGCCAGCGCCTGGCGCTGCGCAAACAGCAGCGCGATCTTTCCCGTGAAATTATGGATGCGGCAGCCCGCATTGCCGAGTTGGCCAAAGGGCAGTTAAACAATGCGGCAACGGCCGCAGGCGTTACGCAGGCAGGGATTTACGATTTGATTGAGCAGCATCGCAGTCAGGCCGCGGAGCAGGCGTTAGATCGCCTGATTGATATCGATTATGAATATCAAAATCAAATGGCTGAGCTGCGGCTCAATGCGATACAAATTGAGCATCTGATTTTACTGCTGGAGAAGGAATTGGCCGAGCGCGCGCCGGCAGAATTAATCTCCCGTATCGGCAACTACGTTCGTATTCTCCAGCGCAGGCAGGAGCGAGTTGAAGATCCACTCACAG
This sequence comes from Serratia sp. OS31, assembly GCF_014164835.1. Taxonomy (NCBI): domain Bacteria; kingdom Pseudomonadati; phylum Pseudomonadota; class Gammaproteobacteria; order Enterobacterales; family Yersiniaceae; genus Serratia; species Serratia sp. OS31. The sequence goes on along the minus strand of NZ_JACJFQ010000001.1, from coordinate 469,172 downwards.
GCGAAAAGATAGCGCGTGAATTACAGACCCTGGCACGTTATCAACAGCTTGCGGCACTGTATCAGCGGGAAAGGGATCTCCGCGCGCAGCTTCAGGCGCTGTCGCAAGACAACCTGGATATGTTTACTCGCTTCAGTACTGAAATCAGCCGTCAGGTCGGCGATATCGAACTGCGCAATACTCAGGCGTTAGAGGCACTTCGGCAGGCTCGGGAAACGGGAAAGTTCTGGCTGATTGCCTTGAGTTTGTTCTCGTTGGTGGCGCTGTCGCTGATCCTGTGGCGCGTGGTTTGGCGTTCGGTGACGTTGCCCCTGGCAAAGCAAACAGCCGCTCTGCAAAGGTTATTGGAGGGCGATCTCAACACGCCATTTCCGGCGACTTCCGGTGTGCGAGAGTTAAATACCATGGGGCAGTTGATGGAGGCTTTTCGCGCCAATGCCTATGCCTTACAAAACCAGCGCCAAGACCTGGTGGAGCAGGTCGAATTACGTACCGCCGAGTTGGAAGCCATGGTGATGGAGCACCACCAGGCTCGGGCTGAGGCGGAAAGGGCCAACCGGGCTAAGTCCGCCTTTTTGGCCGCGATGAGCCATGAAATTCGCACTCCGCTGCACGGCATTCTGGGTACGGCTCAACTGTTATCAGAGCAACCGTTGTCGATAAAGAATATCTCCTACGTTCAGGCGATTAATGATTCCGGTGAAAGCCTGCTGGCGATCCTCAACGATATTTTGGATTACTCTGCGCTCGAGGCGGGTAAGGGCAGCGTTACGCTCAACGAAGAGGCGTACGATCCGCGCCAGTTATTGGCGAGTATCGTACAGTTGATGTCCGGGCGGCCCCGCCATCGTGAGGTCACGTTAAAGCTCGTTTGTGTCGACGAGTTGCCGCAATGGCTAAATGGCGATCCGAGGCGCATTCGCCAAATTGTGATGAACCTGCTGGCCAATGCTCTGCGTTTTACCGAGCGAGGCCAGGTGGAGGTTCGCTGCCATAGCGACGGGCAGCGCTGGCAAATTGACGTTGCAGACACGGGGTGTGGCATTGCTGGTGAAGCGCTAGCGCAGATTTTTAAACCCTTTGTGCAACTGACGACAAAGCGTGGCGGTACCGGACTTGGGCTGGCGATCAGTCGGGGGTTGGCGGAGGCGCTGCAGGGGAGCTTAAGCGTGACCAGCACGCCGGGAAGCGGCAGCTGTTTTTCACTGAGTCTGCCGCTGGTTATCGCAGCTACGCCGATACAGCATCGGGCCGAAGAGCGAACGAGTCTCTCCGGTTACCGTCTGCTGCTGGTGGAGGACAATCTTGTCACCCAGCGTATTACCGCCGAAATGTTGCTGTCTTGCCATGCCCTGGTGGAGGTGGTGGATGATGGCCAAAGCGCACTGAACACATTGGCGGCTGATGGCGCATTCAGCGGCGTGCTGGTGGATTTGGACCTGCCGGATATGGACGGTGTGACGCTCTCCGTGCAGATTGCCGCGCTTCGGCCAGGGTTGCCCCTTATCGGTTTCAGTGCCCATGCCGTCGATGAAGCCTTAAGACTGAAGGCCGGCCAGGTCTTTTGCGGATTAATACAAAAACCCATTGCGTGCGAGGCATTAAGTCGACTGATTGAGCACTATTTAACGGCGGAAAGGGGCGCGATGCCACTCGCTCCCTCTTTGGATCTCGTTCAGCTAACGCAGGATATGGCGCTGTTCGGTAAAGAGAAAATCAGCGAGTGGCGAGACCTGTTCGCAGAACATGCCTTGTCATGGGTGACAGAGCTTGAACAGGCCAGCGAAGCCGGGGATGAGCGCAGGGTTGCGCATTTGGCACATAAACTAAAAAGCAGCTGTGCCAGTTTGGGCATGCAGCATGCGGTTGAGGCCTGTTCCGAGCTGGAGCAGACACCGAATAAGCAGATTCCATTACGCCAAACAGTAATGGATGAGTTACAGCAGCTTTCGGCCTGGCTCGATGCGGAATAAGGTTGTGGGGTGAAGAGTCTTATCCAAGAATGCATAATGTATATCTATAAGTGTGGGTGATTAGATGGGGGGTGTGAATATATTTTGTTAATTTTTAGTAATGATCTGTATAGGCTAACTGAAGGTTAAACTTTCGGCCAAAATTCTATTTCATACCTGATATCTACTGGAGGCTGTGGTGGGGTTTAGAATGGGTCGGATAATACAGAGGATTCACCACGCTTGCAGAAATACTATTGATAATTGGCAGAATCTGTAAGCAAGGAACGGTTAAATAGCTGTTTCCCGCCAATATGAACAATAGCTATTTGTGCTAACTGATGTTGATAAAGATGAATGTATTACAAAGAATTAAATATTTCAACTATTTGAATATTATGGTAATTACTGTGAATTTAAAAAGGTGGTGTATTAGGTTCGAACAGCCGATGATAGTGTGTTTTTGGATCATCATATCTGCGAAGCGTTTTTCCGCCAAAATCTTACGTATCCAGAACCCTGAGTGGTAGTCGGAAAAGTTAATAAATAACCGATTAGCCATATACACTGGGTTCACCGTTTTATCGCAAGTTTCAAACCGGCCCTGAAGCCCTGAATAAGGCGCCAAACTGTGAGTGTTCGGTAGCTATCAGAATATTTTTATCTCATTTCGGATTTCCCTTGTATCTATTCTTTTTTAGCTGCTTTATTAATAACAATCAGGCGGCAAATTATGAATGACCATAGCGCCTTTTCCCCAGGCGAGATTAATTCGCCACATTAATATTTTACAAGGACTATTTCAACGACATGAATCGTCACCTTTCCCCCCGTTTGTTATTTGTTGCCAGCCTGACCGTGCTGCTCAGTGCCTGCTACTCCGATGGCCAGTCCGCCGTTCAAACGCAACAATCGAAAGTCCCTGCTCCGCAACCATTTAACAGCGCCATATGCGTCAACGACAATTGTGCCATGATAGACCAGACGGCTGCGTTGCTGGTGCCATTTGAGAGCGATCTGTTCGACGCCTATGCCTCATTCCTCATGAACGACACCATGCTGCTGCAGATGGACAACACATGGCAGTTGGTCGACGTCAAGACTATGACGTCGATCAAGATACTGGGTGAGAACATATATGACCTTGCCCCCGGTTACTTCGCCTTCACCCAGGACGGCAAGGTCGGGGCCATGGACTATCACGGCAACGAAGTGCAACCCGCGCGCTTCGACGATATGTTTTCCGTCCGCGACGGCCAGTTCATTGGCTATGATTTGAACGGCAAGGTTGGCATGCTCGACGCTCACGGCAAGCACCTCACCGACGCGGTATATGACACCTTGACTGTACGGCAGGATTTCTCCAAACGTGGAGGCCTCGTCATCGGCACGCGTGGAAAGCAGTACTGGATCATTAACCTCAAAGACGGTTCGCAGAAAAAGGTTGCCTACAGTGAAATAGGTGAGATGCAGGACGGCCATATGGTAGTGACTTCGCCCGACTTCACGAACAAAGGGCTTATCGATGCCAGTGGTACACTCACCATACCTGCCAAGTACAACCGGTTAGGCATACCCAGCGAAGGCCTGGTGAGCTTTCACGAAAAGTACGGCAGCTCCTGCGGTTACATGGATTACACCGGCAAGGTGGTGATCGAGCCACGCTTTGCCGACTGCATGCCTTTCAGCAAGAAAGGTGCGTTCGCCAAGGCCAGCAAAGGTGTCAACGGGGACAGCTCAAAATATGGTGTGATCGATCGTAGCGGCGCATGGATAATGCAACCCACCTATGACTACGTGCACGAGGCAGGCCTCGACATGCTGGGCATGATTAACCATGTTCCAGGCTATGCCTCAGTGTTCAAGGAAGAGTCGACGTTTTCGTACACCGCTGGCATCTATGACCTGAACAAAGGTCGTGAGTTGGTGCCCACCACTTACAAGCAGGTGGGTATGCTTACGCCGGATCGTTTCGTGTTCAGCGGTGCAGATACGCCGATGATCACCGTGACCATGTTGGGTCAGAGTGACTCGATTCCAGCCGTCGGCGTAATGGATGCCGCTGGCAAAGTGCTGGCTAGGCCGGAGCACTTCATCAACATCAAACTCGATGAGAAAGGGCACTACTTGCACGCGAGTGAAGGCCTGGACAGGAAGAGTCACGTAGCGTTATTGAACCTGGATGGTAAGCAACTGATCGCCCCCGAGTGGCAGGAGCTCGTTATTGACAGAGATCGCAATGTTGTCTTTGGGTACGACAGTGTTGGCGAAGGAGACCGCGCCGTGAGAATGCTGCGTGCCGCCTACGACCTTCAGGGCAGGCCACTGTTCGCCATCAAGCATACCTCTTGTGGTGCGGAACAGCTGGTAGCCGGCAACGGCAAAGTTATCTGGCCAGTCGATCCTACGCCTTATTGCCCGGTGGCGGAAACACAGGAGCAGGCTTCGAAGGCAGACTGAGCCCACGCGAGGTAGCTCTGCGTGGGAGCTTGGCGGTACTGGTGCCGGGTAACATCGATTGTTCAACCGGCACCCGCTTAAACGTCCACGGGAATTTTGATCAGCGGCCCTCTCTTTTCAGGCTCTTTTCTAATTGCACCTGCGCAAGCGGCTTGATGTGAGTAGAGGTTGATTGAGTTGGGGCGAGTAAAGATATCGTAGATGCGTTGATTTCAGCGGAATTAGAATGCAAAAACGGACCTCCGTGGAGGTCCGTTAATATGAATCCGGTGCCTGGACTCGGACAACCGGCCTTGTGCCGGATTGAACAACGCTTTAGCGTTGGCCCGCAGGGTGAGGCCCCTGGCCGAATAATCGAACTTGTTCGATGAAGAGTCCTGCCCGAGAAAGCAAAAAACCCGCCATAGGCGGGTTCTTCTAAATAGGGTGCCCGGACTCGGACAACCGGCCTTGCGCCGGATTGAACAACGCTTTAGCGTTGGCCCGCAGGGTGAGGCCTCTGGCCGAATAATCGAATTTGTTCGATGAAGAGTCCTATCCCAGAAAGCAAAAAACCCGCCATAGGCGGGTTCTTCTAAATATGGTGCCCGGACTCGGAATCGAACCAAGGACACGGGGATTTTCAATCCCCGTGTTGAAAACGGGTAAAGTTTCACCGTTTTTTGCCATTACTCGAATGACAAATTCGGGTAATCAATATGCATGTAATTTCAATCATTTCCACCAAAGGCGGCGAAGGTAAATCGACCCACGCAGCCAATCTCAGCGGCTTCTGTGCAGATGCTGGTCTCAAGACTCTGCTGATCGACGGTGACTACGCTCAACCGACCGCCTCCAGTTATTATCACCTGCAGTATGAAGCCCCCTACGGTCTGTATGAATTGTTAATGCAGACGGCTGATCTTAATCAACCCCAACAGCTTATTTCTCGCACCAGTATCACTAACCTTGACCTGATTGTTTCTAACGATCCCCATGAGCAACTCAAAACGGCCATGATGCACGCGCCCGATGGTCGTTTTCGGCTGCGCAATCTACTGCAGCACGCTCTGTTTACCGACTATGACGTGATTATTATTGATTCACAGGGTGCCCGATCCATCATGCTTGAGCTGGTCATGCTGGCAACGAACCATACGGCGCTCGCCATGATAAAACCGGTGGTACCTGATGTGCGCGAGTTCTTACGCGGCACTATCCCACTGATGGAAGGGCTATTGCCTTATAAAGACTTTGGTATCGCATTGCCCCCGGTGAAGATCCTGGTGAATTGCATGGATTACACCATTCTGGCAAAGAAAGCGCTGACAGCGATAACGCAGATTATTGACGAAGGGACATACAGTTCCACGGGTATCCCGGTCAGTATGCTGGCAACGCAGATCTATGACTTGGACGTTTATAAACTGGGACACAGTTTGTCTCAGCCAGCACACAGACTGGAGTATGAAACTGATCGTAAAACCCCGCCTGCAGCACAATCTATATGTGATCTGGCTTGTGAGCTTTTCCCTGAGTGGAAACCAAAGTTTGATGATGTGCTTGCTCGGGAGATCCGCGTATGAATCGTATTCAAATTTGGCGTGCGGTCGCTTATTCCACTGATACCTATAAGGGACACGATGAGCTTCATGTGTTCGTCGATGCGCCTGATTACGAAACAGCCAAAAGTCGGATTTATGAGCGCCTGGTTGATGAATGGGATCTGGCGCGGGGTTTCATCGATTTTTACAACGTGTGGAGTGAGTCGGAGCTTCGTGATATGGCCGTAGGCCCGCAAACACCGATTGGACTTCCGTTGTTGGAGTCTGGTGCGAGTTATGATCGGGAGCCCTTGATCCTGGTCGCTTCTTCCCGGCTCCGTGATGTTCTGGAATGCGCGTTGCGGGAGGTACGCCATGCGTAATACTGAACAACAACGGGTTCTGCCGCATTCATTGGAAGCCGAGCAGTCTGTCCTGGGTGGCTTGATGCTGGAGAATGACCGTTGGGACGAGATTGCACCGATCCTGATGGCAGACAGCTTTTACTCACGGCCTCATCAGACGATATTTTCAGCCATGCAGGCGTTGCTTGGCCGCAATATGCCCATTGATCTCATCACATTATCAGAAGAGCTTGAGCGTGTTGGGCAGCTTGATACTGTCGGGGGTTTTGCCTATCTGGCCGAACTGTCCAAGAACACGCCAAGCGCCGCCAATATTGTGGCCTATGCACACTATGTCTCGACCGGTAAGCAAAAACGCCAGTTACTGGCGTTGGGGCATGATCTGGCCGGACAGGCCGAGGATGCCCGTACTGATGTGGCGGAACTGCTGGAAGAGGCAGAGCAACGTCTTTTCAATATCGCGGGTCTACAGGCGTCCGGTAAGCCGTTTGATCTCATTTCCTCGCTGGAGACCTATCTTGGCCGTCTTGAACTGCGTTGCAGCAGCGAAGACCTGATCACCGGTACCCCGACGCCTTTTGAGCAACTCAACGGGATGACCAGTGGATTTCAAGACAGTGATCTGATCCTGCTAGCAGCACGTCCCTCTATGGGAAAAACCGCGCTGGCTCTGGGTTTATGTGAAGGTGCTCTTGAGACCCGGAAAGACAAGCCGGTGCAGATTTACAGCCTGGAGATGCCCATCGATCAGTTGTTATCACGATTTATTGCCATGCTGGGACGTGTCCCTTTGCAGTGTCTGCGCAACGGTAATCTGGGCGATGAGGAGTGGGCCAGAATAGCGGAGGCAAACGCAATTCTCATGGAGTGGAAAGGTCGTCTGTTCATTGATGACGACAGCTTTATGACACCGTCAATGCTGCGTTCTCGGGTACGTAAAAACGTACGGAAATACGGGCATCCGTCGCTGATCCTGTTGGACTATCTGCAGTTGATGCGTTGCCCTGGTCAGGAAAACCGGACACAGGAAATTGCCGAGATTTCGCGTTCTCTGAAGGCACTGGCGAAAGAGATCGGTTGCCCTGTTGTTGCTCTTTCACAGCTTAACCGGGCTCTTGAAAACCGGCCAGATAAACGTCCCAACAACGGTGACTTGCGGGATTCTGGGGCTTTAGAGCAGGATGCCGATGTGATCATGTTTATCTACCGTGATGAAGTTTACGACGAACACAGCCCAGATAAAGGCATTGCCGAGCTGATTATCGGCAAGCAGCGCAATGGTCCCATTGGCACGGTAAAAGTGAAGTTCCAGCCTGAAATCACCCGATTTGAAGATTTTACGGGAGGCCGCTATGACTTCTAAAAAAGAGCAGACGTTGGGTGAACAGTTGTTGCAGCGGGGACGTTCACCCGCGTCCGGCACAGTGGCCATCTTGCCGGTCAGTGAGATGGCAATGGTCTTAACGTTGGATCAATTGCGGCCTAACCCGGATAACCCACGCACCACCCGCAATCCCAAGTATGACGATATCAAGGCGTCTATCCTGGCGCGTGGGCTGGATTCGGTGCCAAAAGTCACAAAGGACCCCGACAGCGCCGACGATGTGTATATCTTCAGTGATGGAGGGAATACACGCTATACGATCCTGGTGGAGCTATGGGAAGAGACCCTAGATGAGCGTTTCCGTCGTATTCAGTGCATTTTCAAGCCGTGGCCGGGGCGGTTGAAGTGTGTTATCGGGCATTTGGCTGAAAATGATGTTCGGGGTGATTTGCTGTTTATAGAAAAAGCGTTGGGTATCGCCAAGGCGAAGTGTATTTACGAAGAGCAAATTGGAAAGAAAATCTCTCAGCGAGAGCTGGAGTTATTTTTGCGTACTGAAGGCTACCCTATTACCCAGTCAAATATCAGCAGGATGGAATACACCCTTGAAAATTTATACCCGTATATGCCCACTCTGCTCAATTCGGGAATGGGTAGAATCCAAGTTATTCAGCTTATATCTTTACGTACGGCAGCACAAAAGGCCTGGAGCGAATTCAGTGTAAATATTGATGTAGTTAAACCGTTTAATGAAGTATTCGGTGGGGTTTGCCACACCCTGGATGATCCCGACCATTACACTCTGGAAACGTTCAAAGACGAATTGATCGCCGCTTTACTCCTGGCGATGCCCAGTCCGGAGATCACGTATGACCGCTGGTTAATCGAACTCGACCCGAAAGAGCAGAATCGCCGGAAACTCTTCGGTGAACCCGCCCCTCTACCACAACATATCATCAATGCAGATAGAGGCACCGAGACAAAAGGTGAGGGAACAATCCCTGTTGGTACGCCGGTGTCTTCGCCTGATGTTCCTCCCAATGATGATAGTCATATTAAAGAAGAATTCCCGGCTGTACGTCGCGAGCCCGATGCTGTTATTTCTCTGCAGGATGTGAAGCCGTCAGTACCGGTTGATGCCGATCCCGGCAAGCAGCGCAAGGAAGAGGAACAGCCTGATTTGTATGGCTTGCCAAATGCGTCTCGGGAGTCAACGTTACCAGTGACTTTCCCACTTTCAACCTCAGCCGATGCTGTACGGCAAGATCAGCAAAAGGATGACCTTTCTCATGTGCTGGAAAGCGCCACCTTGGACTCTTCGGTTTCATTCGCCAATACCGGGTTAGAGCCGGTGACGGATATCTGGCACATCTCCGCCCTGCAGGACGATATTGAGCATTTGCAGGATGCCGCTTTTCGTCTGGCATTTGAGCTGGCAGAAGTGCTTGAGGCCGAGCAGGAACTCTGTGAAGACAACGCGATGGGGTCGGCGGGATATCGCCTGCAGGTAAGTGCGCACCAGGCCTCCCCGATAACACGGTTGCTGGCAGGATTGTCTGGTGATGCTGCGGTTTCACTGTCTGCGCTTGAACTGACCACTATCGTCATCGGTGCTGAACAACCGGCAGACTGGCCGTTACTCGATGATGTGCAGATGGTGAAGTTTTTACGGTTAATACGTGTGATACGGCGTCTGCGTGAGATCCAACGCCAGTTACAGCCGCACCAGGATGGGGAGGAATAAGGATGCGTCGTTCACATTCACAGCGTCAGGTTCGCCTGGTGAAGTTCATTCGTAAACTGCTGGAATTGGCTAAAAATAACAGCAATGCCCATGAGGCCGGACTGGCCTTGTCCCGCGCTCAGACATTGATGCAAAAATACGGTATCAGCGAACTGGATGCCGAGTCTTCTTCTGTACGAGAAGAACCGACACAGAAAGCCCCGTCAGATGCCGTGAAAATCCCTCAGTGGATGGACAGACTGGTCTGGGTTGTTAACCGTGCATTTGGTTGTCGGGCTTACTATAGCTGGCAGCAGGGAAGTGCTGGCAACAGTCACCGCGTCGTGATGTTCTGCGGTTTTGGCGAACGGCCTGCCGTGGCTGCCTATTCCTTTGATGTTCTATCCCGCCAACTGAAAGAGGCAACAACCGCCTACCTCAAGACGCAAAACAAGCGTCTTAAACTGGCAACTCGCCGTGCCCGTGCCGACCAGTTTCGAGAAGGTTGGGTTGAGGGTGTTCGCCGTGTCGTCGTTGATTTTGGCCCCTCCCAGCGGGAGAGCCAGAGTATGGCGCATTACCTTGAGGCCTTGGCGTTATCCCAGACCAAACTTCGGGAAGCGAGGGAGTGTCGCGGGGCCGATATTGCCCGTGGAACCGGTTTCGTCGCCGGGAAGAATGCCCGATTGTATCACGGTGTCGATGGTGCAGAGCAAGGCAAGCTGACCAGTAACCGGGGGGCGTCCAATGAATAAAATCCGTAAGGACTGGTCAGGGATCACGCTGGTAGTGCTTTGTGTGGTGGCGTGGGCGATTGATTTAGGGATACTTTTAGGAGGGAACTACATATGAATCCGCAAATCGGTATGACGACAAATGCCTTGTTGACGCAGGTCCTGATGGAGCTGAAATCCGGCAATATTCGGCGCTGTGAGGCAATGGGGCTGACGCTGGAAGAGATCCAGGATCTGAATCAGCTTACAGTTGAGGATTTGCACTATCTGGTGAACTCCTCGGTCTCGATACTGACGTTCCATATCAATCACACCAATCTCAATATGATGTTGGCGCAGGCCCGACAAGAGCAGGTTCGCATACAGCGTATCGATCGTGCATTGGCGTTGGGCGGTTCGATAGAAATGATGCAGTGCTATTTTGGGCTGACGGCAGCAGAAGTCAGTACCCGTCGTCGCCTGGCAGGAATACCGACCCGGCAAGGGCGTAATCAAACGCCCGGTGAAGCAGAGGAAATCTCGATTTGGGAGCAGTGGCGTGCCGCCAAAATAGACAATCTGGACTCGCTGGAAGCGCTGGAGGTCATGATGCTGATTGCTGAACAACAGGATATTGCCTTAACGTCGGTGTGGACGCTGGTAAAAGGCTGGGTCGAGCAACAGCAGCAACAGCAGCGGAGAGTGGGTTGATGACCCTGGCGGTAGACAACGTCATACAACATACGTTAAGCAGGATGACAGCCCGGATTGTGCAAAAGGCACAATCCGGCGCTGTGACAAATGAGCAGAGCGGTCTGCTCTATCTGGGGAATGTGCATGATGCCATTCCCCGGCAGTTGTTTCTCGATGCTCGGTTATCCCCTTTGGACAAAATGGCATGGGTCATGATCCGTCTCTATGCCCAGCAGAACGACGGGGCGGTGTTCCCGACCTATGAAGAGCTGCAGCTTCAGCTTGCCTCCCCCCATTCAGGTAAAGCCTCCCGAGAAACGGTCAGCCGTACCTTGCTGATGTTACGGCTGACAGGCTGGCTGAGCTTATGCAAGCGGGTCAGGGACGACGGTGGCCGGGTGCGTGGCAACATCTATGCCCAGCATGATGAGCCGTTGGGGTTACGTGATGCCGAGCATTTTGACCCTGGCTGGCTTGATGCGTTGGCACAAGCGTGTCAGCACGGCAACAAGACTATCCGGTTAACTGCACTGTCTGTACTGGGTGAAATCAAACAGGATACGTCCATGCGTCACCGTCATTCGCGTATTGCATTGATCGAGGCTCGCTTGTCTTCGCCACAATCTCCCCAGGATTTGGCATTACGGCCGCAGGTGTCTTTACCGGGTTCGGATTCCGAACTCAGTCAAAAAATGCCTTCTGTCACCCAAAGATCACCGAGTTCGGAAACCGAACTCAGTATAAATGAGGGGACTGTTTTACCGAGTTCGGAATCCGAACTCATTCTGGAAACAAGGGGTTATGACAGAGTTCGGAATCCGAACTGTTACGTACGTAGTTATACACAGGGTGTAAAAGATACGTACGTAGGGGCATCAGGGAAAAACGCCAATCGGCTTCACTGGCCGTCAGTGCTGATTGAAAATCTGACCACGGTTGACCGGGATAACGTGGAGCCGCAACTGCAGGCACTGCCAGCGCCATTGGGGCAGCAGGTTCTGGATGAAGTGGCGGAGCGTATCGGCACGGGTGAGATAAAAAATGTGATTGCCTACCTGCTCGCCACGCTGAAGCGGGCCAGGAATGGGCAATTCAATTCAAAAGCTGGCGCGACCAAACGCATGCAGCAGCCAAAACCCCAACCCGTTGGGGCTACAGAGCCTGTTCCCGCCCAAACGCAAGGGAAAAACCAGAGAGCATCGGCGGAAAATATTGCTCGGGTAGTGGCGGGAATACGAGCTGCTTACAGGCAATAATTATTATTAAAATCAATGTATTAAATTGAAATGTACAACTAATGACAGCGTTGTTAGTTTTAAACGATTAATAATCTGTAATTAATAGGTACAGACTGATGACAGTGTCATCAGTTTTAAACGATTAATAAAATGGGATTGATAGGTACAGGCTATGATGAAAATTGTGAAAGCCGAAGAAATACTTTCCCGTTGTTCGAGGGGCTGCTGATCTCTGACTATCTCACTCTGCGTCAACTATCGAATAGAGGCTGTTATGACTGACAATGCAGAGAAAAAGGACGGGAAAAAAGTCGGTGCACTACATTCAGAACTGCGGATTGATTTGCATACCTACTATGCGATCAGTACCTGGGAAGGAAGAGAAAGAGGTGCGAGAAAAGATACAATCATAGGAATGCCGCGATTTTTCCGGTTAGTGTCCAGCATCAACCGGGATTCTCTTGCTGATAATCCTTATGCGGATGCCGTGATGTATCAGCTTGAAACGCTGATAGATGAAGCGCATAAGAACATTCAGCGTCTATTAGAGGAGGCAAATAGTCTGATAGACGATCTCCCTGGCGGTATCTCGTTGTCCAGTGTTGTTTCCAGCTCCCCTCTTAATATTGGTGTGCATAGTCATACACCTTTAGGGTATCGCTGCGTTTACTTGCTTGTCGGCTTTGACCAACTGGCGCTGAAATTATTTCAGGCTCATCATTACGGGTTTATCTCCCGGCAACATCGTGACGATCGATTGCATCAGGGGGGATACCAAATTCGTAGAATATTCACTGTGGCAATGGGTTATCGTTCATTCCCCGTCAACCGCAGAGACATTGTGATGGAGACTGAAACGATACCCCCGGCGCAGCAGTATTTTGGCGCGTTAGATGAAATGGTGTTGTTTGGAAAAAAACGCTCTCGTTTCTCGCCGCCGGTCAATGCTGAAAGCCTTCGTTTGTTAAATAATCGATTGCGGCATAAATCCAGGGAGAATAAGGTAGTAGTAAGCATTGATAAACAAGGAGATAAGGATGATAGTCATGGGAAAGAGTAATTTTTGTCATGCTGCAGGCGTGGTGTTATCTGCGGTTCTGTTAGGGGGGTGTGCGAGTAGCGATGTGGCCGAGTTGAATAAGAAAGTCAGCGACATGAGCTACGGCTTGCTTTCACTGGGTAAAAAAGCGGACAGCCATGAGAGTGGTGGTTTGCCTGCGATGTCAAAGAATTCACCGGTAATTGATAAGAAAACTGCCCGAGAACTTGAGGTTCCGGTTGATGTGGATACCGCTGCTGCACGAGTAAAACGGTATTACAATTTCACCTCCAGTGATGTTATTAACACCCTAAATAGCCAAGGGTTAGAAGGTAAAGTGAAAGTGGCAGCGATTACCCAAGGGGGATATGCCTGGGACGCGCAACCGGGTGCCTACTACAAGATGGGCAGGGATTGGGGCGCAGATGAGGGGATCGAGGACAATATCCTGATTGAACTGGAGAAAAATGGTGCGGGGAGTCGTATGTATATCACGTTCCGCTCCAGTGAAGCCTCACATGTCACTGAGGCTTATACCGGCAAACTGTTTGCCGAAGTCAAACAGGTCGCGGAAGGTAAAATCCGCTAACAGTGTCTGCATCCTGTGATGGTCCGGCTGGGCCATCACCGAGTTTTCTTTTTTCACCTGTCATTTTTATTGCCATGCCCTTTTGGGTAGGGTGTCGTGCATGCTGAATCTGGCGGGTTCACTTTCATGGAGAATGGAATGAAACTCTTTTTGTGTGAAAAACCCAGCCAGGGACGGGATATTGCCGCCGTGCTGGGCGCAACGGAGAAGAAGGGCGGCTATCTGTCAGGTGCAGGGGTAACGGTTACCTGGGGGTTTGGGCATCTGCTGGAGCAGGCCAGCCCGGATGTGTACGGCGAACAGTTTGGCAAACCGTGGCGTGCAGAGGTGTTGCCGGTATTGCCCACGCAATGGAAAATGCAGGTCAAACCCGAATCCAAAGCGCAGTTTGAAGTGATCCGAAAGTTGTTACTCAAGGCAGATTGTGTGGTGATTGCGACAGATGCCGACCGTGAAGGTGAAGTGATTGCCCGTGAAATCCTTGATTATTGTGACTATCAGGGCAACGTCGAACGGTTGTGGCTCTCGGCGCTCGATGAAGCCAGCGTCCGGGCTGCACTGGGGGCGATAAAACCAGGACATGAGACCTATCCACATTACCTTGCGGGTCTTGGCCGTTCTCGGGCAGATTGGCAGATCGGCATGAATTTGACCCGCCTGTACACGGTCAAAGCCCGTGACAGCGGCTACGGCAATGTGCTTTCCGTCGGGCGGGTACAGACGCCGACGCTCAATCTGATTGTTGAGCGCGACCGGCATATCGCGGGTTTTGTGCCAACTCCCTTTTTTGTGGTCACGCTGGCACTGGCGTCCAACGGTCAGTCTTTTCAGGCGCAATGGGTGCCAGCGGCGACCTACTGTGATGAAGAAAAACGCTGTATCCAGCAAGGGGTAGCGCAGCAGGTTGTCCAGCTCTGCCAGCAAGCGGGAGTTGCCTCGGTCACAGAGATAGAGACCAAACGTGAAACCGTCTCAGCCCCATTACCGTTTGATCTGGGTACGCTACAGCAGCAGTGTTCAAAGCGTTGGGGATTGGGTGCGCAGCAGGTACTGGATATTGCCCAGAAGCTGTATGAAACCCATAAAGCGACAACTTATCCGCGTACAGACTGCGGGTTTCTGCCGACCTCGATGTTGTCGGAAGTCCCCACCGTTCTTTCCGCCCTGGTAAAAAGTGACCCAGCACTCTCGACCGTGCTGGAACGGTTGCAGCCAGGTTTTGTTTCCCGCGTCTGGAACGATAAGAAGATCACCGCCCACCACGGTATTATCCCCACAAAACAACCGTGCGATCTTGGTAAAATGAGTGAGGTAGAGCGTCAGGTCTACCAACTGATCCGGCAGCACTATCTGGCACAGTTTCTGCCTGTTTATGAACAGGATGCAACCCGAGTGTCACTGCTTTGTGGCGGCCAACTGTTTAAAACCCGTGGCAATGTGGTGGTGGTGTCGGGCTGGAAAGCCCTGTTTGAGAAAGAGCAGGAGGGCGATGAGGCGCAAGATGATACCGACAACGCGCAACTTCCGGCCCTGCAGCAGGGAACGTCGTGTCAGGTGACCGGTGCAGCCATGAAGCCCCAGCAGACCAAACCGCCCGAGCATTATACGGAAGGCACCCTGATTGCGGCGATGAAAAACGCCGCGCAGTTTGTGACCGATCCCCGCCTGAAAAAAATCCTGAAAGAGAATGCGGGGCTGGGGACAGAAGCGACGCGGGCCGGGGTTATTGAAACCCTGCTGGCTCGCGGTTTTATCGTAAAAAAGGGGAAATCTCTGCGTGCTGCCGTGGTGGCCGGTGAATTGATGGATGTGTTGCCGATGCCGTTGAAAGATCCCGGCATGACCGCCCTGTGGGAGCAGGCGCTGGATGATATCGCCGAAGGCAAGATGTCGCTAGATGACTTTATGGCAAAACAGTCAGCCTGGACAACGCAGTTGGTCGAGAAAGGGCGTCAACAGGCGATAAACATCACCGTTCCTCCCTCGCCGCCGTGTCCGGTGTGTGGTGGCGTGACCTTGCAGCGGACGGGGAAATCAGGGAATTTCTGGGGCTGTCTGCGTTATCCTGACTGTATCGGGATAGTGAATCCCCCTCAGCGGAACAAACGGCGAGGTTTCCCCAAAAAGAAAGCGCGTTGAGGTAAAACTAATTATCCATTGCACTCGGTGCGGGGAGTTTGCTATTTTGCCGTGGCTTCTGAAGCACCCCGTGATTACTGCGGTCACCAGTAATATGCATCATTCTTTTACCCGGAGAATAGATGTATAAGACGCAAAGTCTCAGTGAAAACCGCGTCGGGTTCGAAGGCTCGGCCTCTGAGTTGATGGAATGCAGTCATACAACAGCCTGTGGTGCGGGCATGGCGGGAACGTATCGGGAAGATACGGTTCCCGTTTTTTTTATCACACTATTCCTAAGGATATTTCGGCTGAGAGTTTCGTGTTGACTTCTTTTTAGCCCGTTTTAATAATGATCCAGCTTACTCGTTGTCCCTGACAACAGCCAATGTCCTGGTGATTTGAGAAGGACGCCTTCGGGCAATCACAAGCCAATGCGACCCTAACCTGAAAGGACGCGCTTTAGAGCGGTAACCCCCCTGAACCTTTGAAAGCGGGGATCGCAGTTCACTGCGATGAAGGTGCACTTATCCAACTTAACAGACAGTCAGCGTCTTCACGTTGATACCCTGCGGGAAACTTCCCGTTGGGGACGTTTCTCCGCATACCGGTTTATTCCCAAGGAGAAACACCATGTCTCAAGCATCTCAATCTACTGCTACCCAAAATCAGACCGGCTATTTTAATCTGCATGTGGATGGTCTGGGGTATCTGAGTAATATCCGTGAGATCACGACGGCCAACGGTTCATTCCTGACCGGCGTGATTAATGCCTTGCACGGATCGACCGAGAAACCCGATTACACGCGTTTCGATGTGACCATATCTGGCAAAGAAGCCAGTAGCCTCATCCGGCGCTGCCAGAAGTCTGTTGATGAAGAAAAAAAAGTCCTGTTGGGCTTTAAACTCAGCAATCTGACGGCTGATGTGTTTACCTTAACCAAGGGAGAGCACGCAGGTGAATCCCGGCCTACGCTGAAAGCAAGACTGATAAAAATCAGTTGGATCAAGGTAGGGCAAGAAATGGTTTACAAAGCGGAAAAGTCAACGCCAACACCAGGGGCTTCGACCTGTACCGCACAACAACAATACCCGGACAATGCGTTCTAGGTTGTCGATGTAGTACCATCCTTTACGCCAGAGTTTTTCTCTGGCGTTTTTTTTATTTTCGGGAAATGAGTTGTTCGTTGAGGGCGACCGTGAAGATTCGCACAGTGAGCACGTCTTTTTGACTGCTTACTGAGGATATTCATGAAATCATATTACGTTTTCCCTGCGTGTTTACTGGCCGCTGCGGTGCTGACCGGGTGTGTCCAACCGCAAAAAAACCTGCAACGCGATCTCATTTCACCGATAGCCGGTGTCACCTTGTCCAGCAACGTACAATCGGCACAGCCCGATGTGTTTGCCACGCCGATTGAAGTGGTTCGCTATGACCGCTATCTGCTGGTCAGTACCTCGCCTTCCCTGGCGCAACGGGCTCCGCTGGAGCAGGTGATTGATATCCGTATCCCGGCGTCTGTGACGCCAACGGTGGCGGATGCGATGCGTTACGCCCTGCGCCAGTCAGGCTTCAGTCTGTGCAGTATTACCTCTGCCAATCGCGTGCTCTACACCCAGGCCTTACCGGGTGTGCAGTACCAGTTGGGACCCATTCGCCTGGCTGAAGCCCTGCAAATCCTGGCCGGACCGGCCTGGCAGTTGGATGTGGATTCGGTGCAGCGTGTAGTTTGCCATTCGCTGCGTGAAGGATTCCGCCTGCCGCCAGAGCCGACACCTGCGCCGATCGTCAGCAGTACCTTTCTGCAACCGCCTGTATTGCAGACTGTTACCCCGGTAGTGCAACCTCAGCCTACTCCGGCCCCTGCCCAGCAAAGGATGCTGAAATGATTGAGTTGAAAGGAGAGAACTGGGAGAGCGAGCCGGTGCGTCCAAGCAAGGTGATGCAGTTGTTGCGCTATAGCGTCTTTACGCTTCTGGTGCTGTCTGTCGCCGGTGTTGGAGTTAAGGTGATGAGCCAGTCTGCCCAGATTGCCTCGTTGCAAACGGCCCTGGGGCAAGTCCCCGGTAGGGATGCGGTCCAGCAAGAGCTGGACAAGCTGAACGAGCAGGTGACCAGCAATAGCGAGACGTTGAAAACGTTGTCAGCCTCCCTGGAGGAAGCTCTGGTTGCGCCCGTCGTGGATAAAACCGCGTTTGAGCACCTGGCACAGCAGGTGCGTACGCTCGAGACAAAAGTCAGCCAGCCGGTGTCATCAGATGTACAGTCACTGCAGGACGTTCATGCCACGATGGCACTTCTGCAGGCCCGTGTTGACACCCTGGAACAACGTGCCGGTGCAGCACAAACATCGGCAATCAAACCAGCAACCTCTGCCGTCACTCCTGGGGCGACCCCGACCACCGTCAAGAAATCCCCCACCCGGAGCGCCCGGTCTGTTGCTGCCCCTTTCCGTCTGACCAGCATTGAGCGGCGGGGGGGCGCGGTGTTTGTCGCTGTGGCTCCCCTGCAGGCGTTCAACCTGGCGGATATACGGCTTGTCGAAACCGGCGAGACCTTTCAGGGCTGGACACTGTTGTCTGCCGGGGGCAATCAGGCCCAGTTCAGCGTTGCAGGCCGGACGCAGACGCTGAGCGTTCAATAAAGGAGGGTCAGGATGAAATTGACATCAATCGCGCTGGTATTGGGCCTGGGTATGGCCCCGTTTTTCTCGGTAACAGCCGCACTGCAAACAGAGCAATCCCAACAGGGAAACACCGCCAGTGTCAGTACCACCCTGCAGGCGCTGGAAGAAGCGCAGTCGAAAAAAAATGCGCAGGAATGGGGGCTGACCACCGAGGAATGGCAGCGTTATCAGCAGTTGAGCAAAGGGCGTCGGGGGATTTTATCGCCGGGGTTAGATCCGATCACCACGCTGGGTATCGAAGCGCGGAGCGAGGAGGAGCGGCGTCACTACGCCGACCTGTCCGTCAAACAGGACTTTCAGCGGGTTGAGGCTGAGTTGGCATTCCAGCGTGAAGTGAATGCCGCCTGGGTTCGTGTCTACCCCGGTATCCTGCCGGTGCGTTCTGCCGGGGATGCCGGGCAGGGTAATGGGCGGTTGGCGCTGTTTGTCCGGGCGGACTGTGGGGCTCCGTGTGAGAGCAAAGTGGCGTCCCTGCTGACAAGCCAACGTTTGCTGGATATCTACCTGGTCGGCAGCGAAGGGAAAGATGAGGCCGTTCGGGCCTGGGCGAAAAAGCTGGCTATCCCCGTTGAGCGGGTGAAAGCGAAAACGCTGACGCTCAATCACGACCGGGGGCAGTGGATCAAGTTCGGTCAGGGACGTATGCCAGTGGTGCTGCAACAGGGAGAAAACGGATGGCAAGTTACCGCGTATTGAGTGCGCTGGCGCTCCTGCTCTGCAGTTCGAACAGCCTGGCGACCGTGTCCTCTCAGCAGATCCCGTCAGGCTACTACCAGGTGGCGGTGCAGGAGCGGGTGCCCGCCGAAGCCTTGTACAGCCTGGCGCTGACGGAATCGTCAAAGAAACTTCCCCACGGCGTTCGCCCCTGGCCGTGGACCATTAACGTTGCCGGGAAAGGGTATCGCTATGCAACCCGCCAAGAGGCTTATCAGGCGCTATTGGGGTTTATGCGCCATAACTCACTGAAACGTATCGACGTCGGGATTGCGCAGGTGAATCTGGGCTGGAACGGGCATCACTTCCGTTCCACCTGGGAGGCCTTTGATCCGTACATCAATCTGCATGTGGCGGCCCGTATTCTGCGGGCCTGCTACGACAACAAGCCGGGGAGTTGGATAACCGCTGCCGGGTGCTATCACCATCCGGCAGGCGGCCAGCCTGCACGGACCTATCAAGCCATCGTGAAACGGCATTTGAATCGCCTGCAGCCGACAACTGGCGTACTGGCATCGAATGTTGTCATTGAACCTGCAGCAGGAGCGACGCCATGAATCTGAATCCACGTTTACTGACCCGCCTGAGCTGTGTGCTGGTATTGGGTGTCGCCAGTTTCACCGTCCAGGCTGACCTTACCGTCGTCGCCGATGTGGGCGGCCAGTCTACAGCAACGTATTTCGAGGGCATCAATAATCAGGGCAAAGCCACGGTATCCCAGGCAGCGCCGTTGTCTGTTATTCCACTTACCGTTTTGCCCATCAGCACCCCTGAGCTGACACCCGGCAAAGTGGAGGCCAAGGCACTGGCTCTGCCGGGGATGCGCCCGATGTTTTTGATTGGTGATGATGACCTGTCTCGCCGTTGGCTGTCACTGCGTCGAGATGCCCTGGTGCAGTTAAACGCGGTGGGACTGGTGGTGAATGTTGCCAGTGAAGGGGCGCTCAACGACCTGAAGAAACACGCGGATGGGCTGGAGTTGTTGCCGGTCTCGGGCAGTGATCTGGCGAAGCGGCTGGGGCTGACCCATTACCCGGTGCTGTTGACGGAAAAGGGATTGGAACAATGAGATCGGGCCTGATGCTGGGGAGTCTGGGACCGTTGGTCTGGTGGCTGCTTTTACTTAGCGTGCTTAGCTGGATAGCGTTACTGATTGGCGCGAAAGTCAGTCGCCATCGACGTTATCAGCGCCAGGCGCAACGTATTCTGGCGCGTCTTCCCCAGTTGGCCGGTGACGGCCAACGCCTGAATTATCTGCGTAAAGTGAACCCCTATGTGTTTGAAGAATTGCTACTGACTGCATTCGAACGTCGGGGGTATCGCATCAAACGCAACCGGCGTTATAGCGGTGACGGTGGGCTTGATGGGCAGGTGTGGATGGGTAGCCAGCGTTATCTCATCCAGGCCAAACGCTATGCCCGCACCATCACACCGGCCCATGTGGTGGCATTTGGGGCGCTGGTCCGCCGCGAACGTTGCCGGGGGCTGTTTATTCACACCGGGCGTACCGGCCTGAAGTCCCGCGAGGCGCAGAGCGCCTCTCCCTGCATTGAATTTATCAGTGGTCAGCGGCTGCTTGACCTGATCGACCAGCAGCGTCCCTGGCTACTGAATGAGGAGTGAACAATGAGTGATCGTTATGTGATTGAGGCGATGTTGCGACCTGCTGTTGAGCTGAATACAGCGGTCGTTGCCGCCTGTGCCAGCTATATCTGTGTGACCGCGCCGTGGGCAGTGGCATTGGCTCCTGCTGTCAGCTATGTCACTGCCGGTGGGTTTGCCGTGTTTGCCCTGAAACGGACCCGTGAGGGGGTCAGGGTGCTGCGCTACCGGCGCAATATCCGCCGTTTGCCGCGCTATGTCATGACCAGCGCCCAGGTACCGGTAAGCCATCAGCGTCTGTTCCTGGGGCGGGGGTTCCTGTGGGAGCAAAAACACACACAGCGCCTGCTGGCGACATTGCGCCCCGAAGTGGAGCGCTATGTGAATCCCCCGACGCTGTACCAGGCGGCGCGTCGTTTTGAACAGCACCATGAATACCGTTACCCCACCTTGTGCAAATGGCTTTCCAGCCAGTCAGCGCTTAATCCTGTGCGCCCACTGCCGGACGTCGGCGGCAAGCCCGCATTGCATGGTATTGAACCCGATGAAGTCAATGTCTCGATGAATCTGGGAGAGCGAGTTGGGCATATGCTGGTTCTGGGGACGACCCGCGTCGGTAAAACCCGCCTGGCGGAACTGCTGATCACCCAGGATATTCGGCGTGGCAACGTCACCATTGTCTTTGACCCCAAGGGGGATGCAGATCTGCTCAAACGCATTTACGCCGAAGCCCACCGCGCCGGTCGCGCCAGCGAACTGCAGGTGTTTCATCTGGGTTGGCCCGACATCAGTGCCCGCTATAACGCCGTGGGCCGTTTCAGCCGTATTTCTGAGGTGGCCACCCGTGTGGCGGGACAATTGGAAGGCGGCGGTAACAATGCGGTGTTCCGGGAGTTTGCCTGGCGGTTTGTCAACATCATCGCCCGTGGCCTGGTTGCCCTGGGACAACGGCCTGACTTTGGCCTGATCATGCGTTACGTCAATAACATCAGTGACCTCTATGAAAACTACGCCGAGTTTTACCTATCGCAACATGCCCCGGCGTTGTGGCAGCAGATTGAGAGTCTGGTGCCCGTTCTTGATGAGCGTGATGTTCCCCGGCATATGGAGGGGCGCTCGATGCGTATCGTGGCGATTGAGCATGTTTTGGGAAGTGATGAGGGAAAACGAGTGTATGACCCTGTCCTGGATGGCCTGCGCTCGTCTGTTCGCTATGACCAGAAATACTACGACAAAATTGTTGCCAGCCTGCTGCCGTTGCTGGAGAAACTGACCTCCGGCAAGACGGCACCGTTGATCTCCCCGGACTATACCGACCTGACCGACCCCCGCCCCATTTTTGACTGGCAGCAAGTGATCCGCAAGAAGGGCATTGTCTATATCGGTCTGGATGCGTTGTCAGACCCGGAGGTGGCGGCGGCGGTGGGCAACAGCATGTTTGCCGACCTGGTGAGCGTAGCCGGTCATATTTACAAGTTTGGTATCAATGATGGTTTGCCTGTGGAGGATGAGAAGAAAACCCCCATTAGCCTGCACTGTGACGAGTTTAACGAACTGATGGGCGATGAGTTTATCCCGCTTATCAACAAGGGCGGCGGTGCGGGTATCGAGGTGACGGCGTATACACAGACCCTGCCGGACATCGAGGCGCGGTTGGGCAGTGCGGCCAAGGCTGCACAGGTGGTCGGTAACTTCAACAGCCTGGTGATGCTGCGCGTCCGGCACACCGAAACGGCAGAACTGATGACAAAACAATTACCTGAAGTAGAAGTGTATACCAAAACCCTGGTGTCTGGCGTCACCGATATTTCCAACCCGGAGATGGGCAGTGATTTTACCTCCAATACCCAGGACAGGGTGAGTTCGGTACGTACGCCGCTGATCACTCCGGCCAATGTGATCAACCTGCCGAAAGGCCAGGCGTTTGCCTTGCTGGAAGGGGGTAAACTGTGGAAGATCCGTATGCCGTTGCCAGCGGCGGGGAATGATGCCTTGATGCCGGACAGTCTGGGGAAGATTGCCGAGTATATGAAAAAAAATTATCGCACGGGCGATACCTGGTGGTCGGGAGCGGCCTTGCCGGGAGACCGGGCACCCGAGATTGACAATAACGTGGTCTGATGAGGGAAGTTCAATGAATCTGAAACAACAATATCGTGTCAGTGCTGTACTGGCATCCAGTCTGGGGCAGTCTGCCGAGGTGCCCCGCGATATCATGACGGTGCTGAAGGCCCGGCACTGTTCAACACCGTTTGCCCCGGAGATCGTGACGGCGTTGAGTGAATTAGGGTATGACGCCCGACGAGAGCAGGAGCCTTGCCCGGTTAACCAGGTGGGGATCTGGGTGACAATCAATGCCCAGCCCATGCTGCTGCAATGTGAGCTGGAAGTCCTGGCGTTGCATTAAGGAGAGGGGTATATGGCACAAGCATCTTCTTCCCCGCAACCGGTTCAGCAGACCCAGCCACCTAAACCGCATGGTTTGCTGATGACGGTATTGTGGGACATGCCCTGGCGGATAGTTGGCATGTTACTGGTTTCTCTGTTGTTTAGCTTGATAGTGGAGTACATCGGGATCGCCTTCTTCTGGCCGGAACAGGGAGCCGAGCACAGCCGTGCGGTGATGGTGACGGAAAGCGGTTATTTCTCTGAAGGGTTTACCCGTAGTTTGTTGCTGTCAGCGCCGGTGACCACGGTGAGTACCTGGATAACGGTCGGCTACCAGTTGCTGTTTGTGAACAGCGGTTTTCTGGGGTGGCTCCAGTCAGCGCAGTCAAGTAACAGCGGCAATGCCCTGACGGATGGCCTGAATGTCAGTGGAGCCTGGTTGATACAGGTGGCGCGTGAATACCTGATGGCCTCGATGTATGTCACGTTGGTTTTCCTGATGCGGGTCACCATCCTGGTGTTGTCGGTGCCGCTGTTTGTTCTGGTGGCTCTGGTGGGGATCGTGGACGGGATGGTAAGGCGTGACCTGCGGCGTTACGGCGCGGGGTATGAGTCGAGTTTTCTGTATCACCATGCCAAGCGGTTCGTGAAACCGGCGCTGTTTATCCCTTGTATCGTGTATTTGTCGGTGCCGTTCTCGGTGTATCCGAACGTCTTGTTGCTGCCTGCTGCGCTGCTGATGGGATTGGCGATATCGGTAACAATGGGATCGTTCAAAAAATACTTATAGGTGTGTTCATCCCTGTGGGGCGGATAACAAGTGCTCAACCTTTAGTTGAATACTTACGGTAATGCGTATAGAATTATTTTACTGCAAGAGCATTCGCAGGGGGCGCAAATCAGATACAGGCCTTCTGTGCCGGGCAGTCAGATGGCTGATCATCTGCCGGGTAGTTACGACAACAGTCGGTTTCTGAACCCTATGTGCTAAAGAAATGCTGCGACTACCAACAAAATTATACGGGGTGCTGATTGCGCCCCGTTTTTTTTATTGAATTTTACCAATCAATACACCATGAGCTTTTCTTCGCGTATACGCAGTAACAACGACATATATCCAGCCTGAATCCGTCTCAGGGGCTTCTTTTGGCTCCAAAATCACAACACCTAACGATGACTTTAAAACCGTTGTTCTATGCTTCCCGCCAGGGTGATTGAATTCACAATAGATCGGTACTCCTGGGCGAATAATATCACTCACGAACCGCGCCACATCGTCTACAGTTCCATACCCTAATTTTGCTAGCTCACTTTCGTGTTCAGCCCAGATATGGCGAACACCAAAACCTCTGTTTGGGCCACTATGCTTACCGGCACGTAGGAAAATGTCTCCGGCAGGAATACTGTCGCTTTTTGAATTCATCTCTGGAACCCTTCCATAACACACAAGACCACCAGGGTGAGCTATCTCCTCGTTAGGGTAACCAACTATGCCGTAATTGTTCGGTGGCACTAAGTGATCCTCATAGGTAACTGTACGAGCATATTACCAGTACAAAACGGCATGAAGAACAACACAGTAGCCCCTTTTCTACTTTGATGTCTATTTTGTAGATTTTAGGTCAAGCCCCTCGATGGCGCGGTTCGCGCCACGCGTTGAACCCCGGATAAATTTTCAAAATCTCCCTTCTAGTTGTTTGCTGACCCACTCCCGCCTTTTCGCCAAGCTCTCTCCTGCATCTATTACCTGTAAAAGGAGGTTCCCATGCACATAACACCGCTGCGGGCGTTGTGTCTCGCTGGCAGTCTGTTCACCGCGCTGTCCGTCCAGGCCGGTGAGAAAGACGAGTTGGCCCTGGTCATGAAGCAATTGGATCAGGTGCAGGCCAGCCTGGAGCGCGCCCGTGTGGTGGCGGTTCAGGACGGCCAGTCCGGGCGTTTTCATTTTGACTATCTGCGGGCTACGCAGGACGTCAACACGATGCGTCGGGGGGTTGAGTTTTACCTCGAACCTTCCCGTGCTCAACCCACCACATCGTCAGTCTCCGGGCAATACCGCCAGGAGCGTCGGTAATGAATGAAGCACAGACCGCCGCGTTTAAAGCCGCTGCTGGCAACGTCGAACCTGCCGTCCTGAACCTGCTGTTTATCGGTTCATTGATTGCGGTATTGACGCTGTGGGCAGGGTGGGGATTTGTTCACGTCTATCGGGGCTATGCGGCAGGCAACATCAAAGGGGCTGCCGTTCAACGCTTCGTGGTCCGTGTCGTCATCTTGCTGTTGGTCAGTCTGTATTTGTTCGCCAGTTAATCATTTATCTCTTCTTCATTTGTAAGGAAACCACCATGAATTTGCCGTCTCTTTTCTCTTCCGCCCGCCGTGTCGCACAGCGTATCAGTCAGTCCACCTTGCTGCTGGCGTTAACGGCTGTCACGTCAGCCCACGCGGCTTTACCGACCGTTGAAGGCCCCAAATCCAGCACCGACAGTTCGTTCTACGGCCAGATTTCCGGCTACCTCAATGACGGGATTGTCCTGGGGGGCTTGATCCTCGCCGCTGCAGCGCTGCTGGTTGTTGCCAACGCCATCATTGCGACCTTCTCCGAAGTCCAGCAGGGCAAATCCACCTGGGCCAAGTTCGGCATGCTGGTCGTGGTCGGTATCGTGCTGGTCGTCGCGGTCATCTGGCTGGCAACCAAAGCGGCCACGGTTATCGTGGGCTAAGGCAGGTACGGTATGGCGACTATCTCGTTTCTACCCGACCGGCTGAATGCAGAGCCTATTGTATTCAAGGGCTTTACGACGCCAGAGCTGTTTATGACTGCGGGATTAAGCGTATTGGGCGGCCTGGTGGTCGCCATACCTTTTACCCTGTTTATTGGCTGGCTGGCGTTCCCTACCGTCAGTTTATTGATGCCGATTGTCGTCGTGTTTTTCGGCGGCAAGCTGATGGCGCGTTTCAAGCGCGGCAAACCGGAGAACTACCTGTACCGGCGTGTTGAGCTGTGGCTGAGCCGTCAGCGGATGGGCAATCCCCACTTGATACACCGTAGCCAGACCTGGGCATTGCGCCGTTCAACGCCGGTCATTCGCCAGTTCCAGGAGGAGTTTGATGAGTAAGTACAGAAGTGCGGTCAATGCGCGTGACCGCCATATTTCAACCCTGCGTGGAGCCTGCGGGGTGTTGATGGTTCTGCTGATGATAGCCCTTGCTGGCTGGATGTTGTCACCGCGCAACCTGACCGTTCATAACCCGCCCGATCTGCGCTCGGGCTCGACCCGTGCCTGGTGGGAAATCCCGCCTCCCACGGTGTACAGCTTTGCGTTTTACATCTTCCAGCAACTGAATTCCTGGCCGAAAGACGGCAACACCGACTATGAGTACCGTATCGGCACGCTGTCTGCTTACCTGACGCCGACCTGTGAAGAGTGGCTCAACAAGGATGCGAAACAGCGTAAATCTGCCGGGGAATTGCGTGAACGCGTCAGGGGGATCTCTGAAGTCCCTGGGCGCGGTTACAAGGACGACAGTGTCACGGTGGTGAGCCGCGATAGCTGGATCGTGCGCCTGGATCTGGTGGCCGATGAGTATTACCACACCGAACCGGTGAAACGCGCCCTGGTGCGTTACCCGCTGAAGATTGTGCGCTGGGATCAGAACCCGGAAGCCAATCCCTTCGGTCTGGCACTCGATTGCTACGCCGATATTCCCCAACGCCTGGAAGCGGCCCCGGTCGCACCGGTCGAGAAGAAAGGACTGTTCTGATGATGTCTACCCGTTATCTTCCTTTATATCTGGCCCTGTTGGGCCCCGTGTGCGCCGTGAGCCTGCCGGTTGAGGCGGTGGAACTGATGAAGTGGGAGCGTATCCCGCTACAAGTGCCGCTGACAGTCGGACAAGAGCGTATTGTGTTTGTGAACAAGAACGTCCGGGTCGGTTTTCCCCCGGAGCTGAACGGTAAATTGCGGGTGCAGAGCACCGGCGGCGCGGTCTACCTGCAGGCGAGCAGTGTCTTTGCCTCCACGCGGTTGCAACTGCAGGACGTGGAGAACGGTGAGCTTATCCTGCTGGATATCACCGGTCTGGAGGGCAAGCAGGTGCGTGAGCCGGTGAGCCTGGTCTATCAGGGCGAGGTCTCCAGTGCGACCGGCAGCGACAACACCTCGGTCAGTGCAGCGGAGACGGCCACCACCAAGGGCAAGGGTTCGGCCTCCGCCAAAGACACAGCCCCACGTATCACAACGCCCTTGCCGATTGCCCTGACCCGTTACGCGGCACAAAACCTATATGCCCCTCTGCGTACGATTGAAGCCTTGCCGGGCGTGCATGCCATTTCGCATGGCCTGTCATCGAACATTACTTCTCTGTTGCCCTCCGAGCCGGTCACGGTGCGCCCGCTGGCCGCATGGGGGGTACAGGGATACAACGTGGTCGCGCTGAAGCTGACCAATCAGCGGTCGGGGAAAGTGGTACTCGACCCGCGTCGTCTGCAGGGCACCTTCCATTCGGCGACCTTCCAGCATCGCTGGCTGGGTGCAGCCGGTACACCGGAAGACACCACCCTGCTGTACCTGGTGATGCAGGGACGCCCGGACGCGGCGTTTTTGCCTGAGCCGGTGATACCCGTGGTGAAAGCCAAAGGCAAGGCGCGAACCTCGTCAGGAGGACAGACACATGCAAATTAAATCCAATACCCTGCTGAAAGTCCTGGTGCCGGTGGTGTTGTTTATTGCCATCGCCATTGGGGTGAAATCCTGTGGTTCAGGCACCCCACCGGCCTCATCGACCGTCAAAACGAATACGGTGGCTGACCTGACCGATGAGGAGTTACAGATCCTCGGTATCGAGGGGGATACCCCGGAAGATACCCTGCGAACCCTGGTGGCACGTCTGAAGGTTATCCAGGACAAGCAGGCCAGTCTGGAGCGGCAGAATGTCACGCTGTCGGAAGAGAACGCCACCCTCAAAGAAGGCGGGGTGAATGTCGATAACCGCATTCGTGATGCGGTCAATGTGGCGAAGCAGGAAGAGGTGCAGGCCCGGCAGAAACTTCAGGCGGAGCAGCAGCGCCTGGCAACGCTGATTGAAAATCTGAAGGGCATGGGCGGTCAGCCAGTTCAGACGCCGTCTGCCGGTTCATCCGCATCAGGGCAGGGACAGCAGGGTGATTTGCCGATTGGGCTGGGCCTGGAGGGCAGTGACGGGGCAACGGGCACCGTGAGCGGCGGTGTGATGTGGATTGAGCCGCAGGACGCTGTACAACTCGACCGTAATGGTAAACCCATTATTGGGGCGGTAGCTACCGGCACTGCAGCGGGCACCGGCAGTTTCCAGTTCCCGAGTTCTTTTGCCAGCCTTGATGATAATGAAATCAATCGTCAGAAAGCCGAACTGGATCGCGTGGCGAAAAATCAGCAGGCCATTGAGGAGGCGACCCCGGTGTATACATTGCCGGAAAACTCGACCCTGATCGGTAGCCGAGGTATGACGGCGTTGCTGGGCCGGGTACCGATTGATGGCAAAGTCACCGATCCGTACCCGTTCAAGGTGCTTATCGGCAAGGAGAACCTGACGGCCAACGGCATCGAGCTGCCGGACGTGGAAGGGGCGATTGTCTCCGGTACCGCCACCGGCGATTGGGTGTTGTCCTGTGTCCGGGGCGAAGTTCAATCGATCACCTTTGTCTTTACCGATGGCACGGTGCGTACTGTGCCGTCCCCGGCCAAATCCAGTGATGGCAGCAACGGCAAATCGAACGGCGGCAGCATTGGCTGGTTGTCCGATGAAAACGGCGTGCCGTGCCTGTCCGGGGAGCGCAAATCCAACGCCTCCACCTACTTGCCGACCCTGTTCGCGTTGTCCGGTGCCGGTGCGGCGGCGGATGCGATGGCGAACGGCCAGAACACCACCTCGGTGGACGGCACCACGGTGACCAGTACGCTGACCGGCAGTGCAGGACAGGCGGCGCTGGGCAAGGCCTTGTCAGGGGGCACCAATGAACTGGCCGACTGGGTCAAGGCACGTTACGGCCAGATGTTTGACGCCGTGTATGTCCCACCGGGTGCCCAGGTGGCCGTCCATATTACCCGTCAGATCCCGATTGACTATGAAGAGCAAGGCCGCAAGGTCCGGTACGATTTTGATATCAGCCAGCAGCATGCGCTGGATTGAGGAGGTTTTGATGAAACAGCACGTTTTACCGTTACTGTGTCTGGCTATCTTGTTGACCGGCTGCAGTACCACCAAAGATGAAATGCTGCCACCGGGGGATTCTACCATGCTGGAGTTGTGGCAAAATAAAGGCTCATCGGCACGGACGTCCACCGAGGCCCGCAGCACATTACGCCGGGGATTGACCGATGACGACAGCGCTGTGCGTCAGGCGATTGAGGAGAGCTATACCCGGACGGCGGAAAACGAGATCCAGCAAATTTTTCCGCGCCTGCCGAACCCCGATATGGTGATTTATATCTACCCGCACATGGCGGGAAATGCGCCCGCGCCGGTGCCGGGTTATAGCTCGGTATTCTCGTTTTACAGCCGGGTGCAGTATGCGCTGCCGGGTGAACGTACGGAGGCGCTGTAATGTTCTCATTGTTTAGCAAGAAGAAAATCGGCCAACAGGCTCCTGCAGCAGCAGAAGACGATGGCCTGGATACGGCGGTCTTGACGCGTGAGCCGCAGGTGAAAACCGGCAAGCTGACGGTGGCTGAGGAAAAGGCGCTTTACCCGAATAACCCGACGTTTGTGGATTACCTGCCGTGGGCCGAGTACCTGCCGCGCAGCCAGTGCCTGTTGCTCGATGACGGGGTATCGGTCGGGGCGGTGTTCGAGATTGTACCGGTGGGTACCGAAGGGCGGACGCCGGAGCGACTGGAGGAGATCCGCGATGTGGTGGAAGATGCCCTGCAGGACAGTTTTGAAGAGCGGGATTCGCACCCGTGGGTGGTGCAGTTCTTCTGTCAGGATGAGACCGACGTTACCGAATACCTGGATAAACTGCGCGGTTACGTCAAGCCCTGGGCGCAGGGGTCAGCGTTTACCGAGGCCTATCTCACCGAGATGGAGCGGCATATGCGCGGTATCGCGGTACCCAAAGGGCTGTTTATCGACAAGGCGATCACCGGCGCACCCTGGCGCGGCCAGCAACGCCGGACTCGGATGGTGGTCTACCGCTATGTCAATCCGGCACTGCGCGAGCCGCATCCCCCGGAAGAAGCGCTGAACCAGGTCTGTGAACGACTCTCGTCAGCGCTGGCCGGTGCCGGTGTCGTGGCGGCCCGTCAGAACGGGGAGCAGATCCACGCCTGGTTGCTGCGCTGGTTTAACCCCGAGCCTGACTGGGTCGATAAAGAGACCTTGTATCGCACGGCAGCGCACCAGGATGATGAGTCGGGTGTGTTACCGGTGGAAAATGATTTCAGTGAGACGGTGCTGTTTTCACCGCCGCGTTCTGACGTGGAGCGCGGGGTGTGGTGGTTTGACGGACTGCCGCACAAGGCGGTCACTGTTGACCGGCTGCGCCGGGCGCCCACCGTGGGGCACCTGACGGGGGAGACGCGCAAAGGAGAAAATATCAATGCGCTGATGGATTTGCTGCCAGAAGGGACAGTGGTCTCACTGACCCTGGTGGTGCAGCCCCAGGACGTGCTGGAAGAGCGCTTTAATCACCTGGCAAAGAATGCCATCGGCGAGAATACCGAGTCGGAGCGGGTGCGTGAAGACTCGGAGACCGCCAAGCGTTATCTGGGGGAAAAACACAAGCTGTACCGGGGCAGCATGACCTTCTATCTGAAGGCCCCGACAGTCAAGGTGCTGAATGCCCGCCAGCGTGACCTGACGGCGGTCTTGTTGAACGCCGGGTTGCAGCCAGTGAAGCCGGAGTTTGATGTTGCCCCGCTCAACGGCTACCTTCGCGCCTTGCCGATGTGCTTTAACCCGATGCACGACAAAAAACACTGGTATACCCGGCTGACCTTTGTGCAGCACATGGCCAACTTGCTGCCGGTGTTTGGCCGTGATACCGGCACCGGGCATCCCGGCTTTACCTTCTTTAATCGCGGTGGTGCACCGCTGACCTTTGATCCTCTCAACAGTCAGGACCGCGCCAAGAATGCTCACCTGGTGTTGTTTGGACCCACTGGTTCGGGCAAATCGGCCACCTTGAACAGCCTGTTTGCGCAGTTGATGGCCATTCACCGCCCCCGGCTGTTTATTGCCGAAGCCGGTAACTCCTTTGGCTTGTTTGCGGATTACTGTGAAGAGCTGGCGTTGACGGTGAACAAGGTCAGCATCAAGCCCGGTTGCGGTATTTCTCTGGCTCCCTTTGCCGATGCCCACCGTCTGATCGAGACGCCAGCCGTTCTGGTGAGTGAGGAGGAACTGAGTGAACGTATCGAGACCGAGGACAGTGACGAGGAGGATGACGAGGAGGAGCGTGACATTCTGGGTGAACTGGAGATTGTGGCGCGACTGATGATCACCGGTGGCGAGGCCAAGGAAGAGGCCAAGTTGGAACGGGCTGACCGGGGCATGATGCGTGAGGCCATCCTGGTGGCCGCGCGAGCGGCCTATAACGCAGGGCGGCAGATGGTCACCGGCGACTTGCAGGCCGCGTTGTACCAGTTTGCCGCTGATTCTGCACGGCCAGAAGTTCGCCGAACCCGAGCGCAGAACATGGGGGAATCGCTGGGCGTGTTTATGCAGGGGTTCCTGGGCGAACTGTTTGACCGCCCCGGAGATAACTGGCCGGAAGCCGACGTGACGTTGATTGACCTCGGGACGCTGGCGCGGGAAGGGTATGAAGCGGCACTGGCGGTGGCGTACACCTCGCTGGTGAACACCATCAACAACATTGCTGAGCGCGATCAGTTCCTGGACCGGGAAATCGTGTTTGCGACCGATGAAGCGCACATGATAACGACCAACCCATTGTTGGCCCCGTTCGTGGTCAAAATTGTGAAGATGTGGCGTAAACTGGGGGCCTGGCTGTGGCTGGCGACGCAGAACCTGGAGGATTTCCCGAATACGTCGAAGAAGATGCTCAACATGATTGAATGGTGGCTGTGCCTGGTGATGCCACCGGAAGAGGTGGAGGAGATCGCCCGCTTCAAGAAATTGACGGTGGAGCAGAAAGCCATGTTGCTGTCGGCGACCAAAACCCCCCGTTGTTATACCGAAGGTGTGGTGCTGGCGAGCCGCATTGAGGCGCTGTTCCGGGCAGTACCGCCAAGCTTATATTTAGCCTTGGGTATGACCGAGAAAGAAGAGAAGGCGGCGCGACGGGCGATTATGCAGGCACAGGGGGTGTCAGAGTTGGCGGCAGCAAAACAGATTGCACATCAACTGGATGTCGCTCGCGGTATCGCTAAGGCGGCGGCATGATGCAGTTGAAAAAGGCTATGTTGGAGATTGTGGCCGGTGACGGTGGTGAAGGTGGGGTGCTGTTTGAGGCCCCGCCACAGGGTAACCCGCGTATCAGTGAGGCACATGCCGTGCAGTTGGCTGAGCTGTGTGAGCAGATCCAGATGCGTGCCCAGCCGGTGGTCTCGATTACCTGTTCACCGCACCGGGTGGGGCATCACAGTTGTGTCGCGGTGAAGTTCGCTGGGGCCAGCGCCTGTGTCAATCTGTTGTTGACGATCACCGGCACGTTACGCTGGCCGACCTCGCAGGATTATGTCCTGGCTCCGCGCTGGTATATCAACCTGCCGGATGCGGTCGATACAGTGTACCTGGTGACGCAGTTGGCTGAGCGATTGGGCGTTCCCGAGTAGCAGTTATACGCGTCTGGCCCCTTTATTTTGGCGGCAGGTTACCGGTTTCGGTAGTCTGCCGTTTTTTTCATCAGAACACCCCCTGGTTCCCCTAATTTTTCCCCGCGCATTTCGAGTTGTTTGCTGTTTTTGTCAGCAATGCGCGTCACCCTGCGGTTTTGTCCCACAGGAGTGAAATGTGATGAAGAAACGTAACGCTGTGTTCCTGCTGGCTATCGGGTGCGCTGCCGTATCGGCACAGGCGGCCACCGTGGTATATACCGACAGTCAGCATCCCCCGACTGGATTAGGTACCGGTCATCAGGTGGTTTACCTGGATGCGCCGGAGACGGTTCAGCACGAGGTATTTGGTGCGCTGTCGGCTGACCCTCGCCAGGCAGAGCAGCAGGCCAACGCGGTGCTGCAGTCCCCTGACTGGCAGCAGAAAGAACAAAAGATAGTGCAGGCCTACCAGGGCGTTCTCCAGGCCTACGGTCTCGAACTGAAGAAATATCCTGCCGTGGTATTTGACGACCATTATGTTGTGTACGGCACGGCTGACGTTGCCCTGGCCGAATCGAAGCTGGCTGAGCACAAGGGGGCTCAATGAAACGACTCTCCTTGCGTCGTCATAAGTTGGCGACGGCGTTATTGCTGTGCAGCGCGGTACAGCCGTTCACGGCCAGTGCCATCAACTCGGTAGCGATAGTCACCAGTGCCCTTTCTCCGTCCTGCCTGGAATACCGGGTTGTCGGGGTGTGTTACTGGCTGTTCTGTACCGCGTGGGGATGTACGGTTCGGACCTCCGTCAAGGTGAAGCACTACATTCCCAATGCCGTGGTGTCCAGCTATGCCCAGACCGGGGATAACCCCTGGTCGGAAGTGGCGATACTGGGGACCGGTATTCAGGGTGTGGCTGAAGGCGGTAGCAATAATGAGCAGAAGCGTGGGCTGCGCAAAGACAACCTGCGTTTCAAGAACGCCGATGCGATTGGTCACCCTGCATTAGCCGCCCCGTTGTTTAACAACTTCATGGGGTCGATGGGCTACACCTGCGCCGGTTCGGCCACGGCGTTTGTGCCGTATTTCCTCAGTACCCTGGATGCCCTGATGTGGCGTACCGGTCTCCCGGAAACCCTCTACCCGGAAGCCCTGACACCGGGAATGCGTGAAGTGGGGTCAACCGGGAATATGTGGGGCAATGTGTACCCCCGTGGCGGGTTTGTCACCCAGGTGGATGACTACAAGGCGGCGGCTGTTGTCGCACAACGTACTGCAGACATTATCACGCGTACCGGTCAGGTGCATGTCTATAACCCGATGACCGCCAGCCGCAGTGACGGGTACTGGCCGCCCGACCCGGTGACGGAGAATACCGGCACCAAAAACCACAAATGGCAGCAATTGGTTCCCTCGGTTTCCTCTTCCTGTGCCGTATTCCCAGACAACAGCAACCCCATCGCGACAGATGGCGCGTATGCCTGGGCGCTCTGGCAACCCTATTCCTGCTGCCAACGGCGCGGGCAAACGTTCCTCTACAGCACTGATTTTTAACTCAAGGGAGTGTACACCATGACATTCAACGCATTTTTAAAGGCAGGGGCGCTGGCAGGTGCTGTCCTGCTGGTTCTGAATCAACCGGCATTGGCGGCGTTCGGTATCACGGGCGAAGAAGCCAACGTCGGTTATGGCAAAGGAATGAAAGGGGCGGTAAACGACAACCTGTTTTACTCCATCGGTGGGGGAACCGTGATATCCCAGCCCCCCAGTAGCAACAATATGGAGAAAATGGGACTCGGTATCAGTTGGAACAATGACCTGATGTGCGGCAATTTCGATTTGAGTACCACGGTCAAGAACCAGCTCAACGGGGCGACGGATGGCTTTAAAAACATGATGGGGGATGTGATTAATGGGGCTACCGGCGCGGTTGCCAGCCTTCCGGCGATGATAATCCAGCGGGCGAATCCTGGACTGTACGAACTGCTGACCAACGGTGTTCTGCAGGCCAATGTGGCGTTTGATAAGGCTCAGCTCAACTGCCAGACGATGTCGAAGAAACTGGCTGATTACTCTTTGTCAGGCAAGTTGACGCAAACCGCTATCGGGGAAGAGTTTCAAAACGTCATTTCCAGTACGTCTGATGCGATCCGTGCAGATAATAGCTTGAAGAAATCGACGGGCAAAGAAGGGGTGAAATGGGTGGGGGGGCAACAGCGCGGGGGGACGGGTCAGAAGGCTATCAAACCCACGTATGACATTGCCAAAGCGGGTTACAACATCCTGAATAAACAGTCTGCAACCAGTGATGCTGCGGTGAGCACTTCAGCGTGTAATGGCTCGTTGTGTCAAAAGTATAAAACCAGTGCTGAAGCAGCAGATGCGGTATCGAAAGTTCTGGGGGATCGAGCGCTACGCACTTGTGTGAGTGGCAGCGAATGTAATAGCGGTGGGTTGGAAAATGAGCCGGGCACCTCTACACCAGGCGAAGGTTTTTCTCCCACGCTGGAAAAGACCACCAAAGAGAATCAGGAGATCCTGATCAAACTGGTGAACGGTAACCTGGCTCCCAATACAACTAATCTGGCAACGTTGAAAACCGGTGATTTGGCCGTAACGCGCGGGGTTATCCAGGCGCTGAAAGATGACCCAGACAATGGGGCGTTGGTACAGCGTCTGGCCGGGGAACTGGCGATGGCAGACACCATTACGACGGCATTGGCGATGCGTCGTATGTTGATGGTGGGGCAATCAGAGCCTAGCGTAGCAGCCCAAGAGCCCATCGTGGCGGAATCTGATCGCCGCCTGGAGTTTCTGGATCGGGAGATCCAGGCGCTGAAAAATGAGATGGATATACGCAAGGCCATCAGCAACAACTCCATTCTGGTGGCGATCACCCGTCAGGAAGCGCGTGAAGTGGACAACAGCCTGCGTCAGGACCGTCAACAAAATGACAGTGCTGTCCAAGGGCTCAGCAAGTCCACGGAGGAATAATCAATCATGACGACCACAAGAGTATCGAAGGACGAAACCCAAAACCGACCAAAGACAATGGCGCAGCGCCGGTGGCGTAAAGCTACCGGTTTTATTTTCGGCATGGCAGGGATTTTGTTACTGGGGGGATGTGCGACGGCATTGGGGCTGTATCTTGCCGGACATGAAACCGCACTGACAGACTGGCTGCAGCAGGCGCGAGTTCCGCTGTTTATCTGGCGGTTAACACTGTACGGCATTGTGGCCGCCATGTGGTTTCACCGTGTCCGGGCGACGTTGTTACGTCAGGCCTCGTCACCGTGGGCGGTTTACCGGCTCGAAGTGATGATGGTGTGCCTGGCCTTGCTGATTGAATTCACCAGTTACCGTTGGGGGATGTGATGACGACGGACAGTTATCTTGAGTTTTTCCTGGTGTTCCTGGGCTGGCTGATTAACAACGCCCTGTGGACCATTATTACCGCCACGGGGTTGTTCGCGTTGCCGTTGGTACTGAAGGTGGCCGGAGTCTGGTTGAAGGTGCGTACCGAAGGGGATGACGAGGGAAACAAGGGGGCGCTGGCGCTCCCTCGCATCGAGCAGGTATTGTACGTGGCGTTCATCGTTATTATGTTCTGCGCGATGCCTTTTCAAGAAGTGGATCTGACGGTGATGAAGTTTGACCAGACCCGCTCCAGACAATGCGGCACTAACGTGCCCAAGCCGGATGAATCAGGCTATGGCGGGTTGTTGACCGACTTCAACGGCCAGGTTGCCAAGGTGCCGATGTGGTGGTACCTGGTTCACAACCTGTCAAAAGGGGTAACGCATGCAGCCATTGCGTCCATCCCCTGCGGTATGGAACTGCGCCAGTTGCGCTTTGAGGTACAGCATACCCAACTTATTGATCCGGTGATCCGTCAGGAGGTGCAGGAATTCGCCAATCAGTGCTATTCCAAAGCCTACTACAAGTTGAAATCCACCAATAGCCAGCTTACTGATGCCACCATCAATTCGGTGGGCTGGATAGGCTCGAGCTACTTCCTGAATACGGGGGGCTACTATGACTATTACACGTCTACCTCACCCCGTTCGCAGTGGCCGTACAGCGAGAGTCGGGACAGCGGTTATCCCAACGTGGGGCGGGGTGGGTACCCCACGTGCAAGGAGTGGTGGAGTGCCTCCGGTACCGGGCTGAAAAGCCGATTGTCAGGGAGCTATAACACCAAAGTTGCCAACAGGATGAAGTTCGTTGATAGCGAAAATTGGGAGGAAAATCTGTTGCGCTGGCTGGTCAGCCCGCAAAATACCCTGATGTCCGGGGGGCATGAAACCTATATGGCGGGAAGCCAACGGGGGACCGGGATAGACCTTGATACTAGTTTCAAGCAGATGGTCAGTGGCCTGGGCGCATTCTCAGCACAAGCGACCCAGTTACCGGCGTTTGATGCGCTGCGTCAGGCGTTGCCGATGGTGCATGGCATTCTGATGATGGCGCTGGTCATTTGTATCCCCCTGGTGATGCTGTTCGGTGCCTATGACCCCAAGGTGGTGGTCACGCTGACGTTTGTCATGTTTGCGATGACTTTCGTGACATTCTGGTGGGAACTGGGCAGTTGGCTTGATGATCGGCTCATCGAGATTGTCTACACTGGCGCTCGCGGGTATTACAACTGGTTCAGCAGTGTTGGGGCTGAAGGCTGGATTATGAATCTGGTACTGGGGTCGATGTTTGTGGTGCTGCCTGCATTTTGGTTCGGGGCGGTGAGTTGGAGTGGTGTTCAGATCGGTGGGGCATTATCTTCAGCAGTTGATAAAGCTAGTCGAGGGTCACAGCAAGCGGGTGCTGAAGGGGGCGCTGCCGCAATGAAAGTAGCCAAGACAGTTGCAACAAAAGGGGCATCGAAAGGGAAAGGCTGAGCAGTGCAGGCAGTGAATGGTCGTTTCACTGCCTGTTTTTATGCATCGTTGTCGAAATGTACAGTTTTGTCGTCATTATGACGATAACCAGCATGTAATGTTTCATCTTCTGTTGATGTGTTAGTCGGGGGAGTTGTTTCGATCCCAGCAACAACGATTGCCACTATAACTGAAAACACCATCTTCACGGCTTCAACTAATCCCTTGGCGATAACGCTCCAGATATCATCCTGCGTTTTGTTAGCCATGCTTTCTCCCTCGTTTTATCTGCTTATCATAACATGGTCACCTTACGGCAGCGGTGATGCAAAAACAACCTGTTTACTGCATGAAGGGTGACGTAATCTGAGACAAATCATGACGCATTTTGAGTCAGCGCTGGGGATCACGAGGCCGGGAAATTATAATTTTCTCAATTTGAGTTAAAAATAGACTCACTTTGGGGTTTATCAGAAGGTGGGCGTGTTTTCACACGCTCATTTTTCCCAATATGAGTCATATCAATACGCAATTAGAGACAAAGCTATGCTCAACGTATCTTGTGATGATGGATCGACCTACGTAAAACTGGCCTGGCTGGA
The DNA here is from genome assembly GCF_014164835.1 of Serratia sp. OS31. NCBI lineage: Bacteria > Pseudomonadati > Pseudomonadota > Gammaproteobacteria > Enterobacterales > Yersiniaceae > Serratia > Serratia sp. OS31. Next base: position 430,816 of record NZ_JACJFQ010000001.1, on the reverse strand, counting down.
ACAGGGTGAGATCAAGACACATCTGTCGGGTAACAGTTTCAAAGATGGCTGGAGCCCTGCCATCCTGGGAACGCGAAAAGTGTTCAACTATACCGTTGACGGGAAAAAGTATTCGCATGATTTGGGAAGCACTGCAGCAATCGGCACCACGCATGTCAGTTACCAATACAGCACCACAAACCTACTTGCCATTCATCATGCCCTGCTGACATCGGGTTTACCACCACAGGAGATTGCACTGACGGTCACCCTGCCGGTGACGGAATTTTTCGATGCGGATAACCAGCCGAATGAGGCGAATATAGAGGCGAAGAAAAATAATGTTTTGCGCGATATTTCGTTGAATAAAGGAGAAACCTTTAAAATTATCGATGTGAAGGTCATGCCTGAGTCCTTGCCAGCGGCATTGGCTTCAATCATTGCTGATGAGGTTAATCCACTGGAGCGTAGTTTGATTGTCGATCTAGGGGGAACCACGCTGGATTGTGGCATTATACAGGGGGCTTTCGAAAGTATTACCGAGGTCAAAGGGAATGCAGAGATTGGGACATCTCGAATTAACCGGGCGGTGATGAATGCATTAATGAATGCTTCTACCCCAAGTAGCTATTATGTGACGGGGGAAATTATCAGGAATCATTTGGATGAGGACTATTTACGAACCCTCATCAATGACGTTGACCAGATCAGTAATATTCAGTCGGTAATACAAATGGGGGTCGCCTCAGAAAACGGAAAATAAAGCACGCTAAGCCCTTACTTACCCAGATGTTTGACTGTTCGTGGCACTTTCACCATGGCAATTGCAATTGCCCAACCCTTGCAAAATGCCGCACGCCTCTACAGATCGAGAGCCAGAACACTTCTCGCGCAAATCAACCAAGTGCCGTTTTAACTGCAACAGCGCGGACACACGCATTTCCACCTGTTGAATATGGGCCTCCAGCAGCGTGTTGACCTCCCCACAGTCCTGCATCGGGTTGTCTCGCAGACCCAGCAATGCGCGAATCTCGCTCAACGTCATGTCGAGCGAACGGCAATGACGGATGAATTGCAAGCGCTCAATGTGCACCTCACCGTACAGCCGGAAGTTGCCACCGCTTCGCGCTGGCTTCGGCAGTAGCCCTTCCTTCTCGTAGTAGCGGATGGTCACGACCTCGCACCCAGAGCGCTTGGCGAGGTCGCCAATTCTGATTTCCATGCATCAATCTCCAATTATCACTTGACTCTATAGTGACTATAGAGATTTTAATGGAGGCTGAATAGAAGATTTTCAGGAGTTACTCATGAGCGAATGCGCTTCAAAGGGGTGTGGCTGCACGACTGAGCCGATCATCCAACCCACGGCACCGGCCCCGCTGGCAACCGGATCGGCTCAAGCGGTGTACCGCATCGAGAACATGGATTGCCCGACCGAAGAGGCGCTGATCCGAAGCAAACTGGCCGGTCTGGCGGGGGGGGCGGGTCTTGAATTCAACCTGATGCAACGTACCTTGGCCGTGCGACACGAATTGCCTTCGTTGTCTCCCGTCGAGCAGGCGCTGAAGGCCATCGGCATGCAAGCTGTGCGCATGGATCAGGCGTCGGCCGAGCAGACGACCAAGCTGTCCATTGCCAAGATGGATTGCCCGACCGAAGAGACGTTGATCCGCAACAAGCTCGGCACCGTGGCCGGTGTTGCTGATCTCGATTTCAACCTGATGCAGCGCACGCTGTCGGTACGCCATGCGAACCAGGTTCTGCCAGACGTGCTCGTGGCACTGCAAGCGCTTGGATTCGAGGCGCAGGTCGTGGACACGGCAGAGGTCGCATCTCCATCCGCCGCCCCTGTGACCACGCCGACCAACTGGTGGCCGCTGGGCATCTCCTTGGTCACTGCATCGGCGGCCGAGGCGGTCTACTGGCTCCACAACGGCAATCACTGGTCGGTTGTCGTTCTGGCGCTTGTCGCGGTCTTCACGGGTGGCCTCTCCACCTACAAGAAGGGGTGGATTGCGCTCAAGAACCGTAATCTCAACATGAACGCCCTCATGTCGATTGCGGTCACGGGTGCCATGTTGATCGGCCACTGGCCCGAAGCGGCAATGGTGATGGTACTGTTCGCGCTGGCCGAGGTAATCGAAGCCAAATCGCTGGATCGCGCTCGTAACGCTATCCGTGGCCTGCTCGACCTGACCCCGGAACAGGCCACGGTACAGCAGGCTGACGGCACATGGCGCGAGGTGGGCGCCAAGCAAATCACCATCGGCGCCCGCGTCCGGGTCAAACCAGGTGAGCGCATCGCCCTTGATGGTGAGGTGCTGGAAGGCCGCTCTGCCGTCAACCAAGCCCCGATCACGGGTGAAAGCCTCCCGGTCGAAAAATCCCCCGGTGATTCGGTGTTCGCTGGCACGATCAACGAATCCGGCTCGTTCGAGTACCGCGTCACCGCCTTGGCCAACAACTCCACTTTGGCCCGGATCATTCACGCGGTAGAGGCTGCGCAAGGTAGTCGTGCGCCGACTCAGCGTTTTGTCGATCAGTTCGCCCGCTGGTACACCCCCGTTGTATTCGGCGTTGCCATCGCCGTCGCGTTGTTGCCGCCGCTGTTCATGGGTGCGGCATGGCTCGACTGGATCTACCGTGCATTGGTTCTGCTGGTGGTCGCCTGCCCGTGCGCACTGGTGATCTCTACACCGGTCAGCATCGTCAGCGGCCTGGCCGCCGCCGCCCGCCACGGCATTCTCATCAAAGGTGGCGTCTATCTGGAAGAAGGCCGCAAGCTGCGCTGGCTGGCTCTGGACAAGACCGGCACGATCACGCACGGCAAGCCCGCACAGACCGACTTTGTCACATGGGGCAATGCACTCGCCTCGGACAGCCGCAGCATCGCTGCCAGTCTGGCGGCCCGCTCGGACCATCCTGTATCCAAGGCGGTGGCACAGGCCGCGCAGACGGACGGGGTTGCCTTGCTCGACGTGGCCGAATTCAACGCGCTGCCCGGTCGGGGTGTGCAGGGCCAAATCAACGGTGAAACCTACCATCTTGGCAACCAGCGGATGCTAGAAGAGCTGGGGCAGCGTACTCCCGAGCTGGAACAGCGCATCGCGGCGCTGGAAACCATGGGTAAAACTGTCGTGATGTTGGTCAGCGCAAAAGGGGTTCATGCCTTATTTGCCGTAGCGGACACCATCAAGGAAAGCAGCAGGAGCGCCATTGCCGAGCTTCATGCACTGGGCATCAACACCATGATGCTGACCGGCGACAACCCCCACACGGCACAGGCCATTGCCGCACAAGCCGGGATCGACCGTGCGCAAGGCAATCTGCTCCCAGACGACAAACTGCGCGAAGTTGAGCTACTGGCCATAAAGGGCAAGGTCGGCATGGTCGGTGATGGCATCAACGATGCCCCGGCCTTGGCGCGTGCGGACATCGGCTTTGCCATGGGAGCGGCTGGCACAGATACCGCCATCGAGACCGCTGACGTGGCCCTGATGGACGACAACCTGGGCAAGATTCCGACCTTCGTGCGCCTGTCGCGTGCGACGGCGCAGGTGCTGATGCAAAACATTGTGCTGGCCCTTGGCATCAAGGCAGTATTTCTGGTGCTGACCTTCACGGGTCAAGCGACCATGTGGATGGCGGTGTTTGCTGATATGGGGGCCAGCTTGCTCGTCGTTGGCAATGGCTTGAGGCTGTTGCGCAAATGAGCTGGAAATTCTTTCTCTACGACTGGGGTGGTCTGAACATCGCGTTGTTCCAAGCCATCAACATGAGCACACCTGCAGCGCTGGAACCGCTGGCATCGTTCTTCAACCTTGTGATAGGCAACTACTGGACTGCACCACTGATGCTCTTGGCGATGTGGGGATGGTCAAAGTCGGCACCTGACCCAACGCGGGCCGATGCCATCCGGTACAGACTCAGAGTCTTTAGCGTGGCCTTTGCGTTGGCATTTCTCGTCGCCACCATCTTGAAGCCATGGATCGACTTTCCACGCCCGCCTGCCGTTTTTGGCGACATGGTGCGCGTTATCGGGGGCATCGAACGACACTACAGCCTGCCCAGCGGGCATGCCACCTATGCCGCGCTGGTGGTCGGCGCGCTCTGGCCTTTGATAGGCCGTCGTGGCCGCATCGGCTTGGTGTTGTACGCCGCATTGGTCGGTTGGTCACGCATCGCAGCCGGAATGCACTTTCCTGCCGATGTGCTGGCGGGGTGGGTACTTGGATTGAGTTGCACGGCGCTCGCCGGGTGGCTGATGCCGCTGGCCGCCCCTGTGTGGCAATCGGCTCGCCGCACATCGACTTGGGTCTGGTTCGCAGTGGCCGCCAGTGCTGTCATGACAGATCAGCTCGCAAAGTTCGCCATCACCCGCACGTTTGCCTACGGTGAACAGGTCGAAGTCACGCCCTTCTTCAACTTCGTCCATGTCCTGAATCCCGGCGCGGCATTCAGCTTTCTGGCGAACGCTGGCGGCTGGCAACGTTACTTTTTCATCACGCTGGGCCTGGTCGTTTCTGCTTGGCTGGGACGCATGCTGTGCCAGCAATTGCCCCGTCTCGAAGCGATGGGATACAGCCTGATCCTCGGCGGTGCGCTGGGCAATGTCGCGGATCGTGTGCTGCGTGGACAGGTTGTTGATTTCCTTGACTTCCATTGGCGACTTGCGCACTGGCCCGCCTTCAACCTCGCTGATGTGGCGATAACTATCGGAGCGCTCTGCCTGTTCTTGACGGTTGTACCGAAAAGCAGTAAAGGCACAGAGGCCGAGGTGTCCGGTTAAGCTATACCCTAACCTGATGTCAGATGCTTGGCGCAAAGCACGTCAGAATAGAGTTGTAGTTTGTATTTATTGACATAAGCCGCCAAGGGTAATAGATTTCATCCTGACACTTTTACCTTTGGAGGCACCTTGCAAGGTCAACGCATTGGCTATATCCGCGTCAGCAGCTTCGACCAGAACCCTGATCGGCAACTGGAGCAAATCGAAGTCGGTAAGGTATTCACCGATAAGGCTTCCGGCAAGGACACGCAACGTCCCGAACTTGAAAGGCTGCTGGCCTTTGTGCGCGAGGGCGACACCGTGGTGGTGCACAGCATGGACAGGTTGGCACGCAATCTCGATGACCTGCGCCGCATCGTTCAGGGGCTGACACAACGGGGCGTGCGGATGGAGTTTGTCAAAGAAGGGCTGGCGTTCACCGGCGATGACTCACCGATGGCCAATTTGATGCTGTCGGTCATGGGGGCTTTTGCGGAGTTCGAGCGCGCACTGATCCGCGAACGCCAGCGCGAGGGAATCGTGCTGGCCAAGCAGCGCGGTGCCTACCGGGGACGAAAGAAATCGCTGAACAGCGAACAAATTGCCAAGTTGAAACAGCGAGTCGCGGCAGGCGATCAAAAAACCTTGGTGGCCCGTGACTTCGGCATCAGTCGCGAAACCTTGTACCAGTACCTGCGGGAAGACTGATCATGCCGCGCCGCTCAATCCTGTCCGCCACCGAGCGCGAAAGCCTGCTGGCACTACCAGATGCCAAAGACGAACTGATACGGCACTACACGTTCAACGAAACCGACCTATCGGTGATCCGCCAGCGTCGCGGCGCTGCGAATCGATTGGGCTTCGCTACTTGCGATTCCCTGGCATCTTCTTGGGCATCGATGAGCCTCCGTTTCCGCCCCTGTTGCGCATGGTGGCCGCACAACTCAAGGTGCCGGTGGAAAGTTGGAACGATTACGGCCAGCGCGAGCAGACGCGGCGGGAGCACTTGGTCGAGCTGCAAACGGTGTTCGGGTTCAAGCCCTTCACCATGAGTCACTACCGGCAAGCCGTGCATACATTGACCGAGCTGGCCTTGCAGACCGATAAAGGCATTGTGCTGGCCAGCGCCCTTGTCGAAAACCTGCGGCGCCAGAGCATCATCCTGCCCGCCATGAATGCCATCGAGCGCGCGAGCGCCGAGGCCATCACCCGTGCCAACCGGCGCATTTACGCGGCGTTGACCGATTCTTTGTTATCGCTCCACCGTCAGCGCCTGGACGAACTTCTCAAGCGCAAGGACGGCAGCAAATTGACGTGGCTGGCATGGCTGCGCCAGTCGCCCGTCAAGCCGAACTCTCGGCATATGCTTGAACACATCGAGCGCCTCAAGGCTTGGCAGGCGCTTGACCTTCCCGCAGGCATCGAGCGACAAGTTCACCAGAACCGCCTGCTCAAGATCGCCCGTGAGGGTGGGCAGATGACGCCTGCCGATCTGGCAAAGTTCGAGATGCAACGACGCTATGCCACTCTGGTTTCGCTGGCCATTGAAGGCATGGCCACCGTCACCGACGAAATCATCGACCTGCACGACCGCATCATTGGCAAACTATTCAACGCCGCCAAGAACAAGCATCAGCAGCAGTTTCAGGCTTCCGGCAAGGCGATCAATGACAAGGTGCGGATGTATGGCCGCATCGGCCAAGCCTTGCTGGAAGCCAAACAGAGCGGCGGCGATCCGTTCGCCGCCATCGAGGCCGTAATGCCGTGGGATACCTTCGCCGCCAGCGTCACGGAGGCGCAAAAGCTCGCGCAGCCGGAGAGCTTCGACTTTCTGCATCGCATCGGTGAAAGCTACGCCACGTTGCGCCGCTACGCGCCGCAGTTCCTGGACGTACTTAAGTTACGGGCGGCACCAGCCGCCAAGGGCGTACTCGATGCCATCGAGGTGCTTCGCGGCATGAACAGCGACAACGCCCGCAAGGTGCCCGCCGACGCGCCGACCGCATTCATCAAGCCACGCTGGGCGAAACTGGTGCTCACGGACGATGGCATTGACCGGCGCTACTACGAGCTGTGCGCCCTGTCAGAGCTAAAGAACGCGCTGCGATCAGGCGATGTCTGGGTGCAGGGTTCGCGCCAGTTCAAGGACTTTGATGAGTACCTGGTGCCGGCCGAGAAGTTCGCTACTCTGAAGCTGGCCAACGAATTGTCGCTGGCAGTGGCCACCGATTGCGATCAGTATTTGCACGACCGACTGGCATTGCTGGAACAGCAGCTTGCCACCGTCAACCGCATGGCGGCGGCCAATGATCTGCCGGATGCCATCATTACCGAGTCCGGCCTGAAGATCACGCCGCTGGACGCGGCGGTGCCGGAGACCGCACAAGCCCTAATCGACCAGTCGGCGATGCTGCTGCCACACGTCAAGATTACCGAACTGCTGATGGAAGTTGATGAGTGGACAGGCTTCACCCGGCATTTCACGCATCTGAAGACCGGCGACACGGCCAAGGACAAAACCTTGCTGCTGACGACGATCCTGGCTGATGGCATCAATCTCGGGCTAACCAAGATGGCCGAGTCCTGCCCAGGCACGACTTACGCCAAGCTGTCGTGGCTGCAAGCCTGGCACATCCGGGATGAAACGTACTCAACGGCGCTGGCCGAACTGGTCAACGCGCAGTTCCGGCAATCCTTTGCCGGAAACTGGGGCGATGGCACCACGTCATCGTCGGATGGCCAAAATTTCAGAACCGGCAGCAAAGCGGAGAGCACCGGGCATATCAACCCGAAGTATGGAAGCAGTCCAGGCCGGACGTTTTATACCCATATCTCCGACCAGTACGCGCCCTTCAGCACCAAGGTAGTCAACGTCGGCGTGCGTGATTCAACCTATGTGCTCGATGGCCTGCTGTACCACGAGTCGGACTTGCGGATCGAGGAGCACTACACCGACACAGCGGGCTTTACCGATCATGTCTTCGGCCTGATGCACCTACTGGGCTTCCGATTCGCGCCACGTATCCGAGACCTGGGCGACACCAAGCTATTCATCCCAAAGAGCGATACCGCCTATGACGCGCTCAAGCCGATGATTAGCAGCGACCGGCTGAACATCAAGCAGATACGCGCCCATTGGGATGAAATCTTGCGGCTCGCGACCTCGATCAAGCAGGGTACGGTGACGGCCTCGCTGATGTTGCGCAAGCTCGGCAGCTATCCGCGTCAGAACGGACTGGCCGTTGCACTGCGCGAGCTGGGGCGCATTGAGCGCACGCTGTTCATACTGGATTGGCTGCAAAGCGTGGAGCTGCGTCGCCGCGTTAATGCCGGACTGAATAAGGGCGAAGCGCGCAACGCGTTGGCCAGGGCTGTCTTTTTCTACCGATTGGGTGAAATCCGCGACCGCAGCTTTGAGCAACAACGCTACCGAGCCAGCGGCCTCAATCTGGTGACGGCGGCCATCGTGTTGTGGAACACGGCCTATCTGGAACGGGCAACCAATGCTTTGAACGGGCACGGCAAACCGGTAGACGAGACGCTGTTTCAATACCTGTCACCGCTGGGGTGGGAACACATCAATCTGACCGGCGATTACCTCTGGCGCAGCAGCACCAAGGTCGGCGCAGGCAAGTTCAGACCGTTGCGACCACTGCCACCGGCTTAACGTGCTTTATTTTCCGTTTTCTGAGACGACCCCAAATGGAATCTGCTTCCTTGGCTGATGGTGTGAGAAATGAAATTGAATCCTTCAGCGGCATGCATCGTATATATCTGACAGGAGGAGGTGCGGAAATTATCTATTCCTATATCAAGGAATATTTCCCTCGTCATAAAGTGAGTAAAGTAGAAGAGCCACAATTTGCCTTGGTGAAGGCGATGGTCAGGGCGTAATTATGGATGATAAACGAAAGAAGATTGTTGCGTATTTACATCCATCAATATACCTGCAAGATAAATTTGCGCAACACTATGTTGAAAGTTTACCGACGCAAGTTCGGGGTGATTTTTACCGGCAAGCCATTATTTGCGGAGCTGCATTATCCTCTGTTGATCCTCGTTTGGTTAACTTGATTAGTGGTTTTTTTAATGGGGCGCTAACAGCCGATAATGTGATTAAACTGATAGAGCAGGTGACGTGTTACCAATCAAAATCAACCGGTGTTGATGTTATTCCTCCAGTGTCTTCAGGCATTGAGGGTTATATTAAACCGGTAGCTAAACTGGCGGAGAAAAAAGCGATTGTGAACCTGTCAATGTTGAAAAAATAAAGTGAGTTATGCACATATCCACGGTCAGAAAAGCCAGTGAAGCCGGGGGCCACCCAGCACACCGGCAAACGGGAGCGGTCTGTGAGCGGGGCAAGCGAACAGACTCTGGCGGTGGGTATGTGCAAAACTCCAACGCTTCTGCTGCATATATCCCCCCTTGTTTCTGTTGAAGATCTCTGAACTCTCCTTTATGATCCCCCCGTTCTATCGTTGTCGATGACAACAGCCAATGCTTTCAGCGCAAGGAGTGCGCAGGTGATCTGAGAGAAGCGCCCTAGGGTGATCACACAGCCAAAGTCATACGGAGAGAAGCGTGGTCTGAGACTGACGCTTTCGAGCGACCACAGCCAATGCGACCTTAACCTGAAAGGACGCGCTTTAGAGCGGTAACCCCCCTGAACCTTTGAGAGCGGGGATCGCAGTTCACTGCGATGAAGGTGCACTTATCCACTCACAGACCGTCAGTTTCATCACGACAACTGACACCCCAGCGGGAAACTTCCCGGCGGGTTTAGTTTCTCCATGACCAGGAGAAACATCACGTCTATGCCCTTATCTTTTTGGACCGACGTCCAGCAATCCGGCAACATTTGCGGCGTTCTGCTATGCCAATTGGAACATTTGGCATCTGCAGAAGAGGCATTTGGCGCGGGAGTTGCGCAGCGCGTCACTTGTGTAATTGCGAAGCATATACCAAGTGACGCGCAAAGCGCATAACGGACGAACCCACGTAATACGGGCTTTACCAACGTTTTCTACGCTCTGACCGACACGTAGTACGCTGGCCGAACAAGGGGCTACAGAACGTCCAGCGCAGTAAAAGGCCATTTTTTAAACCATCGCGTCGTAAAAACGGGGTAACCCCATGAAGACGCTTATCTATGAAATAAAGGAGAACAATCGACTCGGTAACGATGGCAACATCAGTGAAAGCTGATGGATGGAGGTGACCTGGCAATAGTCAGGTACCGGCGCAAGCCGCAAGCAGCTCAGCGAGCTGTGGATACCTCACAAGAACTCAACATTTTGCCACCCCGATGCACAGTTATCAGTCGAGCCGCAGGAAGCGCAAATCAAACCGTGTCGTCGGGGCCAGGATGTATCACCGTCGTGCTGAACGTTGTTCAGACGTTTTTGGCGTACATCAAAAATGCAGTTCGGTACGTCCTTCGTCCTTCATCCTTCAGGACGAAGGCGGTAATGTCGTGCGTTTTTCAGGACGAAAGGAGTGGGGGATGTCGAGAGCCAATAAGCAGTTAAGTAAGCAATTGATCACATTGGCGCGAAAATCGGGCGGAAGTTTTAAAACTGTTTCAGATCGCGTCAGAATAGCGTCTCGTTTCGCCGAAAGTATGTTGAAATTAAATATCCAGATCCGCGATATCAGTAACATAAAAACCAATCATGTTGAGCTATACATAAAAAATCGTCAGTCTGAAAATATATCAAAACGGACGATGCAAAATGAAATGGCGGCTATTCGGGCGATGTTTTCTACTGCTGGCAGGACGAAACTCGCCGATCCAAATCATGAACGATTAAGTAATTCAGCTCTCGGCTTATCTGGGGCCAGTCGTGACGGTTCAAAAGTCGCTATTTCAGACGAGCGCTATCACGCAGCGCTCGCCCAGGTCCGTGATAAAGACGAAGGTGTTGCCGCTGCAATGCAATTAGCCCGTTATTTAGGATTGAGAACGGAAGAGACAGTTCAATCCGCCAAGTCATTGAAGACTTGGCGGCAGGCATTAAATAAAGGTGATGAGCGTATACGGATTGTATTCGGAACCAAAGGTGGACGCCCGAGGGATACCACGGTAGTGGATCGCGATACGGTTATTCGCGCAGTCAATGAGGCGATAAAATATGTTGATAAACATAATGGGAAATTAATAGATAAGCCTAATTTGCACTCTGCTATTGATAGATATAGAAATACGCTCAAAGAGGCCGGGTTAACGGGGAGAGAATCTCCGCACAGTCTGCGCTATGCCTATTCTAGAGAAGCGACGGAATATCATATGAATAAAGGATTGAGCCGAAAAGAGGCGGAAGCAATGGTCTCAATGGATTTAGGGCATGGGGACGGGCGCGGGCATTATGTTGCCAGGGTTTATAATAGAGTGGGTGATGATGAATTTTGATCGGCAGTGATAATTGCTGTCGGGTGCCCCTAGGATAGTTGTATTTCTTGCAGGAATGGACTTGTCGAATGCGTTTGAATTGTGTACGATTTTACATGCTAACCCGTTGTCTCTGACAACAGCCAATGTCCTGGTGATTTGAGAAGGACGCCTTCGGGCAATCGCAAGCCAAAGCGACCATAACCTGAGAGGACGCGCTTTAGAGCGGTAACCCCCCTGAACCTTTGAAAGCGGGGATCGCAGTTCACTGCGATGAAGGTGCACTTATCCAACATGCCTTGATTGGCATCCTATCTGATTGACTCACCCTCAAGGGAACACGCTTCCCTTCTGGGGATAGGTGTTCCCTTATTTTTTTGCGTAAGGAAACATCTATGGACTCACACAAAGACAAAGAACTGGCTTTTTTACCGGTATCTATCACGTTATCGGCCTGGGATCGCGCCGTAGACCGCTTCAGCATCGCTGAGTGGGAACGTCGGCAACTTGCGCTGATAAAAGCAGCGCAGGATGCCTGGAGTAATCGGCCAGTTCCTTCCGATACGGAAGTGACATTTTCGTTAACCCTGTTTGTTCGTCTGGGGGAGGAGTCTGTCGAGCTGACAGAGAGCTTCCTGGTGAAATATGACGATTACAAACTGATAATTACTTCAGCGAGCTAATGGCTCTTGTCTCTGCCGGGATGCTTTTCCCCTGGTAGAGATTTTCATTCTCACCTTTACGGGAGCCGATCCCCGTAAAGGGATGACTCCCTGTCATATTTGATACGGAGTGACTTATGACAACCTTTGTTCTTGTCGCGGAATACCGCAATGCAACAGACCGTATGTTTACCCTGGCGAATGCCCATTTCTGCGCCTGCGTTGGGAATGATGAGCGGCGTTCATGGCGGGGTAGTGCGCAACGTCATCTTGCAGAACTGGAAAATCTGAGCTGTAAGCGAGCGAGTGAGCGTGACCGGCGATGTTTTAGCCATGCCAGTCGTTTATTGCGTGAACGTATAGCGATGTTGAACGAACACGGCGAGATGCTGCTACCCAAGTCTGTGGTGAACGTCGCATAACCTTATTGTTACTCAATCCTTTGCGAGACGTGTCCCCCAAAGGGCAGGTTCCGCTCTTTTTTTGGAGAAGGCCTGGAATGATACAGATGACAAAAACACCCGCCGTAACGGCGGAGAACACGGACTGGATGACCGGGTTCTACAACCTGGTATCGGCACTCGTCCAACAGGGTTTTTCCCAGGACAGTGCCACGCTCCATGTGGTCAGCTTTACTCAGATGTCCTACGCCTATGCCCGTAAGTTCAGTCAGGACTATGGCGAGGACTATGGCAGTGATTTCTGGCACTGGTACACCCAATCCGATGGCGGATTCTTTGTCTGTCCGCAGACAGAAAAAACCTATCGCGTTGAGGTTCACTCAAACTATTACCGGGGTGAGATGAGTGCCCAGGCGTTGGGAATGACGGTGTCATTGTATGCCCTGTGCGTCCTGGCGGAATCGGGTCATGATTTTTTGATCGAGAGCTACCATCGACTGCGTGATTTTGCGGTGCGGCATTCTGAATGGGCTGCTATTGGCGGAGCGATTGACTGATGGCCGCTATCTTAACGGTGGCTGAAGCCATTCAAAAACTTCAACGGCGTGCGGATCAGGACGAAATGATCCTGCTGGATCTGTGGTACGCCGAAGATGTTCAGTCTCAAGACGAGACGGCGACCCCTGGCGAAGCCATAGCAGCCCTTGAACAGGCTGTTCATGACTTTGATGCCAACACGGGGATCTGCTGGTTAACGCTGGAGGCTGCATTAGAGGTTGTTCGAACCCAGGGCAGCTAAACCGATGTTTTGATTTTACTCACCCATAGGGGCTGACCTCCCTATCGGGGGTAAGTCCCTTTTCTAATTATAAAGGAACTTACCATGATGACGACAAACCAGGCCAACAGCCCCTTTTCTCTCGATGACTTGTGTGAACTGGCTAACCTTGAAGGTGATTTGCTGGTGATTGCAGCACACGAGAAGTTGGATATCGGCACTCAGCCGGATGAAGACAATTTTACCGATAACATCTGGGCGGTTGCTCATATGGCTCAAACTGTTGCGAGAAAATGTGGGTTGGAGCCACTCCGTTATACCCATCCGCCATGCAAAGTTTTGTTCGAAGACGTCATTGCTCTGGGCAGAACGGTTTGCCCTGGAGCCTGGGACCACTTCTATGAAGCGGGGCTAGAGGAGTCAAGGGCAATTCTGGCGGGATGGTAATGCGTAGATGTTACTTCTTCACCCCTATCAAGACGGTTCCCCATGAGGCCTGGAGTGAGCTGTGCCGTGCAATAACCCGAGTGCATCATCGGGTTCGCAACGAGCCGGGTTTTTGCTGGTTGGGTAAGCCTTTGACTGTCTATGACCACAGTGGAACAAAACCACTGAGGTATGACGACAGTCTGGTCGGTCTGGGCGTTATCGCCTTTAACGGTGATTTTGGCGCAGGCCTGTCAGGTGATCCTCTTTGCCTGGTTCGGTTGTGTTCTTCCGAACGGCGGCAAAGTCAGTGCAATACCTTCCATCACCCTTACGATTTTCTGGTGATGGCGGTACTGCTGCTGGTCAGCCATTACTGCCCGACGTGCTACGCCCTTCATTCGACGGTCGGACGTACCGAGTGGCAACAGGTGACTGACTGGTTAAACACCCACTTACATCTGGCGGTGACGTTACCTCCAGGACTTCACCACACTGACGCTATTATCGGTTAATGCGATTCTAGCACTGACAACCCTTGCGGGGATTTATTCCCGCAAGGGGGTAAGTCCCCGTTTTTTATGGCGAGGACTTACCATGACAACGAAACAGACCAGGAAAAAGGCAGCATCACGTCACCAGGATAAAGTGGACCTGTTCCAGGTCGTGACGGATAAAATTGTCGCGGCGCTGGAGAAGGGCACGTCTCCGTGGCGCAAACCGTGGCGTACTGTTGCCGGCGGCCGTTCTGTCAACATGAGCGGGTTACCGGCCAACGCGATTACTGGACGGGCCTACAGCGGTATCAATGTGTTGTTGCTGTGGATTGATGCAGCAGAGAAGGGGTTTACCTCACATCGCTGGCTGACGTTCAAACAGGCACTGGATGTGGGCGGTAACGTGCGTAAAGGCGAGAAATCCACACTGGTGACCCTGTTTAAGCCGTTCGAAAAAAAAGAGACTGACGATCAAGGCAAGCCTCTTTTTGATGAGAAGGGTAACGCCGTGGTCTCCAGGCGGAATTTCATGACCAGTTTTCACCTGTTCAACGTTGAGCAGTGTGAGAATTTACCCGAGAAATTGCTGACGCCGGTGAGTGTGGCCGGTGATGCTGAGGAAACACCCGAGCAACACGATATTGAGCGTATCCAACGGGCAGAACAGGTGGTTGCCTGCAGTGGCGTACCGGTGGTACACCGGCATCAGGATCAGGCGTTCTACAGCCCTAGAGCCGACCGTATCACAATGCCAGAAGCGGTGCAGTTCCATCGCCCGGCAGATTACTACAGTACACTGTTGCATGAGCTGGTGCATTCAACCGGTCACATCTCCCGCCTGGCGCGAGAAGGCATCACGTCTTCTTCACGCCGGTTCGGGGACCCGGTGTATGCGTTCGAAGAGCTTGTGGCGGAAATCGGTTCGGCATTTTTGTGCGCTGAAGTAGGTATCCAGGGTGATGTTCAGCATGAGAGCTATATTGCCTCATGGCTGAAGGCACTGAAAGAAGACAAAAAGGCCATCTTCCAGGCAAGCCGTTTTGCCCGTGAAGCCTTTGAGTACCTTATTTTACGTGAACAGACCCTGGCTGCAGCCTGAACCTATATCGGAGGAATTAACGATGGATACCCATGAAGTTCGTGAATACCAGACGATAGCGGCGTATTTGCTGGAGAAGCATTTTGGGCTGACGTTGAACGACACCAACCTGCATGACGATGCTGTTGTACAGGGGCTGGTTGAGCTTAACGTGCCGGTGTTTGAAGCGATAAACCAACTGGTCGAAAAGTACCACCTGGACAGGATTGACCAGAACGTCTGGTCTCCCCGAAGTCCCTTACTGACGCCGAGCAACTTCCTGGTTGCCGTATTGGAAATTGTGCCGGGGAAAGTCCAACTCGTCTGTATCGATGAGGCTGGCGACAAACCAACGCAGCACTGATTTTTAACACAGGGTTGCTAAGTCAACCTATCACTCCCCAGGGAAAATATTTCCCTGGGGAGATGTTTTCCTTTTTATTTCAGGAAACATCCCTATGATAACCCTCAATCCGCATGTTACGGAATTTATTGCATTATTTAACCAAACCTCGCTCTACCACTATCGTTATGAGGTCTTCCGGGATTTTGTATAGATGGCTGCTTGCGCAGTCCACAATCAGGTCGCTTTTTCGCGGGAGCTTTGAGGACGAGTATGCACTTACGACATAAACGTTCTGAATTACAAATAACAGCTATACTTTCAAACGAACGAATTCACTTGAAAGGGTAGTAAAATGAATAAAAAAATGTTGTTCCTAACAGTGTTGTTAATGTCACCTGTGGCAGTCTTCGCCGCCAACCAGACCATGCAAATGGGGGGGCATGGATCACTGTCTCCAGCATCTCAAGAGTTGATGGCTGGAATGAAGACTATGCATGATGACATGATGGCGGGAGTAATGTCATCGGATCCAGATGTAGCCTTTGCTAAAGGGATGATAGCTCATCATCAAGGTGCCATTAAGATGTCGGAAACGCAGCTTAAATTCGGCAAAGATCCCGAAATGAGAAAGCTGGCAGAAGAAATCATAAAAGCCCAGCAACCAGAAATTGACCAGATGCAAGAATGGCTAAAAAACCACCAAAAACAATAAAGTGGTTTTAGATCATCGGTGCAAGAGAGGTCGTTGATTAATTATAGAAAAATGAAAGGGTGGGGTTTGGCTGAGGCATCAGAAATCCTCATGGTAATGTCCGAAATCCCTGCTCTAAATCATAATGTTTATCATTTGCATTTGAGAAATACATACCATAACCTGAATGAACGCGAAGTGATGGCTGTAGGTCGGCACAGGTAAGCCCCCATCACATTAAAACGATACTACTAAAAGGTGATGCAGTGGGTAGCTGCATCACTAACAGGTGGTACCAGATGGCACAAAGATATCTTTGTTGATATCACCCCAGCCGTTTATCGGTTTATTCGTCGTAAATGCTAAGTCATTTCATTAAAATCGATGTTTTCTGAAAGATATCAAAAGCCATGTAATTAGCCCTGAAACTCAGGAGTTGAATATGCAACGTCGCGATTTTATTAAGTTAAGTGCAGCATTGGGTGTTGCCACTACGTTACCTTTGTGGAGTTCTCGTGTTTTTGCAGCGAGCTATCCCGCTCTACCAATCCCCCCTTTGTTAGAACCTGATGCTCAAGGCCTGATCGCATTAACCATTCAATCAGGGAAAACCCTTTTCCGAGGGACACCCCCTACTACAACATGGGGTTATAACGGTGCGCTACTGGGGCCAGCTTTACGTTTAAAAAAAGACAATGATGTTACTTTATTAATTAATAACCAATTAACAGAAGCGACGACAGTTCATCTGCATGGTTTGGAGGTTCCTGGAAGTGCTGATGGCGGACCACAAGCGATCATTGAACCCGGCAAGAGCAGGAAAACACAATTCAAGGTTGATCAACAAGCAGCAACCTGTTGGTTCCATCCACATCCTCATCATGTCAGTGGGTACCATGTTGCCATGGGATTAGGCGGACTTATCCTTGTTGAAGACAAGGAAAGTAGTTATTTAACCCTACCCAAAAATTGGGGAGTAGATGATATTCCAGTCATTTTACAAGATAAAAGGCTTAACAGTGAGGGGCAGGTTGATTACAAAATGGATGTGATGACCGCTGCTATTGGCTGGTTTGGCGATCTGATGCTGACAAATGGCGCGGTGTATCCCCAGCATGTTTCTCCTCGCGGATGGTTACGCCTACGCTTTTTGAATGGTTGTAATGCACGCTCTTTAAGATTAGCTACCAGTGATAAACGAGCCATGTATGTGATAGCCAGCGACGGGGGCTATCTTTCAGAGCCGGTAAAAATCACAGAGTTACCTATTTTAATGGGGGAAAGATTCGAAGTATTGGTTGATACGTCGGATGGAAAACCTTTTGATATTGTGGCATTACCCGTGCAACAAATAGGGATGACATTAGCGCCGTTTGATGACGTTTTACCGGTTTTGCATATAGAAACTTCGTTAAAAGTAGGGGAGAAAAATCTTCCAGAAAGTTTGGTGACACTTCCTGCTATACCTTCAACTGAAGGCATGACCCAGCGCTCATTACTGTTATCTATGGATCCTCAAGTTGACATCCAGGGTATGCAAGCGTTGATGGATCGATTTGGTGAGAAAGCCATGGCAGGCATGAGTATGGAAGATCATGGGAAAATGAAAATGGATCCTGCAATGACAATGTATGGCGATATGATGAAAGGTATGGATCATGGTGGTGCGACGACAGGTGGAAAAATTGATTTGTTCAATGCCAACTTTATTAATGGGCTACCATTCAACATGAAGAAACCGATGTTTGATGCAAAAAAAGGTCAGTACGAAAAATGGACGATTTCGGGTGTAGGGGACATGATGCTGCATCCATTCCATATCCATGGTACTCAATTCAGGATCCTCTCAGAGAATGGGAAACCCCCGGCGGCGCATCGCAGTGGCTGGAAAGATACCGTTCATGTTGAGGGAGCCGTCAGTGAGGTGTTAGTACAATTTAATCATCTGGCTCCGCCTGAGAAAGCCTTTATGGCTCATTGCCATCTGTTAGAACATGAAGACACTGGAATGATGATGTCATTCACAGTCAGCGCATAATCTTTTACATGGCGCTGTCCATAGACGTAACGCCATGAGTCTCGTCTTGCTACATTTGGCTGAAACACTCACAGTATCATCCACGTGTAGCACATAACTTTTGGCGTCGTCAAAATATCGGGACAAAATCAGCTAACAGTGACGAGTTTTGGGAACGGCTATCCCTGTACTTCAATTCTAGCCAGAGAAACAACCTTAGCAAAGAGACTCACTCCCCCCGATTCATGATGATGGCCAGATGTGGAAAAAATTTCAAAAATGTTCCGCAATTGATAGCCAATTTGATTGTAGCCGTTATCACCCTGACTAGCTTAAACTATGCCAACCATGCTGGTGGGATATCACGCTCAGTCCTCACGCTGTTAGTTCTACCATCTTAAAAAAGGTAGAAATCATAAATAGTTATCATGCTTTTTTGCAAAAGGTTCTTCAATGGAGATGAATCACCAGAAACATATTCGTCATTTAATTGAACAATGGCGGCATGATCCTCAAGCCACCTATCAGACATGGTTCTTATGGGATAAGCGCTTGAAGAATTTTAGGTCGATCCGGAACGGTATCAGCATTGTTGTGGATGAGATAGAACAGGGAACATTTGGGGTGACATACCGTGGTTCATCTCTCGAGACTATTGTGCATTCGGTTGCTGAACAAAAACAAATATTCAAAGGGGCGGATCATGCGTTTCTTTGGAAACCCAAACTTCGTATTCCTGATATCTATGAAAATCCGCATCATCAGAAAGCCTTTGGTCGTCTGCTTCATGCCTGCTCTTGTTCCGGTCAGGCTGATGAGATTATCCGCCATATACATACCCTTGATAATGTGAAGATAAAGGGGCTTGGTCCTGCAGTTGCAAACCTCCTTTACTTCTTGCACCCTACCCATGTACCACCTTTTAACACAGCGATAGTCAAGGGATTTAATGCTCTTACTGGTGCGAAAGTCAAGCTGGGAAGTTGGGAGCACTTTCTTGCAATGAGAGAGGGGGTTCTTGCACTTAATGCCCGATATCGTGATTTACTTTCTAACGATCTTGGTGCTATTGCTGGGCTTCTTTTTGATGTTGGTTCGGGTCGTTACCCGGCCCCTCCTCTGGAAGATTCGAGTTCCGCTGTTGAAGATTGGAACATATATCTGAAGGAAGCTATTAGTGCAAAAGAACTGAGCAAGGCGATGCGCCAGGAGGGCGAAAACGAACGGACACACAGCGAAATACAGGCATGGTTGCGAGATATCGGTAAAGGGCTTGGGTATGATGTCTGGATTGCGTCTAATGACCGAGGACGTCAGCATGAGGGCATACCTCTTGCAAAGGGGTGCCTTGAGTGCCTGCCTGAATCCATTACAACCGCGAAGGGAGCGGAAGCGACAAAGTTAATTGATGTGCTCTGGTTTGCTCCTGAAGGCGGTAAGGTTATTGCAGCATTTGAAGTGGAGCATTCAACGTCAATTTATTCAGGTATTGTCCGTATGCTGGATCTGGCGCTTAACGGAAATGATTTTTCTGCCTCAACGGCTTTATTTTTGGTTGCTCCCGATGCACGCGAAAAAGATGTACGTAATCAACTACAGCGACCCGCTTTCAGTAGGATCACAGATTTAAACATTTCCTACCTGCCTTATAGTGGGCTTGAAAAAAACAGGGATGCAATCGTTCGGTTTGGTTCTGGTCTGAAAGCTATTAAAGCGATATCTCATTCACTTACGTTTTCGTCACAGTAAATCTGGGAAACGGAGCAACGGGTTAAAAAAAAGCCCCACTGGCAGGGGCAAAGTCAAAAAAAAGCCCCTACAGTCGGGGCAAATGCCATCATAAAGCGGCATTAACAGGGGGACACAACACACATACTAAGAGTTCGAGCTCAGGATCAGTTAGTCTTGACTTGGCTACGATGTCTTTCGGCTTGCTGCTGATGAATCACGGATGATTGCCCATTGTTGGCTTTTTCATGGACAATGGCCGCTTTTTCATGCTCATCCATCTCTGCGAATGATTTTGATTTAGCCGTGTCATTTGGTGCCTTATCGTCCATCATTTTCTTGTGCATTTCTGCCATATCCTGATGTGCAGGTGCACTGCTGTTTTTCATGGTTTCATGCGACATGGCGGCTTTACCATGTTCATCCATATCCGCCATTTTCGCCCCCGTTCCCTGCACAGCAGAGCCCTGTGTGGTTGACATATTTTGGTGTGCCATCGCTTGGGCATTCTTGACCTGGTCATGTGCATTCACGGTTTCTGCGGCCCAGGCTGAGGAAACAAAGGTCAAGGCAACAGCAGCAGCAATAATAATTTTCTTCATGGTTTATACTCTCCAGTAT
This sequence comes from Serratia sp. OS31, assembly GCF_014164835.1. Lineage (NCBI taxonomy): Bacteria > Pseudomonadati > Pseudomonadota > Gammaproteobacteria > Enterobacterales > Yersiniaceae > Serratia > Serratia sp. OS31. The sequence continues at coordinate 410,433 of NZ_JACJFQ010000001.1, read as the reverse complement.
TCAGCAATAGGTGGTTCGCATTCCATTCATCCAATGCTGATTTATGGCGCGCTACCCTCAGTTTCTTTCTCAGTTCAGGCCTGAAGCGAAACATCATATTCCGCTGTTATCCTGATTTGCTGTTGAGTATAAACACTGGGTTCTGTTTAACCCGTGACGGGATGATGACAATTTTGTCACTCATCAAGGGCACATCTCATCCCCTTTTTTCTGGGGTTTTTATTGTTTCTTCAGTCTACTTTGTTGAAATAGACAGACCCTGAACAATATTTCTCCTCCCTGCTGCTCCACAGATAAATCTCCGCCATGCGTATTGATTATGGAACGTGTTATCGACAGCCCAAGACCTGTACCTTCCGTGTTGTGGACCCTTGATGAGTCTGCTCTGTAAAAGCGATCAAACAACCGGTCAATATTCGCAACGGAAATGCCTGTGGCAGTATTAATGAAACTGATGATCGTATGTTCTTCGTCAGCATCAATCTTGACTGTAATATTTGACTTGTCAGGAGAATATTTAATCGCATTCGACAACAGATTGCTGAACGCCCGGCGGAGCATGTCAGGATCTGCTTGAGCTGTTGCTGAGCCACTCAGGGTTATTCTTTTCTCAGTTTCCGTCGCCAGTGGCTCGAACAACTCAATGAGGTCTTTCAGTTCCCTGGTAAGATCAACATCCTTTTTATCCAGTTGCAGAAGACCATGCTCTGACCTGGCCAGAAAAAGCATGTCACTGCTCATGCGGGATAAGCGTTTGAGTTCATCAAGGTTAGCAAAAAGGATCTCGCGATAATGTCCTGCATCCCTCTCTTTAGCGAGCGCAAACTGTGTCTGCATCATCAGATTACTGACAGGTGTACGCAGCTCGTGAGCAATGTCCGATGAAAAATCAGACAATCGCTGGAATGACCCTTCTAGCCTATCCAGCATGTTGTTAAATTCTCGCATTGTTCCGGCTATTTCAGAGGGTGCTGAATTTGGATCCAGACGCTGGTCAAGATTATTAATTGTGATCCCTGACGCCAGACGTGTCATTTCCCTTAGCGGTTTTAGACCCAGCCGTGTAGTGAGCCAGCCAAGGAAAACTGAAATAAATAGCAACCCAAGATTAAACCAGAACAACCAGTTTCCCAGCTTATCCATAAACTGGGAGTGAAAACCGGTATCCGTGGCCACGGTAATGATGAAATACTTATCCTGTCCGGTAGGTTGGGGTAGGCTAACACGCTGAGAAATACTCCGGTATATCGTCCCGTTCTCTCTATTTTGCAGCATTTTATTTAGAATGCGCCCAGAATTATTTAACAGATTTTCCGGGATTGAGGTATTCTTAGAATAGACGTTAACCACTTTTTCATTATCCGAATTCTTTATGGAAATAAACAATCCAGCATGGCCAATCATGGCGTCATTAATTTTACCATAAAGAGAGTTTATATTTTCAGTGGTGCTGGTTGTCTCGGTTTTCAGGAATTCTTCAGTAAGCTGTAATTTACCGAGAATAAATTCTTTATCCTGATTATCAAAGTAACTGTTAAGTGCAGTAATTAACAAGAAACTTGATGGCCACCATACCGAAAGCATGAAAATGGAAAAAACAAGACTAAGTCGTGTTGTTAGGGAGAACTTTTTTTTCACTCTTCTTTTATCTCCAGAACATAACCTGTACCACGTACGGTATGTATTAGTTTAGGTTCAAAATCATCATCAATTTTGCTTCGCAAGCGACGCACTGCGACATCAATAACATTTGTATCACTGTCGAAATTCATGTTCCATACCAGCGACGATATCAGGCTACGAGGCAGCACTTCTCCGGTTCGTTGTAATAATAATTCAAGCAGGATATATTCTTTTGATGTCAGATGAATCCGTTTTCCAGAACGTATGACTGTCCGGCGTACCATATCCACAGTCAAGTCAGCCAGACTGCAGACAGTCGGACCAAGGGCACGAGATCTGCGCAGAAGTGTTCGTACTCGGGCGACCAGTTCGGCAAAATCAAAGGGTTTGATCAGATAATCATCCGCGCCTAGCTCCAGGCCCTTCACTTTATCCTGGACATTATCTTTCGCAGTGAGAAACAAAACAGGCTCTTCATGGCCGGATTTACGCATCTCCTCGATGATTTGCCAGCCATTTAGGCTCGGCAGCATAATGTCCAGAATAATCAGCTCATAGTGACCCTTCAGTATAGCATTCAGACCTTCACGGCCATTGTGAAAAAGCTCCACATGATACCCGACTTCTTCCAGTCCCTGACGAAGGTAACTGCCTGTTTTTATTTCATCTTCTACAATGAGAATGCGCTGCATTATGTACTCGCTCTCCAGGCCGTACGCCGACCACCCCGTGGAGTGGTCGGCTGTTTCTCTATTTGCCCATGGCGGAAGGAGACAACATTCCCAACCAGGCCACCGCTGCAAGGATAATTATGGCAATAAAGAATTCTGTCAGAATACTTTGGCGCATTAAAGAGATACTTTTACTGTATTCACCCATACTGACTGTGCGTTCCAGGCGTGGGCCAAGATGAAACCTGTTTGCTGCTGCCAGCAACAGCATGAGTCCAAAGAGCCCGGTTTTCGCCAGCAGCAATAACCCCCAGGTACTGTTGACAAGTACAGAAAGAGTGCCTTCGGTAATATACACATAATTGATCGCGGCACTGAGGCTCAATGCCACAACAATAATCGTTCCTGCTGTGGCAAATCCGGCTAGCGACTCCGAGACAACCTCAACAAACTGCTTGTTGTGATTACCTTTACGCAGCAACAGTATTGCAAAGGCCGCCAGCGCTCCTACCCATGTACCCGCAGCGACAAGATGAACAAGATCGCTGAATAAGTGAAGGTAGTAGTGAATGCCGTCGTGCATGACCGCATGCCCCCCCCACGCGAGGGTGGCCAGGGCCACCATGCCCGCCAGAGTGGTTATCCAGCGTGATACTTGCTGACTGCGCTTGTACAGTAAAATACCGGCCAATGCGATAAAAAGTGCAACCAGACGAATGATCCAACTGACACCCACTTCTGTTTCTTCAATCACCATCTCTATAATATGTATTGATAACTCTCTGAAATCCGTCACTCCACTCATGGCATTTGAGACGAGAAGCATATTGAGAAATGTCAGCACAATACCTGAGGTGACCGCAAAGAAGATGAACGACCTAAAATGAATGACTGATTCTTCTTCACGTCGTGTTTTTTTTATTCCATATATCTCAAAAAAAGGCAGTCCAAAAACCAGCATCAAATCGAGATAAAGGAAAAATCGAACTATAATCATTACTTGGTCGTTCATAGCGATCACTTCACAGAGAAGGTATAATTTCCGGTAATAGGGTGTGTATCGGAGGATACCGCCCGCCAGTCAACTCGGTATGTTCCTGCAGGTAATGGTTCTCGAGGGGTGACAACCATGGACTTAGGGTTACTACCTGGTGATACTTTGGCCGCAACGGCCATTGGTGAATGAGAGGACATGCCTTTCATTCCGGTCATGGTTAATTTTGCCCCCGAAAATTTAGTGGCCAAATCTTCGGTAAAATTCAATTCTATTTTTGTAGGCGATGAAACCATTGCATTCGCCTGGGGTTCCGAACTTTTTAATTCAGGATGTGCCATTGCTGAAAAAGCAAGACCGACAGTTAATCCCGAAGCCAGTGCAGCTTGATAAAATAAACGCATAATATTTCCTATTGAATTATTTGGATAATTAAAACCACATCCTGACACCTGCCAGGAAGGCAAATTCGCTGTCCTTCTCGCCGTCATTTTTTGCAAAATCTGATGAGTTTCCATAACGCCGATCCCATGAAACACCGAGGTAAGGGGCAAATTCACGGCGCACCTCATAACGCAATCTGAGGCCGAGTTCGGTATCGGACAGCCCACTGCCTGTTCCCCGTGATTCATCATTCTGGCTGTAGAAATTGACCTCGTAAGAGGGTTGGAGAATAAGTTGGTTGGTCAATAGAATATCGTACTCTCCCCCCAGGCGAAGCGCCGCTTTACCGCCGTTTCCCACAAAGGCAGTGATCTCAGATTCAAAGTTGTAGAGCGCCAGCCCCTGGAAACCTATTGCGCCCCAGGTCTGTGGTGATGAGGGGCGAAAATCCTGCCGGATCCCCGCGACCAGATCCCACCAGGAGCCGATGGCATGCCCCCATAATAACTGGGCTTCTGCACTTTCCGTTTTACCGCCGACCCGCTTGCCCTCACTTTTAACCCACAACCGATCGATATCACCGCCCACCCAACTGTTGACATTCCAGTTGAACATATTGGCAGTATTGCTTTTTTGCCATTCCAACTGGTCAAGCAGAATGAAGTAATTAATGCTACTGTCATGAACTTTATGTCCCTGAAGAGCGTTGAATGCGGCTTTCCTGTCCTCATCCGTAATGGGGCGGATAGGCGTGCGACTCTCCGTTATCACCGGCTCCATGGCTGTCATACTCATGTCTTCTGTCTCGGCTGGTTGCTGCATGGCAGACATATCATGACCCGCATGAGAGGAGACAGGTATAGGTTGACCGGCATACGCCAAGGGAGAAAAGAGTATCCCGACCATGAGGTGTTTAACATTCCACATATTCACATTCACTCTCCTCATTCATCAACCCGAACTTCGCGAAACATGCCCATTTCCATGTGATAAAGAAGATGGCAGTGATAAGCCCAGCGACCCAGCGCGTCAGCCGTGACCCTGTAGCTGCGTTTGGTGCCTGGTGGCATATCAATCGTGTGCTTACGCACTAAAAAATTACCGGTTTCATCTTCTAGATCGCTCCACATGCCGTGCAGATGAATGGGGTGAGTCATCATGGTATCGTTGACAAGTACGATCCGGATGCGTTCTCCGTATTGAAGCAGTAGAGGCCCTGCATCAGAAAACTTGATGCCGTTAAATGACCAGGCGAATTTTTCCATATGGCCGGTCAGATGGAGCTCTATCGTTCGTGTGGGCTCCCGGCCATCGGGATCTTCAAACGTACTTTTAAGATCGGCATAGGTGAGCACTTTACGACCATTGTTTCTGAGTCCGAGACCCGGATCGCTCAGTTTGGGTGACACACTCATGGCCTGCATATCAACAAGCGGATTATTATCCTCAGATGCCGGATGACTCTGCATGCCAGGCATACCCGCCATCTGCGAATGGTCCATTCCAGCCATGTTGCTGTGGTCCATCGGTGACGACGATACCTCTGGTTGCGCCATGTCAGCACCATCCATACTCATCATCTGATCACCCTCTGCCATTCCTGCCATCGTGCTATGGTCCATGCCGGACATACCGTGATCCATTCCCCCCATCCCCATGTCATCCATGGTTAAAACAGGTCGGGGATCCAGAGGAGGTATACGGGCACTGAGCCCCTCACGTATCGCCAGCGTTCCTCGGGCATAACCCGTGCGATCCATGGACTGTGCAAAGATGGTGCAGGCATCTTCTGTTGGCTCGACGATCACATCGTACGTTTCAGCAACTGCAATTCTGAATTCGTCAACAGTAACGGGTTCTACATACTGACCGTCTGCAGCGACAATAATCATCTTCAGACCTGGAATGCGTACGTCAAAGTAGGTCATTGCAGAACCATTAATGAATCTGAGACGAACTTTTTCTCCTCGGGTAAACAGCCCTGTCCAGTTCATCAGGGGAGCTTGCCCGTTCATCAGATAGGTGTAGGTATAGCCACTAACGTCAGCCAGGTCAGTGGGGTTCATTTTCATCTCCGCCCACATTTTGCGGTCGGCAATCGTGGCTGAGAGACCCTTGGTGTTTACATCCCTGAAAAAGGAGCCGACGGTGGGTTTATTAACATTGTAATAATCAGACTGTTTCTTGAGCTTGCTCAATAAGCGTTGAGGGTTCTCATCTGTCCAGTCGGTTAGCATGACCACATGCTCACGATCATATTTAAACGGTTCTGGCTCACGGGCATCAATGATGATGGCACCGTAAACGCCTTCCTGCTCTTGCAAACCTGAATGGCTGTGGTACCAGTAAGTGCCGTTTTGATTGACCTGGAAGGTATAGACATAGGTGTCGTTTGGCTCGATGCCCGCAAAACTGAGCCCTGGAACTCCGTCCATATTGGCGGGCAGAATAATGCCATGCCAGTGAATCGACGTTTGTTCATCCAACTGGTTCTTGACCTTGAGTGTGACTTTGTCACCTTCCTTCCAGCGCAATGTTGGCCCGGGCAGGCCACCATTGATTGTTTTGGCCTGCTTGTTGCTGCCCGTGATGTTGACTGGAGTTTCACTTATTGTCAGATCAAAATGGGTGCCCAGCAGTGTCGGGGGCAGTGGAAGGCTCAGACTGGATCGGGCATTAAAACTCCACACGCCGAGGCCGCTGGTAACGCCGGTGACAGTGAGCCCCTTAATGAAAGAGCGTCGTGTAACTTTTAGCGGCATTATCTTTCTCCCTTTGAGAGTGATTCGAGCAATTCGTAGGCTGCTCTTTGGTGTTTTTGAGACGTGGACTCTGGACATTTTTAAAACTTGAAATGAAGCTAACATAAAAAAATCAACATAATCATTACATTTGCGTAATGTTGGGAGGGTAATTATTTTCATTACATTTACGTCATTTTCCGCACTGACTTTATAAATGAGGTATTATTTTATTACACCCTAAGTGTCAATATAAATAATTAAGGATAACGGTCATGAATAGAATAATTCTTATTACTTTGCTTTCCGCATTTTCCATAGGAACTTCTTTTGCTAATACCAGTGAGCAGGCATTAAATGCTCATCGATTCGTTAATAATGCGTCTGCTGTTTCACATGTCAACGCTTCCGTACATAAAGAAAGTTCAACAAGTGTAAATAAAAATAGGGCAAAGTCATTCTCTGAAATGAATGATCATGAGCGAGCTATCGTTGCACATTCATTTATGAATAACAGCAGCTCGTATGCCCATCAGAAAATTATTGAGTCTCATAAAAAAATGTTAGCACTGGAAGAAAACAAACCTGTTCCGGTTTCTTTTTCTGAGTTAAGTGCTGCCGACCGGGCTGCACTTGTGCATGAAAAAGTCAACAATGCTACCGCACCGGCTCATCAGATACAGGCAGAAAGGATCCGCGCAGCTTATGCAGATTGAGTGTGTATTTCTTCGGAAATTACCTGCCTTCTTTAGTGGAGGATATGATTAATTTGAAAGGAATTTAATATGAAAAACAATGAGTTGTTGAATGTCAGGGTCAGTGATGGTTTGGCCAGACTCTTTGCCGCCTCTGAAGCGATTTCTGATGCTGAGCTGGTAAAACTGGCAGATAAAGCCCGACAAAATGCGGCTCATTATCGCGAGGGCATCAGTCCTAATAACCGCAGTCAGCGCAAAAGTCAATCCTCATCTGGCTTATCATAAAGCGTCAGGATTTTTTGCACGACAACGTATAAAAGATATGTTACAAATATTATGACCATCTGTAGTCCCATTTTGTGTGATTAATGATGACAGATGACCCTGTCCACTCTAGAATAGCGAGTAACAATTATATTACCAGCGAAATTAGCGTATGTATTCTACTGATGTCATTAAGGATGATTTTTATATCACCGCCACCCGATCCGGACTCGGATCGGGTGAAATAGCTGCGCTTAAAAAGTCTATTCCGGATGCCATCAATTTACGGAAACTTAAAATAAATGAAGCCCTACGGCTTGTGGTCGAAAAAAGATCCGGAAAATCTCGCGTGGTCGCTTATAAATTATCTTCAGGAAAAAAAGAATATATCGCGTACCGCATTTCGGATACTGATTTTTATAAATTAGGACGTGATCCCCAATTAACGAACCTGGCTTATCCAAAACCGCCCTCTGCCCGTCTCAGTTCCTCTTTCAATCCAGCTCGCGTTAACCCGGTATCAGGCAAAATCAGTCCCCACAATGGTATTGATTACTCTATGCCGATGAATACGGCGGTGATCAGTGTCATCAGTGGGACAGTGATGAAAGCAGAATACAGCAACTCAATGGGGTATTATGTGGAGGTGGCAGGAAAAGCAGGCGTCAAGACACGATACCTCCATCTCAATAAAATTCTGGTAATGAAAGGCCAGCGAGTCAGTAGCGGTTCGACGATCGCGTTGTCAGGAAACAGTGGTCGTTCCTCTGGACCTCATTTGCATTATGAATTGCTGGTTAAGGATAGCCCCGTTGATTCTCTGGCCTTTCAGCCACAGAAACCGAAAATCGGTAAACTGGAAAAACATGTCTACGCGCACATACAACAGTATGAGCGATTTCTGGATTAACGTTCGGGGTCGACTGGCCCCGAACATCGTTATTTTTTGTCAGAAGAATCCTTTCCTTTATGGTTATGCCCATCCCCATGCCCATGGAAAAAGTGCATAAGCGGACACAAAAGCAGGATCAGATAGGGCCAGTAGCCAGCGACATGTTCCCAGTGCTCCCTGATAAGGGCAAATACCAATATAGCGATCAGGGCAACAAGAGCCAGTGTGCCATTTTTCATGATTTTCCTCCCAATGACCCGGGCTTATTCCCGGGATAACACTCAGTTATCGAGATCGGTTCTCTTTAGCCTAAGCGAATTGGCGATCACACTTACGGATGATAAAGCCATTGCTGCAGCGGCGATTATCGGGGAGAGTAATATCCCGTAAAAAGGATACAGCAGCCCAGCAGCCACAGGTACACCCAGTGCGTTGTAGATAAACGCAAAGAACAGGTTCTGACGAATATTAACCATCGTCGCCTCAGATAGCCGTCGAGCTTTCAGGATCCCCGTGAGATCCCCTTTGAGAAGGGTTACGCCTGCACTTTCTATGGCAACATCCGTACCTGTCCCCATGGCAATCCCGACATCTGCCGCCGCCAGAGCGGGAGCATCGTTGACCCCATCACCCGCCATTGCAACGATTTTACCTTCTTGTCTGAGACGGGCCACAATGGCACTTTTCCCCTCAGGAAGGACGTCAGCCTCTACTTCATCAATTCCTAACTTTCGGGCAACAGCTTCAGCGGTCAGTCTGTTATCCCCCGTTAGCATCACGATCCGGATCCCTTCTTTCTGAAGAGATTTGAGGGCACTTGGTGTGGATTTTTTAATGGGATCGGCGATGGCCATCATGCCAGCTAAAACTCCCTCGACAGCGACATAAATGACCGTGGCTCCCTCCCGACGCAGCGAGTCCGCCACTTCCTGCTGGGTTTCAGTTGAAATGCCATTTTCATGCATCGCCACTGCGTTACCAATCACCACCTCCTTGCCCTCGACCTTGCCGATAACGCCCTTCCCGGAAGGCGCATCAAAATCGCTTGCGTCGGGAATATCAATGCCATTTCTTATGGCTGCAGCGACGACAGCTTGGCCTAATGGGTGCTGAGACGATTTTTCAACTGCCGCAGTGATCCTGAGAAGGGCATCTTCTCCTCCCCGTATTAAAGAAATAATCGCGGTGACGGAGGGCGCACCTTCTGTCAGTGTGCCAGTCTTATCAATAACAAGCGTGTCAATCTTTTCCAGATGCTCAAGTGCTTCCGCATTTTTGATGAGGACACCGGATTGCGCGCCTTTACCTACCCCTACCATAATTGACATCGGGGTGGCCAATCCCAGAGCGCAGGGACAGGCAATGATTAATACCGATACTGCAGCGATCAATCCATGAGCGAGTCTGGGCTCAGGACCCCATATCCCCCAGATAATGAATGACAGAATGGCAATGACAATCACCAGGGGGACAAACCACCCTGACACTTTGTCTGCCATACGCTGAATAGGTGCTCGTGTTCGCTGGGCGTCAGCCACCATCTGGACTATTCTGGCCAGCATCGTCTCGCTGCCCACTTTTTCCGCACGAATGATCAGACTTCCCGTCTGGTTTATGGTCCCGCCAATGACCTTGTCCTCTACTCCCCGGGTGACAGGCATTGACTCTCCTGTTACCAGGGATTCATCAATGGATGAATTGCCATTTTCGACAATACCATCAACAGGCACACTTTCCCCTGGCCTTACTCTGAGCCGATCCCCCCGAAGCACGTCATCAATACTGATGTCTTCTTCCTGGCCATCGGGGTTAATTCGTCTGGCTGTTTTGGGGGAAAGGTTCAGCAGGGCTTTGATTGCCCCTGAGGTCTGTTCTCTGGCCCGAAGCTCCAACACTTGCCCCAGAAGAACGAGTACGGTAATGACTGCAGCAGCTTCGAAATAAATAGCAACTACACCAGCTGTATTTCTGAAGGAGGGAGGGAATATGGACGGGAAAAGGGTCGCAATAACACTATACAGCCAGGCTACGCCGGTCCCCATGGCGACAAGGGTGAACATATTCAGTGATCGGTTTTGTAGAGATAACCAGGCGCGCTCAAAGAAAGGCCAACCGCACCACAGAACAACCGGAGTGGCAAGAACCAGTTGGAGCCAGACGGATAATATGGGTGGGATAAGCCGGGTTAGCATTTCTGATAAATGCACACCCATCTCTAGTACAAGGATAGGCAAAGACAATAATACGCCGATCCAAAAACGCCGAGTCATATCTCGGAATTCGTTACTCGGACCTGCATCTGCAGTGACAATCAGAGGTTCAAGAGCCATCCCACAAATAGGGCAACCTCCTGGGGCATAACGTATTATTTCCGGATGCATAGGGCAGGTCCAGACGGCATCGCTACTATGACCGACATCTGGCGTGCCAGTATGCGTATGATGAGGTTGGGGATCTTTATGCTGTGCTGAGGAGGCGGACTGGGTATGAATATACTGTTCAGGATGTGTTTTGAACTTTAATTCACACGAGGCAGAACAGAAGAAAAATTTTTTATCCTGAAATGGCATACTGAACCCGGATTTCTCAGGATCTACCGCCATGCCACAAACAGGATCCTGGACAGTTTTCACTGCCCGGCGTTTTTCGGGGTGTGAGTCGGAAAGCCCGGAAGTCTCACCGGCATCAGGGATGTCGTACCCTTTCTTATTCACGGCACTTCTCCTTACGTTCACGTGACCTGTTGGACATGCACTGGTCACTCTTTTCAGGATATGTCACGGTCACAGATATCACGAATGTCTCTGTGATTTATCTGCAGTTTTCTTTACGGTATTCAGCCAGACCGGAATATAGGGCTGGCTGAAAAGTCTCTGTGCCCGTTTATTCAATGCGCTGGAACACACGCTGTGACCCGTTTTTGTCAAATGCGATGACGTTATAGGGGTCCTTTTTATCGCCCATTTCCATGCCTGGACTGCCAGCAGGCATCCCCGGTGTTGCAAGGCCATAGATACCCGAACCCGGAACCAAAGCTTTGCTGATAGCCTCCGCAGGCACATGTCCTTCAATGATTAAATTGCCAGTGATGGCCACATGGCAACTTCTTAAGTCCGTGGGGATGGCATATTTATCTTTTAATGTGGCGAGGGCGCTCTCGTTCATTACGTGAGTGTTAACTTGATAGCCCTGCTTTTCCATAACCTGGCCCCATTGCGTACAGCAACCACAATTTTCTGACTTGTATAAATCGATGATTTTTTCACCCGCGAATGCAGATAGGGAAGACGCTAGCATGATGGTCATTAACAACACTTTTTTCATAAGATCCTCTGTATGTTACTCGCACGGATTTTATTATCCGGACAGGGAAGGGTGATGGCGGGAACTCGGCTCTGAAGCCGATATTCCCGCAGATTTGCATGATTAATTTTTATGCCGACGTAGCCAGATCAATTTATAGGCTGCCGGAATGATAAACATGGACAGCAGAGGGGCGGTGATCATCCCGCCAATCATCGGGGCGGCAATTCGACTCATGACTTCTGAGCCTGCCCCAGTCCCCCACAGGATAGGTAAAAGTCCAGCAATGATGACCGCGACCGTCATAGCTTTCGGACGAACACGCAGTACAGCACCGTGATAAAGCGCGTTATCAAGACCTTCACGAGTGAATGTTTCCGGCTTGGACAATTTAGGGTCCGCTTCAATAGCCTGACGTAAATACATCAGCATCACTACACCAAACTCTGCGGCTACCCCGGTCAGTGCGATAAACCCCGTGCCCGTGGCAACGGACATGTGGAATCCCTGCCAGTACAGGAACCAGATACCACCAATCAGCGCAAACGGCAGGCTCATCAGGATCAACAAGGCTTCATCAACGCGACGAAATGCCAGGTAAAGCAGAATGAAGATAATCATGATGGTCATGGGAACCATTAACTTCAATTTCTTGTTGGCATGCTCCAGTAATTCGAACTGTCCCGAGAACGAGACGCTGGTACCCGGTTTGAGTTCGACCTTTTCACTGATAACCGCTTTAAGGTCGTTAACAACGGACACCATGTCGCGGCCACGGGCATCGATATAAATCCAGCTTGAAGGACGGGCGTTTTCTGTTTTCAGCATGGTCGGGCCTGAAATGATCTTCACGTCGGCCACATCCCCCAGGGTGATTTGCTGCTTCGTCGGCGTCAATATCGGTAATTGCTTCAATGCGCCAGGCCCGTCGCGGAACCCCTGAGGGTAGCGGATGTTGATCGGATAACGGGCCACTCCTTCCACTGTTTCGCCGACCATGGCTCCCCCGATGGCAGACGAGACAAATAACTGCACGTCACCGACGGTCATGCCATATCGGGCCGCTTTTTCCCGGTTAATATCGACATCGATATAGCGTCCACCTTCCAGGCGTTCTGCCAGAGCGGATACCACGCCAGGAACAGTTTTCGCCGCTTCTTCTATACTCTGCGCCGTGACATCAATATCGGAGAGTACCGTGCCTGAGACTTTAATGCCTATCGGGCTCTTGATACCGGTGGACAACATATCAATGCGGTTACGGATAGGCGGAACCCAGAGGTTGGCCAGGCCTGGTAGTCGAACCGTTTCATCCAGCTCTTCAATAATCTTGTCAAGCGTCATTCCCGGTCGCCACTGGTCCTGGGGTTTCAGTTGGATCGTGGTTTCCACCATTTCAAGTGGTGCTGAATCTGTTGCCGTTTCTGCTTTACCCGTCTTACCAAAAACAGAAGCCACTTCAGGCACCGTTTTGATCAGTTTATCTGTCGTCTGCAACAGGGCAGCAGCCTGACCGGGTGATACACCTGGCAGTGTTGAAGGCATGTACAGCAAATCGCCTTCGTTGATTTTAGGCAGGAATTCTCCCCCCATTTTACTGAGTGGCCATATCACGGTAAAAATTGACAGGGCAGCCACCAGAAGCGTCATTTTTGGCCAGTGAAGAACCTTCAGCAGCAACGGATGATAAATTTTTATTAGAAAGCGGTTCAGTGGGTTACTGGTTTCTGCCGGTATTTTCCCTCTGATCCAATACCCCATCAGGATAGGAATGACCACAATCGCCAGTAATGCAGACCCCGCCATGGCATAGGTTTTTGTGAAGGCCAGAGGCCCAAACAAACGCCCTTCTTGTCCTTCCAGTGTAAAAATAGGAATGAATGAAAGGGTGATGATCAACAGGCTAATAAAGAGGGCGGGTCCAACTTCAACAGAAGCATTGGTGATCACTTTCCAGCGAGTTTCATTGTCAATTTGCTGATCAGGGTGACTATGGTCCCATTCTTCAAGCCGTTTGTGCGCATTTTCAATCATGACGATGGCGGCATCCACCATTGCCCCAACAGCAATCGCAATACCCCCCAGAGACATGATATTGGCATTTAGCCCCTGGAAATGCATGATGATAAAGGCAATACACAGCCCCAGAGGAAGCGAGATAATGGCAACCAGTGCAGAACGAACGTGCCAAAGGAACAGGCCACACACGATGGCAACCACAATAAACTCTTCCAGAAGTTTATAGCTCAGGTTATCAATCGCACGGTCAATCAGTTGACTACGATCGTACGTGGTCACCACTTCCACACCTTCTGGCAGACTGCTTTTCAGGGTTTCCAACTTATCCTTGACCGCAGAAATGACTTCACGCGCATTCTTGCCTGAACGCAGAATCACTACACCGCCCGCAACCTCACCTTCACCATTCAGCTCCGCGATCCCACGACGCATTTCTGGCCCAATCTGAACACGCGCAACATCCCTTAAGTAAACAGGGACGCTATTCTCACCCGTCTTGAGGACAATATTGTTAAAGTCATCAATGCCCTGCAGATAACCGCTGGCACGTACCATGTACTCTGCTTCGGCGATCTCGACAGAAGAACCGCCCGCTTCCTGGTTGGAGGAGCCTAGGGCCTGCTTAACTTCCGGCAGGCTTACACCAAACTGGGCCAGTTTCATCGGGTCAACGAGGATCTGGTATTGTTTGACGACGCCGCCCACAGAGGCAACCTCTGCCACATTCGGAATATTTTTCAGCTCATATTTCAGGAACCAATCTTGCAGAGAACGTAATTCCGAGAGGTCATGCTTACCGCTGTGATCCACCAACGCATATTCGAAAATCCAGCCCACTCCAGTTGCATCAGGTCCTATCTCGGAGCTGACTCCTGAAGGCAACTTGCCCTGAACCTGATTCAGGTATTCCAATACACGGGATCTTGCCCAGTACAGATCGGTACCGTCTTCGAAAATCACATAAACGTACGAGTCACCGAATTGTGAAAACCCTCGGACCGTCTTTGCTCCGGGTACCGAGAGCATGGTGGTCGTCAGGGGATAGGTGACCTGGTTTTCTACAATCTGTGGGGCTTGTCCCGGGTAACTGGTTTTAATAATAACCTGAACATCAGAGAGGTCAGGCAGGGCGTCTACTGGGGTATTGATGATAGTCCAGGTTCCCCAGATGCTCAGAAACAGGGCTCCCATCATGACCAGAAAGCGGTTGGCGACCGAACGCCTGATAATCCATTCAATCATCTTCGTCTCCTCAGTGACCTGAATGTGCGTTTGCTGAAGGGGCCGTCATTTCTGGCGCTGTAGTCGCGTGTTTCTCTGGATGACGCATACGCTCCAGCGCACCGGAAATGTTCGCTTCAGAGTCAATGAGGAAGAGGCCGCTGACGACAATCGATTCACCTTCTGTCAAGCCAGCCCCAATCCCAGACTGGCGTTGTGACTCATGCAACACCTTGATGACTTTAGGAACGAACCGGCCATTGCCATCGACAGTTATGACACGTTGTTCATTGCCGGTATCGATGACCGCCTGAGACGGGATCAGCAACATATCCTGGCTCTGGGTGTTAAGTTTCAAGTAGGCATTCATTCCTGGTTTCAGTAATTCATCTTTATTGTCTACCTGCAGGCGAACTTGAAGTGTGCGGGTGGCTTGGTCAACACTGGGCAGAATATTCCATTTCTCGATGTTGAACTTTCTCTCGGGATAAGCGGGCACGGAAATTTCAAACTGAGAGTTCTCTTTCAGCAAATAAGCGATAGATTCCGGTAGCGCAGCGCTAATCCAGACCGGATCCATCCCCTGGATCTGGGCAACAACCTTATCTTTTGAAATATTCATCCCGGTTCTCAAATCAAACGCGGTGATCACCCCATCGATAGGCGCTTTAATCGTGAATCGGGTCTGAATGTTCCGTGTATTGCGTAAGCGCTGGATGTCATCTTCGGGCATCCCGGCAAGGCGAAGGCGTTCCAGCACCCCTTTAAGTTGCGTCGCTGAACCGCCAGTACCTGAGAGTAAAAGGTACTCGCTCTGCGCTTCGACCCACTCCGGAATAGTGATGTCAATCAGGGGGGTACCCTTTTTCACTTTATCCCCAATAGTCATCGGATACGCTTTTTCAATGAAACCGTCTGATCTGGCCTGGACAATAACGAATTGATATTCGTTAAAACTGACCGTGGCAGGGAGTGTCTGCGCATAAGTCAGACGTCCGGTACGGACTTTTTCTGTTTTAATACCCAGATTTTGCACCTGGGTAGGATCGATACGGATACCGTTGCTGTTTTCGGAGCCACCTTCATCGGCATATTTGGGGACCAGATCCATGTCCATAAACGGTGACTTTCCCGGTTTGTCGAACTTGGTATCGGGTTTCATTGGGTCAAACCAGAACAGAACCTTACGCTCTGATGACGGTATTTCTGTTTTGTCTGCAGAGAAAAGATAATGGTAAGCCCCAACGGATATAAGCCCTCCCATCAAAAGACTGCTGACAATAACTGCAGTATATTTAAGTTTTATAGAAGCCATATTTAATTCCACTGAATATTGATAGAAGCCAAACCTGTTAACTCGGAGGGAGCCGTAGGGGGTAAATAATCATGCCTGCCATAACAGGGGGTATGACAGGCACAATAAACGCTCATCATAAAATCAATTAAGACTGGCTTTTTTTAATTTCCTGAAGCAATGAAATAGTATCCTGCTGCACAAAAGTGAAGTTCACATGGCTACCGACTTTCAGTGCGCGGATATTGTCATCCAATGCTGTAAACGTAAATCGCATGGTCATTGCAGGCCAACCCACGGCAGGTATCGCTTCGTGCGCGATGGTGATTTTCATTTCTTTCATATCAATATCCTTCACCACCCCCGCAGTGCTGATAACCTGCTGCGAAGAAGCTTCGGCCTTCGTGTTATCTGCTGTGCTGTGTTGGTGCTCGTTTGCCTGAACACCTGCGGCCATGACAACCGAGAAGATCCCCAATAAAGCTATTTTTATTGACTGACGCATATTTATAACTCCTTATTTATTTCAAAAATAATTTATTCTGTCCAACCACCACCCAAGGCAGTGAAAAGGTTTATTTCGTTAACGTGCTGGGCATATCTCAGATCCAGAATGGCTTGCTGCGTTGAAAATAGTGTTCTTTCCGCATCCAGGACTTCGATATAACTTACAGCGCCGCTGGAATATAAACCGCGTGCCCGTAGCAGCGTTATCTGAAGGGACTCCAGAAAACGTTGTTGTGCTGTTAATTGCCCGCTTATACTTTCTCGAAGTGACAGTGCATCAGCAACTTCCTTAAACGCAGTCTGAATTTTTTGCTCGTAACTGACAATTGACTGTTGTTGGCGTACTTGCGCGAGTGTCAGGTTGGCTTTGTTACGGCCCGCATTGAAGATGGGAATTTCAATTTTAGGGATGAAATTCCACATGCCACTCGCGGCATTAAACAGGCTTGAAAGGTCAGTGCTGCTTCCTGAAAGGCCGCCCGTCAACGAAATTGACGGGAAGAATGCGGCTCTGGCTGCCCCAATATTGGCATCTGCCGCTTTCAGCACATGTTCAGCTTCCATAATATCCGGTCTTTGCAACAAGATGTTGGACGACAGGTTCAAAGGCAGTTTTACCGGATTAATATCTGTTTCCGCATTAAGTTTACCATCGGGCAGTACAGAGTATTTTCCGACCACCAGTTGGAGCGCATTGTTCGCCTGGGCAAGTTCACCTTCTCTTTTGGCAATGTCAGCACGGGTACTTTCGATCACTCCCCGAGCCTGTTCAAGTGCCAGTACGTTTGTGCTGCCGGTGATAAGTTGTTGCTCCACGAAGGCGTAGGATTGCTCGTAGTTTTTCAGTGTTTCTCTGGCAATCTGCAATTGCTCATAAGCCAGTCGTTGGTTGAAATAGCTTTGTGAGACGTTGGAAACAAGAAGAATCTGTACAGCACGCTGAGCTTCCTGGCTGGCGAAGAAATTCTGGCGGTCAGCCTCACTCATGTTCTTCAGTTTGCCAAAGAAATCCAGCTCAAAGCTGAGGTCAATGCCCGCTGCATATTCCTGGGTAGTGGAACTTTCATTTTTAAGTCCCCCACTGTAGGTGATACCGGAAGATGCATTCAGTTGCGGATATCTGTCAGCGTCTGTCACATTGTACTGGGCTCGTGCTTCCTGGACTTTGAGTGTCGCCATTTTTAGATCACGGTTGTTACTCAGCGCGTCGTTAATCAGAGTCTGTGCCTGAGGGTCAGCAAAGAATACTCGCCAACCGGTATCCTGATAGTCTGCCGTTGCCGGAACCAGTGCGTTCCGGGAGAGCGAAAATTGTTGTGGCACGGGGAGTTCAGGGCGCTGGTATTCCGGAGCCAATGAGGTACACCCCGCCAAAACGAACAATGTACTGAGAGTTAGTAGTTTTAATTTGAACATATCGTTTCTCGTCCAGGTACACCTGGTTAAATGGTTCAAATGATTTCCTGATGATTATTGTGGATACCTTACCGGAGTGACTCTGTTTGGTGAGTGACAGGATAATGACAAAACTGTCATTTTCGTTTTAATTCGTTGATATCGTCCTTTTGCCCACTAGAATGACAACATCCATATCGATGTTCCGGAGGGCGCGTGAAAATACTGATCGTCGAAGATGAGGTTAAAACAGGTGAATATCTTTGTAAGGGGTTGACTGAAGCTGGTTTTGTTGTCGACCTGGCAGATAATGGCA
This sequence comes from Serratia sp. OS31, assembly GCF_014164835.1. NCBI lineage: Bacteria > Pseudomonadati > Pseudomonadota > Gammaproteobacteria > Enterobacterales > Yersiniaceae > Serratia > Serratia sp. OS31. The sequence continues at coordinate 392,111 of NZ_JACJFQ010000001.1, read as the reverse complement.
TGACCGGGTATCACCTGGCCATGACAGCAGATTACGACCTGATTGTTCTGGATATCATGCTACCCGATGTGAATGGCTGGGATATCGTGAAAATGTTGCGGGCGGCAAATAAAGGTATGCCCATTTTGCTCCTGACGGCACTCGGTACCATCGAGCATCGTGTCAAGGGCCTTGAACTCGGTGCTGATGATTACCTGGTCAAGCCCTTTGCCTTCGCAGAACTTCTGGCGAGAGTCAGAACATTGTTACGTCGTGGCACTGCCGTTATAGTGGAAAGCCAGTTCCAGGTGGCAGACTTAACCCTTGATCTGGTGTCGAGAAAAGTGAATCGCAAGGGCAGCCGGATCACGCTGACCAGTAAGGAATTCACACTCCTTGAGTTCTTCATCCGCCATCAGGGAGAGGTACTCCCACGTTCACTGATCGCTTCACAGGTCTGGGATATGAACTTTGACAGTGACACGAATGCCATCGATGTGGCTGTTAAACGGTTACGGGCAAAAATTGATAACGATTTTGAACCCAAATTGATTCAGACGGTACGTGGCGTTGGTTATGTGCTTGAGGTACCCGATGAGGATTAACTGTCGTCACCGCCCTTTTTCTCTTGCCTCTCGCCTCACTTTTTTCATCAGCTTGTCGACGACCATCGCCTTTGTGGCATTTACGTGGATCATGTTGCATTCTGTGGAGAGGCATTTTGCGGAGCAGGATGTCAATGATCTGAAACAAGTCAGTATGACCTTGGAAAATATACTTAAAAGTCCTGATGGATCGGAGCGACAGAAAGTCGAACGACTCAGCACAGTATTGCAAAGTTACCGGAATATCTCGGTATTACTCAGCAACGGAAATAACCAGGTACTTTATCGCTCGCCGGATGGGCCCGATCTTCTCCCTGTGTCATCCACGCTGGATTTTTCGCAGCACCTTGGCTCCGGCGACGTATTTCTCTGGACAGGAGAGAAGAAAAGTAATGCGGATCACTCTGATAGCGAGATGAGGCATACAACGTACCGCCTTATTGCATCCTCAGTAAGGACGCCGGAGAGCGTCAAACCATACACGTTGCTGATAGCGCTCTCAATCGATTTTCATCTGCATTATATTGATGAGCTCAAAAACAATCTTGTCATGATCGCCTCAGTCATCAGTTTGATGATTATTTTTACTGTTTTGTTTGCTGTTCACAAGGGACATCAACCTTTAAGAAATGTCAGCCTGAAAATAAAAAATATTACTTCTGAGAATCTGGATGTCAGACTTGAGCCTGATCGGGTACCCATAGAACTGGAACAACTGGTTATTTCCTTCAATCATATGATTGAACGTATCGAGGATGTTTTTACCCGACAGGCTAATTTCTCTGCAGATATCGCCCATGAGATTAGGACTCCCATTACTAATCTTGTTACTCAGACCGAAATTGTGTTAAGTCAGCGCCGACCGGATAAAGAACTGGAGGATGTGCTTTACTCTAATCTTGAAGAATACAATCGTATGGCCAAGATGGTCAGTGACATGCTGTTTCTGGCTCAGGCAGACAATAACCAACTCATTCCTGAGCGATCAATAATAGATCTCAGGTCAGAAACGATGAAGGTCTTCGAGTTTTTTGAAGCCTGGGCTGAGGAGCAAGAAGTGAGTCTCGAGTTTGAGGGGAGTCCTGCCCTCATTGGAGGAGATCCACTCATGTTGCGGCGGGTCATCAATAACCTTTTATCGAATGCCATTCGTTATACCCCCAGAGGAATGATGGTTACCGTTCGTGTTAACGAACGGTATGAATGGGTTGATCTTATCGTTGAAAATCCTGGAACCCCCATTCCTCAAGAGCACCTTCCCCGATTGTTTGACCGCTTCTATCGGGTTGATCCCTCTAGACAAAGAAAAAGTGAGGGAAGTGGTATCGGTCTGGCTATCGTGAAATCCATCGTAACAGCACATCAAGGTAGAATTAGCGTTATCTCAGATACGATTTCAACCCGTTTCACCCTCTCTTTTCCCCGGTTCGTCGCATGAAGAGGACGGGTGTATTTAAAATAAATATGCCCGTCATATAACCGCTCACAGTTGTAAGTCAGATTCTTTCAACTAAAAGCGTTCAATAAAACAATGCATAACTATCTGTTTTATATAAAAATTAAATAAACATCCTAACATTACACATTTGTCATCATTCTGTCACGAGTCCAACAGAACCCCTCCCTTATAATTACTCTTAACTTGAACAGGCACAGCGAGATCCTGATGTTAACTGGATTACGTTGTGACCATTTACTGCAAACCGAGACATCTTTAAGATCCCCTGTAAAAGGATGTTTCAGACGATTCGAACACGTATGATGTGAAAATGGAGAACACACCATGAACAAAATTATCATTGCCACTGCTTTTGCTATGACCTTTGTTTCCTCAACCTGGGCTGCAGAAACCGTGAACATCCATGAGCGGGTTAATAATGCCCAAGCGCCAGCACATCAGATGATGTCATCTACACCGAAATCTGCGGTAGACGGTGTTGGCACAAAAATGATGGACATGGATGAGCACCAGAAAGCGGTGGTGGCACATGAAACCGTGAATAACAGTAATTCTGACGCCCATAAAAAAATGGCTGAACAGCATAAGAAAATGATGGGAGAGCAGGGCGTTACTGATGCTGAACGCAAAAATACCAAATCATTCTCGCAGATGGATGAGCATGAAAAAGCCGCCATCGCCCATGAAACGGTGAAAAATGCTCAGTCAAGTGCGCATAAAGAACAGGCTGAAAAGCATCGCAGTATGATGCAATCTAACTGAGTAAGCGTGTACCCCATAATAAAAACACATCCTTATTGACATTATTGCCCCGTCACCGGGGCTTTTTTATTGACCCAACATCCAATATGAGTGGTTTTTGATCATAATAAATATTATCATACCAATAATAATATCATGAAATTGAAATAAATCACCTCTGCACAAGTATTTTTAGACTGTATTTTACATGTGCCAGGAATAAAATTCCCATGCGTGCTATTAACCGGTAAATAAACCCCTTGATGCTTTTAACTAAATAAAACTCATGGCTGTGTAATGCTCTAGAAATTGAATAATAGACAGTTGTGAAAGTAAGGTGGTTATATAATAAGTGTAATTTAACCACGACCAACATCCAGAAGTGGGGGGGAACAGTGCTGTTAAGTAGTGCTTGGGGGTAAGTTAATTGTAAAGTTATCTAAAAATAATGAGTTTACATTGCCATAATTTTTGAGAAGCGTATTATTGTATATGTCCTGACCGCATAATCAGGACAACATAAAATAGGCTGTAAAGCAAAGCCCGGAATAGTCTCCGGGCTTTTTTTGTAAACTAAACTTAGTATGTTAAATATGTCTGATTTTTATTGATAATATTTGTTATGATTAAAAAATTATGTTGTTGTGCCATTTTGCATGAGGATTTACTGTATTTTATTAATGTTATATAATCAATGAATTGCTTTTGATTTGGATTCCATCTAATCAGAGTTAAAATAAGAAAGAGATTAGCCTTGGTAGTCCGTAAAGTTAATCATTTTTACCTGATTTCGCCCCGACCTTTTCGCTTCATATAGTTTCGCATCAGATGCTTTAAGTAAATCATCAAAATGTACAAGTTCCCCATGCGGTGGGAAGTATGTCACTGCACCAATACTGATCGTAACGGTTCTTCTGAGAGTCATTAAGTTTTCAACGCTTTTTCTTAATCTTTCACAGGCTAAAAGACAGCCTTTTTCATCTGTTTCAGGTAAAAGAATTATGAATTCCTCACCCCCAAATCGGGCTATTTTGTCCTGGCTTCTTAGTGTGCTACTTAACCTTTTGGCAATATTCTTCAAAGCAAAATCACCTTCCTGATGGCCATAGTCATCGTTATACGATTTAAAAAAATCGATATCGGCAAGTGCAAGTGATACGGAGAACGGATAACGTTCCATTCTTGTCATTTCACTATCAAACCAGAGCATGAATTTTCGGCGGTTAGCAATTTCCGTCAGACTGTCCTCTGTTGCCATCCGTTCTAGAATAGTATTGATGTTATATAATTCCTCTTTTTGTTTTTTCAATTCCATTTCCATTTTTTTACGCTCATCAATACTTTGAATCTGAGCAATGTAATATTTTACATCACCATTACTCTCCCGTACCAAGGAGACACTCAAGAGGATCCAGATATAATTGTCTGATACCGTCAGATATCTTTTCTCCAATTGGTAGGAAGGAATTTTCCCTTGAAAAAGTGTCTCTAGTAGTTTTAAGTCTGTGGTTAAATCTTCAGGGTGGGTGATATTTTGAAAGTTGATGGAAAGTAAGTGTGCTTCAGAATACCCCAGCATGTGTGTCAGTGATCTGTTGACTTTCACCCATTGCCCTGAGGGGGACACCAGTGCCATTCCGATCGTTGAATTTTCAAAAATACTTTCTAGGATATCATTGTTTTTACTCAGTTCTGAAATAACACGTTCTTTTTCAATGTTTAATAGAGTCATCTCGACTAACGAACCGATGCCATCAGCCATTAAACTAATGAACTCATGATCATCTTCAGAAAAACATATCTCTCTTATCTGATTAGAAGAAAAATTAAGTGTGCCCCATACTTTTTCTGTTACCCATATTGGCGCAGATATGTAACTTTCAATCCTCATATCAATATAGACTGGATTAGTGTTAAAATTGGGGTTTGCTCCCGCATGCTCAATGCTTATTATTTTTCTTTCATTTATCACAAGTTGACAGTAGGTGTTTTTTAATTCAAAAGTCATGCCTGCTGAAATGTTTTTTCCCGCCGGTGAAGCGGCAAGCAGAGAGTAACGGTCGCCATCTACTTGGCTTATAATCCCCAGAGACAGGTTAAAGGCTTTCAATCCTTCATTGAGAATGGCGTGGTAGGTATCCTCAAGTGAGGCATGCCTTTTGACCAATGATTCGTAAAGGGAGTGAATTCGGTTTATGTTTACTTTGCTTTCTTGCATTTTTACATTCCCTTACTTTTTTACTATTACCCGGAGGGTTTTTGCTCTGTCCGAGTAATTTTTTTCAGTCTGTATAAGACCGCACGTGATATACCTGTTTTTCCAGTATAGTTTTTTCCGGTTTATCCTGCCCTATCAACTCCCGTACTATCGCAGATTTATTGTGTGGTTTACGTCCGAACTTTACTCCTGATGCCATGGCTGTCAATTTGTCCGCTCCAAAATTCGTTCCCGTTCAGCCTCAGCCACGGCCACGGCAGTCAGTATCTGAATGACCATCTTCGCCATTGTCCCCTCGGTACTTAAGCCATTCTCAAGAAATCGAATAGCGATACCCTTTTTATAGCAGGTATCTACGATGTTGATCATGTCTGGACTCTGATTGCGGGTATCTTTCCCGAACATACAGGCAGTGTCAGGCTGCATGAAAAGTCGAATAGGTATCCGGGAAAAAGTCAGTGAGATGAGTGGCGTGTGGCGGGATGTTATGTTGATGGAAAGAAGAAGTAAAGTTGTGAATTTTCAAAACTAAAACCCTCACGGCACAAGGCACGCTCTGCGCGCGTGCCTTGTGCCGTGAGGGATGTTATTCGCTAGCTGCCAACTTTTGCAGTTGGGCCACGCCAACAGGGTCAGCGGATTGTTGAGGAACAACAGCAATCCGATGGCCGTATTTCTTTTCAACCTCAGAAATGAGGGGCAGTTCGCGATTTGAGCGGGTAATGAGGAATGGAGAGCTGGGTGATGCAGCCGCCAGGCTATTATTGATAACCCATGCCCAAGGCTCAATGTCTGCCCGGCGCAGATCTTCCTGCAGGTTGGCCGCTTCCAATACCGGTGTAGTTTCAGCGAGGGTGACAATCACCACCTTCGTTTGATCAGGATCTTGCAGTTGCATCATGGGGGTCAATGCCTGTTCACCACTTTGTCCCATCTGACGTACCATTTCGCGGTGGTAAGCGCCGGTGGCGTCCAGCAACAGCAACGTATGGCCGGTTGGTGCGGTGTCCATAATGACGAAATGGTCTTCTGCTTCTTTAATGACGCGGGAGAATGCCTGAAAGACTGCAATCTCTTCAGTACACGGGGAGCGTAAATCCTCCTCTAAAACCGCTAACCCTTCAGCATCAAGTCCCTTACCCTGATTACTCAGAACAAACTGGCGATACTTTTCTGTCTCAACCTTCGGGTCAATCCTGCTGACCGTCAGGTTATCCAGGCTACCATCAAGGGTATAAGATAAATGGGCTGCAGGATCTGAGGTCGTTAAATGAACTTTATGCCCTTTTTGTGCGAGAGAAACTGCAATAGAGGCGGCAATGGTAGTTTTACCTACGCCACCTTTACCCATTGTCATCACCAGGCCTTTGCCTGACGCACTTAATTCATCGACGAGTTGAGACAATCTAGGGAAGGTCAGATCCTGCTGGTCAGCCCGGATCGTTTCCAGTTCGTCAGTGTTGCTATCGGTGAACAATTTGCGCAGTGCACCCAAGCCTACCAGGTTGAACGGTTTCAACGGCAGTTGGCTTAAGGGTAATGCGGAAAGATTCTTCGGCATTTCATTCAGTGCCTTTTTCTCTCGGGCAATGATGCTTTCGGCCAGAATGTCATTCTTGGCCGCTTCTGCAGGCAGGATACCGTTGATAGCCAGGTATTGCTGCTTCAGACCAATATTGTAGAGCTCCTCATAGGTGTGAGAGACCTCTTTCAGAGTCGATGCCTGGGCTCTGGCAACTAGTACCAATCGAGTCAGTTCAGGGTCTGACAGTGCAGCAACGGCATCAGCATATTGATTTCTCTGTTTTTCAAGACCGATGAGTGGCCCCAGGTTTGCTGCTGCGTCGGGGTTGGCTTCAAGATAGCCTGACCAGGCTCCAGGGAGTTCCAGCATACGGATTGTATGGCCTGTTGGTGCAGTGTCGAAAACAATATGGTCAAAATCGCTGCGAAGAGAAGTGTTGGTGAGCAAGCCAGTAAACTCATCAAAGGCGGCGATCTCCGTGGTGCAAGAGCCTGACAGTTGTTCTTCAATACTTTGCACAATTTCTTTGGGCATCACATCACGGACTGGATCTAACACACGGTCTCGGTAGGCTTGTGCCGCAGCCATTGGATCGACTTCCATCGCTGACAGGTTGGCAACTTTAGTTATAGCAACAATCTGGTGCCCAATTTTCTGGTCAAATACCTGTCCGACGTTTGACGCAGGGTCGGTACTGACAAGCAGAACCTTTTTCCCGCTGTCAGCCAGTGTAACTGCGGTGGCGCAAGCCAGCGATGTTTTCCCAACGCCACCTTTCCCGGTAAAGAAAATAAAGGGGGTGATCCCTTCTAAAAAATTAATTTTCATGATGAACCTCTTCTAACTTTTTAAATTTTCTGGAACGTTATGGCATACGGGGGATAGAGCAACAGGATGGTTGCTTAGTGTCCGCTGAGTCCGCAGTCAACGGGGTATCTGTCCAGCGGGCAAAATCAGCTCGGGTAGGAAGACGGCCTGCCATAACTACATTTCCATCAAGCAGGGTTAATGGAAGGGAGTCTGCCCCAGAAGAATTTAGGAAAGATTTGACGACGGTGTTTTGCAGAAAGCTTTGCGGATTTTTTGACAGATTATGCCGAGTAACATCCAGCCCATTCTGCTTGCACCATTCCATATCCGTGCTGAAAGTGATGGCGTCCTGATTGACAACAACACTACTGGTTGCACAGCAGCCAGCCGGTTCAAAGATTTCAATTTTTGGCATTTTCTGATCCTCAATGTAGTAGTGGGTAGCCTTACATTGAGGTAAACGAATGGGGATAGAAAAGGATGCGTTTTTTCAGGAAATTTTTTTATGGCAACAGATTTGGGCCAACTCATCCAGCTCAATGGTACAGGTTTCCATCATTTGCTGCTTAAGGTGTTGCCTGGCGCGGAGTAACCGCGATTTAACCGCGGGAAGTGACAGATTTTTGTATGTTGCTACTTCTTTCTGGCTGTACTGATAGATATCGCAAAGTTCAATGAGTTCACGTTCTTCCTCATTGAGTGTTTGAAGCACCTCAGGCAAACATTCTGTCAATGACGTAATGGCCGGTGAATGTTCTTCTTGATACAGAAATGACTCTTGCAGTTCCTGAAATGGCTTGGCAGTTCTATGCGTATCAATTAATAAATTGCGGGCACAGGTATACAACCAGGCTCTGGGGTTCTGCATTTGGCAAAAGTTATCAGAAATCGATCTGGCTTTGAGAAAAAGCTCCTGCAATAAGTCGGACGCTAATTCGTTATCGCCAGTTCTTGCTCTCAAAAATTGGTGGAACTCAGCCTGATGCTGCGTCCAAAAGGTGGTCATGCAGTGATTAAACTGTTGAAGTGCCTCCATTGTCTGGCTAGATGCTCCCTTGATTGACGCGGGCAGACAGCGCCTCAGCACTTTCTTTACGCTCGCTGTAGCGATCGACAAGATAGTCAGAATTACTGCGAGTGAGTAGGGTGAATTTCATGAGTTCCTCCATCACATCGACGATACGATCATAATAGGACGAAGGTTTCATTCGGTCTTCATCATCAAATTCCTGCCAGGCTTTTGCTACAGAAGATTGATTGGGGATAGTGATCATCCTCATCCAACGCCCGAGGATACGCATTTGATTCACAGCGTTAAATGATTGGGAACCTCCACTGACTTGCATCACTGCCAGCGTTTTTCCCTGTGAGGGACGGACGGCACCGGTCGAAAGAGGTATCCAATCTATTTGAGCCTTCATGATCCCCGTCATCGCACCGTGACGCTCTGGTGAGCACCACACCATGCCTTCGGACCACATCACCAACTCACGTAACTCCATCACTTTAGGATGAGTATCGGGGGCATCGTCAGGTAGCGGTAATCCGGATGGATTAAAAATACGCACGTCCGCACCCATAGCTGTCAACAAACGTGCTGCTTCTTCCGTCGCGAGCCTGCTGTAAGAACGCTCCCGCACTGAGCCGTAGAGCATCAAGATACGTGGTGCATGATTGATTTTTTTACCGAAAAATCGATCTTCAGAAATACTCAAATCAAAGAGGGGCTTATCCACGTTATCCAATGTAGAAAGTAGGTCGCTCATCGTGTATTGCTTCTCCTCGCATTTTTTACTTCGAATTAAATAGAATAAATTCAGTGTATTGTGATTACTTGTCTTGATCGGCACAGCACTCTTCAACCAGGAAAGAGACGATTTGGTTGAGGACTTCGTATTGCGGAAGGCAATGCAGCGTACGGCCTTCACGACGTTGTTGCAGCAAACCGACCGACACTAGTGCAGAAATGTGATGACTCAATGTGGAGCCTGGAATGTCTAACCGTTTTTGCAGTTCACCAACGGGAAGCCCGCACTCTCCAGACCGGACAAGCGCTTTGTAAACGCTCAACCGGGTAGGGTGGCCCAACTCTTTCAGGGCGCTTGCGACGGCATCTAGTTCCATCATGACTCTCACTTTTTACATTTCCATATTTCGAGAATAACAGAAGTATTTGTTATCATGAAGCCCTTAGCTGACATTTTTTAATTGAATGTAGCTATGAAAAAATGAAGATAAATAACTTTTAAAGCGTGAGTTATGGTTCTTTGTTGCTGAGAAAAAGCATATCCATAAAATGGTAGGGTTAACTTATTGTAAGGATTTGATTGTGTTGATAAAAGATATTTTTTAGCGCGTTATTTCATCGCAAAAACGGTGTTAAGTAAGTTTGCTGAGACTGTTGCTAAACACACCTTATTGGAAGAATAGTCATGTTGAAATCACTCCTTAAACTTCTACCTACGGCGATCGGAAAGGGGGAGGCGAGAGTTGCTATCTCTGGCGCTAGTGTTCCTGATGGCTATCATGCACCTGAACAAGCAGCCAAACTTTTGGCTATATCACCGCGCCGTCAATGGCTGCAGATGTTGTGGGATTACTCGTCACTGCCAAAAAGTCTGTATCAGCAGTATTACCTGCAACCGCTGGAACACTGCGTCACGCTGATGCAGCAGTTCCCTGCCACGGAGAACGGCCATCATGCCTATCTGGGGGGGATGGTGGATCATCTGCTTGAAACAGTGGCCTATGCTGCCCGGCTATCAAAAAATTACCTGTTGCCGGTTGGGGCACAACCGGAAGATCAGGCCTCACAGAGTGCCGCCTGGAATGCGGTGATTGTCTATGCCGCCATGCTGCAGTCGCTCGACATGTTATGCCATATCGAAGTTGAGCTGGAAAGTGGACAGCGCTGGATGCCGCTTGGTGCCATGCCGGATGCACCTTACCGTTTTCGTTTCAAGCCTGTTGCTGATGCGATACGGGTGCAGAGCTTGGGCGCGATGCTGGCCTGGAAAGTCATCCCTGATGAGGTATTGATCTGGTTGAGTACTTGGCCGGAGGTGCTGAACACGTTGTCCCTGTATTTGACGGGATTTCGAAACGAATCAGGAATAGTCAATGCCATTGTCTCTGAAGCTATCTCTACATCAATAGGAAAAGGGGAACCTGCCATTGCTACTACGGCCTCAACCCCACAGGTTGCACCTGAAACGATAATGCCATTAGTGAATAGCTCTCTTCAGTCAGCATCTTCCCCGGAACTGGTTCCCTCTTTCCTACCTGGTGAGAGTCCTCTACCAGAAGGGCTTGCTTTCTCTCTCGACAGCGCTGTGCCTGATAGTGAAGCTGTCAAACCAGCTTCTCCTGAAGAAGATACTACGGGGGATTTATTGGCTGTCATGGGTTTTTCTGACCCCACTAATTTGGTGCAGGATGCGCAGGCATTATCGATGCATACGGCGATTGAATCAGGGGAAGACATCGCTCCTTCAGATCCAGAGGGGATTGGAGAACGTTTTTGGCGATGGTTGAGTGAAGGATGTTGCTCAGGGGATTTTGCAGTAAATACTGTCGATGCCAGGATTCATATTATTGCAGGTTATGTCTTTATTCGTGCGCCAAATATTTTTCACCAATTTTTATCGGAAAATCAGGGGCATTCCGAAGATAAAACTCATTTACAGAATGCCTTCGAACGATTAGGGAGACATCGACAGGATAAAGGCGTGATGTATACCTGCCATGTCTATCAAGATAAGGCCAGGGAAGGGCGATTCCAGAAAATGACAGGTTATCTTATCGTTGCCAAAAAACTGTATAAAGGCCATAACATTCCAGGGGATAACCCACTTGTGATGATAAAACCTTAGGAAATAGGGAGTTATGGCATGATGGATGTGACGTTTGAACAGTTGATGGAGCAGTATTTTTTCAGTAACTCTCTTCGGCCAGCGACGGAATGGAGTTACCGGAAAGTTGTTCGAACTTTTCAGAAGTACGCACAGCAATTGCCTGGTGATGTTAGCAATACATTGGTACTTGAATGGCGTAGGCATGTTCTTAAAGAACAGAAACTGGAGGCTTGTACCTGGAACAATAAAGTCACGCATATGCGAGCATTATTTAATTTTGGCATGAAGAAGGGATTACTATCCCACACGGAAAACCCCTTTAATAAGGCGGTTGTCCGGGTAGGGAAAAAGAAGAAAAAAACGCTTTCAAAGGGGCAGGTGAAAACAGTTTATCGATTGATGGATCAACATCATCAACAGGAGAGACTCTTTGCTCAATCGTATGCCATGAGCACTCGAGCCAATGCTTGCTATCCTGCCTGGTTTTGGCTGTCTGTACTGGATACGTTAAGTCATACCGGGATGCGTCAAAACCAACTTCTGCATGTACGGGTGTGCGATGTCAATCTGGAGGAGCGCTGGATCGATGTGATTTCCGAAGGTTCAAAAAATCACCGTGAATTCAAGGTTCCGATAACATCTATTTTATATCCGCGCTTAGAGGTCATTCTAGAACGCTCATTAGCGGCAGGTGCGGGATCAGGTGATCAGCTTTTCAATGTGAACCGTTTTGACCTGAAACGAAGAGCACAGCTTGCGGCAGGAAGTTACGACATAGACATGGGGATTTACCCCATAAGGGCTTTTTTTCGGCGTATTTCCAAGGAGTGCCGATTTGCTGTCAGCCCTCACCGTTTTCGGCACACGGTAGCGACCAACCTGATGAAATCCCCGGATCGTAATATTCAAGCCGTCAAACGTCTGTTGGGGCACTCCAGCTTACGGTCTACGTTGGAGTATATTGATGAAGATATTGATGCGTTACGTGAACTTCTGGAGCAGGAATGGGGAAAAGGGTGAGATGCTGAATACGAGTATCCCCTTGACACAATTTGACATTCGCCTATGGAAGCTGTAAAAATCGTACACGAAAGATCCCGCCTAGTGAGATAGGCGGGATCATCGAGAGCCTTTTTACAACAACCGGGTAATGGTATCACTGGATGAAACTTTCCAACCACACCTTCGGTTATCGTGTATCTGGACCCGCTTTAGAACCGGTCAATTTTTCATCCTGAATTATTGACAAGCGCTTCTGAATATGGTGCCCGGACTCGGAATCGAACCAAGGACACGGGGATTTTCAATCCCCTGCTCTACCGACTGAGCTATCCGGGCAACGCGCAGCATTAAACCGTATTGGCCGAAGGCAGTCAACGGCTTTGTGAACGAAATAAGGCAAAACGCATCCGGTTGCTGGCTTTTCAGTCAAAGGGAGCAAAAAAAACGCGAGATGGGCTTAAAGTACCGTGGTTGCGCTCGCCACCACGGTGTCATTCAGCTTAATGCGCCATTTCTGCGGCACTGAGCGACCTGCAAGATATCCTCTGCCAGCCGCTTGGCGACGGATACGTCCTGGAGCTGGCGTTTTATCAGCAGTTTGCTGAGGCAGCCCTCTTGGATCAGTTCCATCTGCTGCGCCACCATATCCGCATCGTCGGCGTCCATTTCTCGCAGCAGGTCGCGCGTCAGTTCCAGTGAAGTCAACTTCTGCTGCTCGGCCAACTGGTGGATAGGGTGATCCACCTCCGGGAAGAAGCTACAGGCGGCAATAAACAGGCAGCCAGGATAGCGATCGTGTTGGACGTACTCTGCCAGCACGTCGTAGCGTGCCAGCAATTTTTGTTGCGGGCTCAGGGTTTCATCCAGCAGCAACTGACGACGCCAGGTGTCAATTTGCTGGCCGTGATAGCGCAGGCAGTCGTACAGCAGTGCTTCGCGGTCCGGCCAGAAGCGTTTAAGATCGCCCGGCTGTACGTCGAGTTTTTCTGCCAGCATTTCTAATGTGGTGGTTGCCAGGCCCTGTTGTTCCAACAGCCCCAGTGCCGTATCAAGAACTTGTTCGCGTTGCACTTGTGCTCCCTCCAAATTCGGTTCTGAACTTCAGTGTTATTTATTGCACTACTTTCTGCAAATGCGCGTTGAACGTTGGAGCGTCCATAAATCCGGTCACCCGCTGGGCCGTCAACTCTTGTCCAGCGCCGTTAAAAAATAGAATTGTCGGCAAACCCAGGACTTTCAAGTGCTTGAGCAATGCTGCCTGTTCGGCATTGTTGGCAGTCACATCCGCCTGCAGCAGCACGGCATTGGCCAGCTTAGCCTGAACGGCCGCATCACTAAAGGTATACTTTTCGAACTCTTTGCAGGCGACGCACCAATCGGCATACAGATCCAGCATCACCGGTTTACCCTGTGCTTGCTGCAGCGCCAGGTTGAGCTGCTCCACATTACTGACCTGCGTAAAGCTCAGGTGTGGCGTAGCCTGCTGCGAGCTATTGGCGCCAAAAGCCCAGTCTTGCAACGGCCGGGCGGCGATCACCGCCGCTGCCAACAACAGCATTTGTAAGACGCGCGCCCAGCCGCGAGAGGTTTTCAAACTGAGTGCGAAGGCCCAGCCGAAGAACGCCAGACCCAGCAGGCTCCACAGCCGTATCCCCCACAGATCGCCGATCACACGTTCCAGCAGAAATACCGGCAGGGCGAGGATCACAAAGCCGAAAGCCTCTTTGACATACTGCATCCATGGGCCGCTACGCGGCAGCAGGCGGTTGCCGAAAAGGGTGACGAGCACCAGCGGGATCCCCATGCCTAATGCGTAAAGGTACAAGGTACCGCCACCGGCCCACATATTGCCGCTCTGGGCAATGTAGAGCAGGATCGCGCTGAGCGGTGCGGTGGTACAGGGAGAACAGATCAATCCGGCCAGAGCCCCCATCAGGAACACACCGGGCAACGAGCCCCCCTTTTGGGTATTGCTCCAGCCCGCCAGGCGCGTTTGTAGCGAGGCCGGTAATTGCAACGAATAGAGGCCAAACATCGACAATGCCAGCGCGATAAACAGCACCGAGAGGCCAATCAATACGTACGGATGTTGCAATGCCGCCTGAAACTGCAGCCCGGCGGCAGCGACCACCAAACCCAGCAAGGTATAGGTCAGCGCCATGCCCTGCACGTAAACCACCGCCAACGCCAGGATACGTCCGCTGCTGTGCGGTTTTTCACGACCTAAAATGATGCCGGAAATCAGAGGGTACATCGGCAGAACGCAGGGGGTGAAAGCGATGCCGATACCGATCAGCAATGCCCACAGCGGCGAGAATGGCAGATCGTTAGGTGCCGGCACCGGCTCTGTCGGCTCTGGGATTACCGGAACGGCGGAAGCGCTCACGGCATTCAACGGGATGACTCGCGTTTCCGGCGGGTAGCAGAAGCCGGCTTCTGCGCAGCCCTGGTAGGTTACGCTCAGGCTGGCATCCGCCGTTGCTTGCTGCAGCGGAACCTTCAGGTTGAGCTGTTGCTTGAAAATGGCGACCTCGCCGAAAAATTCGTCTTTGTGGCTCAGCCCGGCGGGCAGTTCGAAGGTGCCCAGCGAGGCCTGTTTCGGCACCAGTTTGATCTGCTGGCGGTAGAGGTAATAACCGGGACGAATTTGCCAGTCCAGCGACAGCTGATTGCCTTGCTGTTTGAAATCAAAGGCGAAGGCCTGATCGACAGGCACGAACTGGCTGCCGCCGTTTTGGCCGAACAGCGAAGCCTGGGCCGCCTGCGGCAGAAAGAACAGGCTGCAAAGCAGAAAAATCAGTTTAATGAGGCGTTGATCCATAACAGGTAGTCTTTATCTCCGGCCATCACCGGCAGTACCAGCAGCTCGGGCGTTTGGTAGGGGTGATGTTGTTTCAGGTAGTTGAGCAGGGCGTCTTGATGGCGGCGATCGCTTTTGAACAGCATCTGCACTTCATATTCCTGTTCCAGTTTCCCTTCCCAATAATATAACGACGTTGCGCCGGGTAACAGCGTGGCGCAGGCCGCCAGCCTTTCCCCCAGAACTCGGGCCGCCAGGTCTTGTGCCGTGGCCTCATCGGGTGCGGTGCAGAGTATGACGACAGCTTCGCAATCAGACATCTTCAGCCCTCTCATCCAGATAATCAGTGGGCACTATACCTTGAAGGGCGGTCAGCTAGAAGGCGAGTTTATCGCCAGTGGGGCAGGAGGAAGTGAAACCGGGGCCGCAGCCCCGGGGTGAAGCATTACAGCATCACGCTGCCCAGCAGGAAGCCAAACAGCACCGCCAATATCACGCCGATGGTGCCGGGGATAAAGAACGGGTGGTTAAACACAAAACGCCCAATGCGGGTGGTGCCGGTATCATCCATTTGTACCGCGGCGACCAGCGTTGGGTAGGTTGGCAGGATAAACAGGCCGGAAACGGCGGCGAAGGAAGCCACTGCGGTCAATGGCGACACGTTCAACGCCAGCGCCATCGGCATCAGCGCCTTGGCGGTGGCGGCCTGAGAATACAGCAGTGCCGAGCAGAAGAAGAAGATCACCGCCAACAGCCACGGGTGGGACTGAATGACCGTGCCTGCTGTCTCTTTGATCCAGTCGATATTGGCCTGCACGAAGGTGTCGCCCAACCAGGCTACCCCCAGAATACAGATACAGGCGCTCATCCCGGCTTTAAAGGTACTGGAGTTAAGCACCATATCAGTATCGACACGGCACAGCAGGGTGGTCAGGGTAGCGACGCTAAGCATGATGATCAGAATGGCGTTGGTGGTGTTCATCAGCGGTTTTGCCACCAGGCCCAGGCCCGGGCTGTTGATGATGGCGTAAGCCACGACGCAGAGCACGCCCAGCAGGAACAGCAGCACCGACACTTTGGCGCGGGGTTTGATTTCCATGATCTTGTTGCCGCGCAGGGTCACCAGGCCTTCTTCCAGACGCTTGAGGTAAACCGGATCGTCAGACAGCTTGGAGTCGAACAGCCAGCTTACCAGCAGCGACATCACCAGTACGGCGCAGAAGGTAGACGGCATCACGACCATCAGCAGGTGCAGATAGCTGACGCCGTGGCCTTCCATCACTGATGACATGTACACCACCGCGGCGGAAATCGGTGAGGCGGTGATGGCAATCTGGGCGGATACCACGGCGGTAGACAGCGGACGGCAAGGCTTGATGCCCTGTTCTTTCGCCACTTCGGCGATCACCGGCAGTGCGGAAAGCGAGATGTTGCCGGTACCGGCGAAGATAGTCAGAAAATAGGTGACGATCGGCGCCAGAATAGTGATGTGTTTAGGGTTCTTGCGCAGCAGTTTTTCCGTTTGCTGAACCAGATAATCCATACCGCCGGCGACCTGCATCGCCGAGATCGCGGCAATCACCGCCATGATGATGGAAATGACGTCGAACGGAATACTGCCCGGTTTCACGCCAATCAAAGCCAGGACCAAAACCCCCAGCCCGCCTGCAAATCCAATCCCGATACCGCCCAGCCTGGCCCCTAAAAAAATGGCCAGCAGAACGATAACCAATTCTACGGCTAACATAGTGTCTACTCCTTAAAATAAGTTTTTTTGAAAACGAAAAGTTAAAATTTTGTGGGCGATGGAAAGTAAAAAGGCACGCTATCCAGGGGATTCAGCGTGCCTTTTTTGGGCTACCGGGTGTGTCTGTTATTGTTCATTTTCATCCGTATAGCGTTTGGCTTTATAGGCCGGATGCATCAGGTTCTCCACGGAGAAGATGTCATCCAGCTCGGCTTCGGTCAGCAGGCCGCGTTCCAGCACGACTTCACGTACGCTCTTGCCGGTTTCGGCGCAGATCTTCCCGACGATGTCACCATTGTGGTGGCCAATGAACGGGTTCAGATAGGTGACGATACCGATAGAATTGAAGACGTAGTGTTCACACACCTCTTTATTCGCGGTGATGCCGTTAATGCATTTTTCCAGCAGGTTATAGCAGGCGTTGGTCAGGATGTGGATTGACTCGAACATCGCCTGGCCAATCACCGGCTCCATAACGTTCAACTGCAGTTGGCCCGCTTCGGCCGCCATGGTAACGCAAGTGTCGTTGCCAATCACCTTGAAACACACCTGATTGACCACTTCCGGCACGACCGGGTTGACCTTGGCCGGCATGATGGAAGAACCCGCCTGCAGTTCCGGCAGGTTAATTTCGTTCAGACCGGCGCGTGGGCCTGAAGACAGCAAGCGCAGGTCGTTACAAATTTTAGACAGTTTAACCGCGAGGCGTTTCAGCGCGCTGTGCACCATCACGTAGGCGCCGCAGTCGGAGGTGGCTTCGATCAGGTCTTCGGCCGGCACGACAGGCAGATTGCTGACTTCTGCCAATTTTTGAACCGCCAGTTGCGGGTAGCCTTCCGGGGTGTTCAGCGCCGTCCCGATTGCTGTCGCGCCCAGGTTCACTTCCAGCAGCAACTCGGCGGTGCGATGCAGGTTGCGGGTTTCTTCTTTCAGCAACACGCTGAAGGCATGGAATTCCTGTCCCAAAGTCATTGGTACCGCATCCTGCAACTGGGTGCGCCCCATTTTCAGGATGGTTTCAAACTCTTTTGCCTTGCGGTCAAACCCTTCACGCAGCTGGTTGATGGCGTCGATCAGCTTTTGGTTGGAGGCGTAAACCGCAATGCGGAAACCGGTTGGGTAGGCGTCGTTGGTAGACTGGCACTTGTTGAGATGATCGTTAGGGTTCAGGTATTGGTATTCGCCTTTCTGGTGGCCCATCAGCTCCAGACCAATATTCGCCAGCACTTCGTTGGTGTTCATGTTCAATGAAGTGCCTGCGCCGCCCTGGAACACATCCACCGGGAACTGATCCATGCATTTGCCTTTATCCAGCACTTCGTCACAGGCCTGGATGATGACATCAGCGATTTTACGTGGAATGGTTTTGAGTTCTTTGTTCGCCATCGCGGCGGCTTTTTTTACCATTACCATGCCGCGAACAAACTCGGGCACATCGCTGATTTTGCTGTTGCTGATATAAAAGTTTTCAATCGCACGCAGAGTGTGAACACCGTAATAGGCTTCTGCGGGGACTTCACGTGTTCCTAACAGGTCTTCTTCGATACGAATGTTATTTGACATGTGAACCTTCTTTGTATTGCTGCCGAATTAATTAATTGTCAGGGAACCAAATTATGTTGCCGAAGGCTTCAGGCATGAAACGATTAACCACTGTGCCCGATGCTGCCCAGATCATATGCTGGTTAGTAATAAATGACTGAATCCAGATCACCTTCTGAGCCTTCTTAAATTGCCTGTTTCTGGTTCTGTGATCCCTTTCACGTTTATTAACTTTAGCAATAAAAAAGGGCCTTTGGTTGAAATGCACGCCGGCAGACCCCATTGTATTTAGGTCGGCCGTTTACCGGCCCCCTTTTCGCGCCGTCGCCAACGTGCGGTTGCGCAGATCTACCAGAGGAGAACCAGGTGCGCTGGTTACCGTTACTGCTGATATTTCTGTTGGCTTACATAGAGATATCCCTATTTATCAAAGTCGCCGCCGTATTGGGCGTGGCGATCACCCTGTTGCTGGTGGTGTTCACTTCCTGCGTCGGCATTTCGCTGGTGCGCAATCAGGGCATGAAAACCTTCATGCAGATGCAACAAAAACTGGCGGCGGGGGAAAGTCCTGCATCAGAAATGGTGAAGAGCGTGTCATTGGTGCTGGCGGGCTTTTTGCTGCTGGTACCGGGTTTCTTTACCGATTTCCTCGGCCTGTTGCTGTTACTGCCCCCGGTGCAAAAATCGCTGACGTTGAAACTGATGCCGCATCTTTCCGTTTATCGCCCCGGCGGTTGGAGCCAGGGCGGTGATGCCGCCAACGGCAACACCTTCGACGGCGAGTTCCAGCGTAAAAACGACGATCGCTATACGCTGGATCATCAGCCCGACGATCATGACAAACGCAACGATCGTTGAAAAAACGCGGCCCAGGCCGCGTTTTTCGCATCAGTAGCCCAGTATTGCCATCAAAAGCGAAAATTTTTTTGGCCGCCCCCTTGAAGGGGGATGGAATGCCCCCATTTCAAATCCCACAAGCCGGTATTAACAATCCGGTGACAACCCTAAATCTGATAGAGACCTTCTTACAGGAGAGCGTTCAATGAGTATTCGTCCATTGCATGACCGCGTTATCGTCAAGCGCAAAGAAGTTGAATCAAAATCTGCTGGCGGCATCGTCCTGACTGGCTCTGCAGCGGGTAAATCTACTCGTGGCGAAGTTGTCGCGGTGGGTAAAGGGCGTGTTCTGGAAAGCGGCAACATCCAGCCGCTGGATGTGAAAGTTGGCGATATCGTGATTTTCAACGACGGTTACGGCGTGAAAGCAGAGAAGATCGACAATGAAGAAGTGTTGATCATGTCCGAAAGCGACATTCTGGCAATTGTTGAAGCGTAAACACGCTTTATCTTCTGAACTGAACGAGTTGAAGGGAAATACCAATGGCAGCTAAAGACGTAAAATTCGGCAATGACGCACGCGTGAAAATGCTCCGCGGCGTGAATGTTCTCGCTGATGCAGTAAAAGTGACCCTGGGCCCGAAAGGCCGTAACGTAGTGCTGGATAAGTCCTTCGGCGCTCCTACCATCACTAAAGATGGCGTATCTGTTGCTCGTGAAATCGAACTGGAAGACAAGTTTGAAAACATGGGCGCGCAGATGGTGAAAGAAGTTGCCTCTAAAGCGAACGACGCGGCAGGCGACGGTACCACCACTGCAACCGTACTGGCTCAATCCATCATCACCGAAGGCCTGAAAGCAGTGGCTGCCGGCATGAACCCAATGGATCTGAAGCGCGGTATCGACAAAGCGGTTATCGCCGCTGTTGAAGAGCTGAAAAAACTGTCTGTACCTTGCTCTGACTCCAAAGCTATTGCTCAGGTAGGCACCATCTCTGCAAACTCCGACGAAACCGTGGGTAAACTGATTGCAGAAGCGATGGAAAAAGTAGGCAAAGAAGGCGTTATCACCGTTGAAGAAGGCACTGGCCTGCAAGACGAGCTGGACGTTGTTGAAGGGATGCAGTTCGACCGCGGTTACCTGTCTCCATACTTCATCAACAAGCCAGAAACCGGTTCTATCGAACTGGAAAGCCCGTTCATCCTGCTGGCTGACAAAAAAATCTCCAACATCCGTGAAATGCTGCCAGTACTGGAAGCCGTAGCGAAAGCCGGCAAACCACTGCTGATCATCGCTGAAGATGTTGAAGGCGAAGCGCTGGCTACTCTGGTGGTTAACACCATGCGCGGCATCGTGAAAGTGGCTGCGGTTAAAGCACCTGGTTTCGGCGACCGTCGTAAAGCCATGCTGCAGGACATCGCTACCCTGACTGCCGGTACCGTTATCTCTGAAGAGATCGGTCTGGAGCTGGAAAAAGCGACCCTGGAAGACCTGGGTCAGGCTAAACGCGTTGTGATCAACAAAGACACCACCATCATCATCGATGGCGTGGGCGACGAAGCGACTATCCAAGGCCGCGTTACCCAGATCCGTCAGCAGATCGAAGAAGCTACCTCTGACTACGATCGTGAAAAACTGCAGGAGCGTGTCGCTAAACTGGCCGGCGGCGTTGCCGTTATCAAAGTGGGCGCAGCAACTGAAGTTGAAATGAAAGAGAAGAAAGCCCGCGTTGAAGATGCCCTGCACGCGACCCGTGCTGCGGTTGAAGAAGGCGTGGTTGCCGGCGGTGGTGTTGCACTGATCCGCGTAGCCAGCAAAATCGCTAACCTGAAAGGCGACAACGAAGACCAGAACGTCGGTATCAAGGTTGCTCTGCGCGCGATGGAATCTCCACTGCGTCAGATCGTAATCAACGCCGGTGAAGAAGCTTCCGTGATTGCCAACAACGTGAAAGCAGGCGAAGGCAGCTACGGCTACAACGCTTACACCGAAGAATACGGCGACATGATCGCGATGGGTATCCTGGATCCAACCAAAGTAACCCGTTCTGCTCTGCAGTACGCGGCTTCTGTGGCTGGCCTGATGATCACCACCGAGTGCATGGTGACCGACCTGCCAAAAAGCGACGCACCTGATTTAGGTGGCGCTGGCGGTATGGGTGGCATGGGCGGCATGGGCGGCATGATGTAATCATCCCCCCACGTTCGCGTGTGCAAAAGCCCCGGCCAATTGGTCGGGGCTTTTTTTTGCGTGCTTTGTCTCACTGCTTTTGATGATATTTATGCAGACCGGGCTGATTTAGCTGGTAAACTGATCTTTCATCAGCTGTCGCTCAAGACGTTGGCCAGCACCAGTGGCAACGGATGCTTAAGAGATAGCAACGCTTTCTGATAAGCTTTTGCGAAACTCTCAATATAGATGGGGAACAAGATGCGGATTAAAGCCTTACTGGGTCTTTCGGCAGCCTTGCTGCTGGCAGGTTGCAGCAGCACCAATGAACTTTCCGCCGCAGGTCAGCAGGTTAAATTTACCGATACCAAACCGGCGGCGGAATGCCAGCTGGTGGGCGAAGTGACTGGCACCCAGAGCAACTGGTTGTCCGGTAACGGTGGTGAAGGCAGCTCCATGCGCGGCGCGGCAAACGATCTGCGCAACAAGGCAGCGGCAATGGGCGGCAACGTGATTTATGGTGCTACCAGCCCAAGCCAGAACCTGCTTTCAAGCTTTGCCCCGTTGGACAGCAAAATGGCCGGCCAGGTTTATAAGTGCCCGTAACGCAAGATTAATGCGTACGCCATAGCATAAGAAAGAGGCATGCCCAGGCATGCCTCTTTTGTTTCTGTCATTGCGCCGAACAGTCAATCTTGCATCAGGCGCAGATCGAGCGGCGTTTTGCTTGGCTTGCCGCCGACTTCACGGGTCAGACGCGGAACCATATAACCGGAAACCTTGCTCAGCAGCGCCTGCATAATGGTGCGCGCTTCGTCGTCGCTGACCATAAAGTGCGCCGCGCCTTGTACCTTATCCAGCACGTGGATGTAATAGGGCAGAATTCCGGCGTCGAACAGCGCATTGCTCAGTGCCGCCAAGGTGTCGGCGTTGTCGTTAATGCCGCGCAGCAACACGCTTTGGTTCAGCAAGGTGACGCCAGCCAGACGCAGCTGCGTCATGGCTCCCTGCAGTTCACGGTCAATCTCATTGGCATGATTGATGTGTGTGACCATCAGTACCTGCAGACGAGAGGCCGACAGCCTGCGGCACAGCTCTGGCGTGATACGCGCCGGGATCACCACCGGCAAACGGGTGTGGATGCGCAGGCGTTTTACATGTTCAATGGCTTCCAGCTCACCGATCAGCCAGTCCAGCTCGTGATCCTTTGCCATCAGCGGATCGCCGCCGGAGAAAATAATCTCATCCAGTTCCGGGTGTTGGCGGATATAATCCAACGCCTGACGCCAGTTGGCCTTATTGCCCTGGTTGTCCTGATACGGAAAATGGCGGCGGAAGCAGTAGCGGCAGTTAACCGCACAGCCGCCTTTAACCAGCAGCAGAGCGCGATTACGGTATTTATGCAGCAGGCCTGGCACCACGCTACGCTGTTCGTCCAGCGGATCGGTCGTGAAGCCGGGTGCATTGATGAATTCTTCGCTGGCGGTCAGAACCTGACGCAATAGCGGGTCATTGGCGTCGCCGGGACGCATGCGTGCGGCGAAGGCGCGGGGGACGCGCAATGCAAACAGTCGACGGGCTTCACGGCCCTGCGGCAGGTCCGGATGCGTATTCAGTGACAAAAGCTGCAGTAATTCATCGGGATCGGTAATAACATCGGCGAGTTGATGCAACCAATCTTCTCTATATGCCGTACTTTGGGTTATAATGTGTGCCATTTTTTTGGCTAAGCTACCAGTTTAAATATTCAGAGGGCCATCATGGCGACTTATTCTAGCAACGATTTCCGTCCGGGTCTTAAAATCATGTTCGAGGGCGAACCTTACGCTATCGAATCCAGTGAGTTCGTTAAGCCGGGCAAAGGTCAGGCATTTGCGCGCGTTAAAATGCGTCGTCTGCTGACCGGTACTCGCGTTGAGAAAACCTTTAAATCTACCGACTCTTGCGAAGGCGCAGACGTGGTAGATACCAACATGAACTACCTGTACAACGACGGTGAGTTCTACCACTTCATGCACCCTGAGACTTTCGAGCAGCACGGTGTTGAAGAAAAAACCGTCTCTGACGCGGCAAAATGGCTGCAAGACAACGCAGAATGTATCGTTACCCTGTGGGACGGTCGTCCAATCGCGGTTCAGCCACCGAACTTTATCGAAGCAGAAATCACTGACACCGATCCAGGTCTGAAAGGCGATACTGCCGGTACCGGCGGCAAGCCTGCTACCCTGAGCACTGGCGCCGTGGTTAAGGTTCCGTTGTTCGTACAGATTGGCGAAGTTGTCCGCGTTGACACCCGCTCTGGCGAATACGTTTCACGCGTAAAATAAGTTTCATAACAAAGGAGCCCTGTGTGGCTCCTTTGCTTTATTCTCTTCCGCATCCCCTTGGCAGAATCAGCATGATAAAGAAAGCTCTGTTGGTCGTTGTCTCCCTGTTAATACTGCTGTCCCTTAACGGTTGTAATACTTTCCGCGGCTTTGGTGAAGACGTTCAGCACCTTGGTGGCGCTATCTCTCGCACTGCAAGTTAATAAGCATTAACCTTTCTAATGTAATTGTGCGAAATAAAACCATTTAAACAGCAACCCCCGCTAATATTTACTAAGCTTAGAAAGCCGTACTTTATCGCCACTGACAAATAAGGACTTTCCTATGCTGAAGAAAAGTATTATCGCGATTTTCTCTTTGATGATTTTGACCTCGTTGACCGCGTGCAACACCACTCAGGGTGTGGGCGAAGATATTCAGGCTGGCGGTAAGGCCATCCAGCGTAGCGCGCAATAGCCCTCTTTGCCGACTCCGGCGGTATTCCACGAACGGCCATCCAAAGACGGCGCCGTGGGATACCGCTTCCCACGTTGAATATTCACCTGCTGCCACCTTTGTGCTGTTATCCCCCTTAGCTGCAGGTATAATCCCCCGGGCATATCACAACGCTAAATGGGACGACCCGTTTACGCCTCTGCATTCGGGGACGACCCCACCGTTATGGAGCCTGTTTCATGGCTTGGATTATTCTGCTTATTGCCGGTTTACTGGAAGTCGTGTGGGCCGTCGGCCTGAAATATACCCATGGTTTTACTCGGCTTACCCCGAGCATTATTACCGTTGCCGCCATGGTGGTCAGCATGCTGTTGTTGGCGCATGCGATGAAAACGCTGCCCGCCGGCACGGCTTACGCCGTTTGGACAGGCATTGGTGCGGTAGGCGCGGCCATTATGGGAATGGTATTGCTCGGTGAATCAACCAACATCGCGCGCATCCTCAGCCTGTGTCTGATCGTTGTCGGCATACTCGGATTGAAGTTCAGCAGTCACTGATGCTGCGGTTGTTTCACCCAGATCAGCTTATCGGTCTCAAAGCCGTTGTTTTTCGCGGTTTGCACTAATCTGTCGCGCGTGGCGGCGTCCAGCGTCGGCGTGCGCGACAGTATCCACAAATACCCTCGGTTTGGGCCGCAAACCAGCGCGTAGCGATAATCTGCATCCAACTCAATCACGTTATATCCGCCGTAGAAAGGCCCAAAAAAGGATACCTTGAGTGCGGCTACCTGCGGTGAGCCGGTAAAATAGGCCTTGCCCGTGCTTTCCTGCCATTGTTGTTTTTGCGTATTAAAACCCCGGTTCACCACTTTGAGGCCGCCGTCTTCGCGTGGGCTGTAGTTGGCGGTGACCTGTTCGAGGCCGCGTTCAAAACGGTGATCAAAACGCGCGATTTCATACCAGGTGCCGAGATAGCGCTGGCTGTCGAAATCATTCACTACTTTGATGTTCTTCGGCGGGGAAACGCTGCAAGCGGCGGAGAGAAAAGCGGGAATGATCGCGCATAGCTTTGACCGAAAACGCATTGGTTACTCCTGTTTACCGGGTTGGAATAAACAGTGTAGCCGAAAGGTAAAGCAGACGGCCAACGGGAGTTGGCCGCCAGAAGAGTTTTACAGCGTTACCACACCGATAACGGTGACGACGCTGAGGATGGCCGCCAGGCCATAGAAGACCCATTTACCGGCCGGCACGTGGATTTTCAAATCGTGCATCGCATGGTGTATACGGTGCAGGCCGCACCACAGCGGCAGGATGATCATCAGCAGCAGGAACAGCCGACCAATCAGGCTTTGGCAGAAAGCCAGTACGCGGTCATAGCCCAGCGCATCAGCGGGGAACCACCCCAGCGGCAGCAGAATGCCGACCAGCAGCACGATAGCAGGCGCGATGATTGCGCCCCACATGCCGCCGGCGCCGAATAATCCCCAGAAAACCGGTTCGTCTGAGCGTTTAGGTGCTTGATTTATCATGTTTCCTCCGGATTACAGCAGGGCCACGGCCAGGATGACCACGCTGGCGACCAGCGTGACCGCCCACAGCGCTTTGACGATAGGCCCAGGCCCCATTTTCTCGCTGTTGACCACGATATTGGCGGCTTTCGGCGCCAGATCGAACCAGGTTTTGGTGTGCAGCAGCGCCGCGAGCAGCGCGACCACGTTAATCAGCAGCACCAGCGGGTTTTGCAGAAAACCGACGAACCCGGCCCAGCTGTCCGCGCCGCCTTTCAGCGCAAAAACGCCGTAGATCAGCACGATGCTGAACCACACGGCCGGCACCGAGGTCCCTTCACGCAGCATATAGAAACGGTAGAAGCCGAGCTTTTGCCACCAGGTC
The DNA here is from genome assembly GCF_014164835.1 of Serratia sp. OS31. Lineage (NCBI taxonomy): Bacteria > Pseudomonadati > Pseudomonadota > Gammaproteobacteria > Enterobacterales > Yersiniaceae > Serratia > Serratia sp. OS31. The sequence continues at coordinate 366,166 of NZ_JACJFQ010000001.1, read as the reverse complement.
GGCGTCATGGTGCGCACATAGGGCTTACGTTGTGTTGTCATTGCGGTTTCTCTCCCTTATTGCGGCTTCAGCATGGCGATCATGAAGTCTTTGGCACTTTCCACCTTGCCCTGCTGGATAGCAGCGGCCGGGTCGACGTGCTTCGGACACACTTCAGAGCAGTAGCCGACAAAGGTACAGCTCCACACGCCGTTTTGGCCGTTGAGCTGTGCCATGCGCTGTTTCTGGCCGTGGTCGCGATTGTCCAGGTTGTAACGGTGCGCCAGGGTGATTGCCGCCGGGCCGATGAACTCTGGGTTCAAACCGAACTGCGGACATGCGGCGTAGCACAGCCCGCAGTTGATACAGCCGGAGAACTGGTGATATTTGGCCATTTGCGCCGGCGTTTGCACGTTGGGGCCGTCTTCCGGTTTGCGGTTATTGCCGATGATGTAAGGCTTAATCGCTTCCAGGCTTTCGATAAAGTGGGTCATGTCGACCACCAGATCGCGCTCAATCGGGAAATTGCCCAGCGCCTCTACCTTCATACCGTCGGTGTATTCGCGCAGGAAGGTCTTGCAGGCCAGCTTCGGTACCCGGTTGACCATCATGCCGCACGAACCGCAGATGGCCATGCGGCATGACCAGCGGTAGGAAAGGTCGGGTGCCAGGTTATCCTTGATGTAGCCCAGTGCGTCGAGCAGCGAAGTTTGCTCATCGTAAGGCACCGCGAAGGTCTCGAAATGCGGCTCGGCGTCACATTCAGGGTTATAGCGCATGACCTCGATTTTCAGGGTGTTCATCTCAGCCATTTGCCTGCTCCTTATCCTTTTTGTCCTGCGCTTCGGCTTCAGCGCCGTACACACGTTTGGCCGGTGGCAGTTTGGTGATCTTCACGTCGCTGTATTCCAGGCGTGGTGCGCCGTTCGGGTTATGGAATGCCAGCGTATGCTTCAGGAAATTCACGTCGTCACGTTCGGTACAGCCTTCATCCAGACGCTGGTGGGCGCCGCGGGATTCTTTGCGGTTGAAGGCGGAGTGCGCCATGCACTCGGCGACGTCCAGGCCGTAGCCCAGCTCGATGGTATACAGCAGGTCGGTATTGAACACGCTGGAGTTATCGGTGATTTTGACGCGCTTGAAGCGTTCTTTCAGCTCAGCCAGTTTATCGATGGTTTTTTGCATCAGTTCTGGCGTACGGTAGATACCGCAGCCTTCTTCCATCGACAGCCCCATCTCATCGCGGATCTTCGACCAGTTTTCGCTGCCTTCCTGCTTCATCAAATTGCTCAGTCGGGTTTCGACGTCGCGCCCTTGCGCGTCCAGGGCACTGCCATTGGCCGGGCCAGATTCCAGCGAGCGACGAGCGGCATGCTCACCGGCCACCCGGCCGAACACTACCAGCTCCGCCAGCGAGTTGGATCCCAGGCGGTTGGCACCGTGCAGACCGACGGAGGAACATTCGCCGACGGCAAACAGCCCCTTGATGCGGGTTTCGCAGTTTTGATCGGTTTCAATGCCGCCCATGGTGTAATGCGCCGTTGGGCGTACCGGGATGGGGTCTTTTACCGGGTCGACGCCGACGTAGGCCTTGGCCAGTTCACAGATAAACGGCAGGCGTTCGAGCAGCTTCTTTTCCCCCAGATGGCGCAGGTCGAGATAGACCACGTCGCCGCGCGGGGTGGCGATGGTGCGACCGGCACGCCATTCGTGCCAGAAGGCCTGCGAAACTTTGTCGCGCGGGCCCAGCTCCATGTATTTGTTCTTCGGCTCGCCCAGCGGGGTTTCCGGGCCCATGCCGTAGTCCTGCAAGTAACGGTAGCCGTCTTTGTTCACCAGAATACCGCCTTCACCGCGGCAGCCTTCTGTCATCAGGATGCCGGAGCCCGGCAGGCCGGTAGGGTGATATTGGACGAACTCCATATCGCGCAGTGGGATGCCGTGATGGAAGGCCATGCCCATGCCATCACCGGTGACGATGCCGCCATTGGTGTTGTAGCGATACACGCGTCCGGCACCGCCGGTGGCCATGATCACCGCATTGGCGCGGATCTGCACGCGGGTGCCTTCCATCATGTTCATCGCCACCAGACCACGGACCTGACCGTCATCCGCCAGAATATCCAGCACAAAGTGCTCGTCGAAACGTTGGATTTGCGGGTATTTAAGCGAGGTCTGGAACAGGGTATGCAGTATGTGGAAGCCGGTCTTGTCGGCGGCGAACCAGGTTCGTTCAATCTTCATGCCGCCGAAGCGACGCACGTTGACCGAACCGTCTGGTTTACGGCTCCACGGGCAGCCCCATTGTTCCAACTGGGTCATTTCCCGCGGACAGTTGTGGACGAAATGGTCGACCACGTCTTGCTCACACAACCAGTCGCCACCGGCAACGGTATCGTTGAAATGGTAGTCGAAGGAGTCGTGATCCTGAGTGACTGCGGCGGATCCCCCTTCGGCGGCTACCGTATGGCTGCGCATCGGGTAGACTTTTGAGATAAGCGCGATTTTCAGTTGGGGGTTGGCTTCCGCTGCGGCTATTGCTGCACGTAAACCAGCACCCCCGGCCCCAATAATGGCAAGATCGGCGTTAAAGGTTTGCACTGCATTCCTCCAATATTCTTGTTAAGAACGGCAAATTAAATATCTATGCTTAATATTTATAAATATTCTTCGGGTGCTAACTAACTGAGTTCATTGTCGTTGCATAAAGCCTAAGGATAGATATCTCCCACCAATAATGTGGAATTAACTATACCTAAAGTTAAGTAGAAGAAATTTGATGTGATCGATTGTTTTGCCTTTTAACCGGCGGGCGGAAGGATAATTGCCCGAGGTCTGGATTTAACGTTTATTCAACTTTTATTGCCCTTTTTGCCAACTATTTATCAGGTAATGTCGAGGTTAAAGCGGCCGGGCTGTTAAGAATTTGTTTGCATGCCAGGATACGAGTAGACTGCATCCCCTGTTTGATTTCGGAGTAATTACCATGAGCGAAACGGCAAGCTGGCAGCCAAGTGCACCCATCGCCAATTTGTTGAAACGCGCAGCGATCCTGACTGAGATCCGGCGTTTCTTCGCCGATCGTGGCGTGCTGGAAGTTGAGACGCCAACCATGAGCCAGGCGACGGTCACCGATATTCACCTGTTCCCGTTCCAGACGCGTTTTGTCGGGCCCGGTGCGGCGGATGGCATGACGCTGTACATGATGACCAGCCCGGAATACCACATGAAACGTCTGCTGGCGGCGGGCAGCGGGCCGATTTATCAGATGGGGCGCAGTTTCCGCAACGAAGAGGCCGGCCGTCATCACAACCCTGAATTCACCATGCTGGAGTGGTACCGTCCGCACTACGACATGTACCGGCTGATGAACGAGGTGGATGATCTGCTGCAGCAAGTGCTGGACTGCGAGAGCGCGGAGACCCTGTCTTATCAGCAGGCTTTCCTGCGCCATCTGGATATCGATCCGCTGTCAGCGGAGAAGGTACAACTGCGTGAAGCGGCGGCCAAACTCGATCTGAGCAACATTGCCGATACCGAAGAGGATCGCGATACGCTGTTGCAACTGTTGTTTACCGTTGGCGTGGAGCCGTACATCGGCCGTGATAAGCCGGCGTTCGTTTATCACTTCCCGGCCAGCCAGGCGTCGCTGGCGGAGATCAGCACTGAAGATCACCGCGTGGCGGAGCGTTTCGAAGTCTATTTCAAAGGTATTGAACTGGCGAATGGCTTCCGTGAACTGACCGACAGCCGCGAGCAGCGTCAGCGTTTCGATCAGGATAACCGCAAGCGAGCGGAACGCGGTTTGCCGCAGCACCCGATTGATAACAACCTGCTGGATGCGCTGCAGCACGGTATGCCGGAGTGTTCCGGTGTGGCGCTGGGCGTTGATCGGCTGGTGATGCTGGCGTTGGGCGCCGAGAGCCTGAGTGAAGTATTGGCCTTCCCGGTCGGGCGCGCGTAACAGCTAATTTAGTGCCACTGTGATAAAAAAAGGGTTCGGCCATAGCCGAACCCTTTTTGCATGCTGCGGTTACAAACTGCCCGATTCGCGTTTGGTGTTGGGCGTCGGTGTGGAGGCCGGCGTACGACCGTTGCTGGTCAGGCGGGACAGCGTCTCGCTGCGTACCTGGAATGGTGGGTACGGCAGCGTAATGCCGTGCTCGCGGTAGCCGGACAGGATCAACTGATGGATCTCGTGACGCAACGGCATGCGGTGGCCCATCTCGGCGGCGTAAATACGCAGTTCAAAGATCTGGATACCCTGCTGCAGATCGACCAGATAAACCTCCGGTGCCGGATTATCCAGCACCAGCGAACAGCGTTCGGCGGCGTTGGTCAGGATCTTGGTCACTTCTTCGCTGTTGGCTTCTGCCGGTGCCGGTACGGTCAGTACCACACGGGTCAGGTTGTCCGACAGCGACCAGTTAATGAACTGCTCGGTGATAAACGCCTTGTTCGGCACGATGATCTCTTTGCGATCCCAATCCGAAATGGTGGTGGCGCGGGTATTGATCTTGGTGACGGTACCGGTCAGGTTGCGGATCGTCACGGTATCACCAATGCGGATCGGTTTTTCAAACAGGATGATCAGGCCGGAGATAAAGTTGGAGAATATCTCCTGCATACCAAAGCCCAACCCCACGCTGAGCGCGGTCACTACCCACTGCAATTTCGACCATTCGATACCGATCCAGGAAAAGCTGAGGATGGCGCCGAACAGCAACAGCAGATACTTGGTAATGGTGGTGATGGCGTAGCCGGTGCCCGGCGACAGATCCAGGTGCTGCAGTACCGCCAGCTCCAGCAGGGCCGGCAGGTTACGCACCAGCTGCATGGTAACGATCAGCACCAGGATGGCGATCAATACCGCACCCAAGGTGATCGGATGCGCGGTCTCTACGCCGTTGACCGTCGACGTCACGTCCCAGAGGGAGATGTTTTCCAGGAAGGCGAAGGCCGAGTGGATTTCTGACCACAGCACGATCACCGACACCAGCGCGATCATCGTCAGGATCGAACGAACCAGCCGGAGCGACTGGGCGCTGATGGTATCCAGATCGATCTCTGAATCATCCATGTCCATCGATCCTTCGGTACTGTTGGGCGTATGCGGCGTTTCTTCTTCACCGCGTGCGCGCTGAGCCAGAATATCGGCCCGGCGTTGCTTGGCGCGGTCAAAGGCGATACGTCGCCGTTGGATCAGCATCCAGCGGCGAATAATGTGGTAAATCACCAGCAGGAAGAACCAGATGGCCACCGAAGTTTCCAACCGCGCCAACAGTGCCTGAGAGGTGGTCAGATAGCCGACGGCGGAGGCCAGCGCCGCCAGTAGCGGCGCGGACAGCAACAGCCCCCACAGCGCAGTGTTGACCATGTTGTCGCCGGAGCCTTTTTTATCCAGGTACAGCGGGATGCCGGCGCGTTTCAGGCTATTGGTGACGATGGCCAAAGCCAGACACAGCAGGATAAAGCACAGCCGCCCCAGGGTATTGGCAAACTCGCGTTCTTTTAGGCTGTCGAAGGTGATCAACGCCATGATCAGCGGCACTATCAGCCAGATCGACATTTTGTAATAGCGCATGGCGCGTGAAACCTGCTTCACCGGCCAGCGGAAATGCACGATAAACAACCCCTGCGGATGGGCGAAGGCGGCGCAAATCATACATACCCACAGGATCGGCAGCGTGGCGGTGACGCCCTTGCCGATCGCTTCGGCTACCGGGTAGTTCCAGGCGCTTTGCAGGCCAAAGCCGAGCGCCGCCCAGAGCACCGGCAGTGGCAGTGCCACCAGAATCGACCAGAATACGGTGCGCAGGGTCAGGAAGAATTCGTCCTGGGTCACTTTGCCGACCCGGCTGCTGGCGCGCGTCAGGAAGGCGTGGTAGTGCTTGCGAGAGCTGATGCTGAAAATCACCAGCAGCAGGGCACCGAAGATGGGGATCAGCGTTTCGCGGCTGGTCACCATCATCATAAAGGCGCCGCCGAGCTGTGACAGCGTATCCAGCGACAGCAGACGCGTCAGGTCGTGCGCGACGTTAATCGGATAGGACAGGGTGATAGGATTGACGTCAGGCACCCAGAACAGATAGCGGTGGGTGGCATCCTTGATTTCGTTTAACGCCTCGATCAACTGGGTGTTGGCCACTTTCAGTTTGGTCAGCTCGAGGATCTGAGTATCGCACCCGGACAGCAGTGAATTCAGCAGTTCTCTCTGAGTGCGTAACTGGGCGTCAACGATGCGTCTTTCCGCACTGGTCAGTTCGCTGCCGTCGTCACGTTTGAATTCGCGCTGAGACAGTTTTTCCAGTTGGCTTTCAAACTGCAGGCGCTGTACGCGCAATTGGGCCATATCGCCATCAAGCTGTTGCGGCTTGGGCATTTCCGGCAGCGTGGCGACCTGAGCACGCAGGGTTTCTCCCAACGCCGATGACGAACCAAGCCACTGGGCCTGTTCGATAATGGTGCTCAGTGCCTGACGCACCTGCAGCGTTTGTGCGGCGGCCTGACGCTGCTGGGATGAGATCAGATCCATGCGCTGAGCCTGATTGTTCAGCGCTGCGGACAGCTCACGGTTGATTTGCAGCTGTTGGCTGATGCTTTTCGGCAGATCGCCGTTCTGCTCGGCCAACTGCTCGGTCTTTTCCAGCGCCAGTTCGGCTTCGCGCTGCCGCTGGGCATTGAGGTTATTGCGCAGCGCCTGCAGTTGGACGTCAATCTTCTCGTGGCGCTTTTTGTAGACTTCGGCGCGCATTCGCGCCAGTTCCTGACGGTTGTTGGCCGACAGTTGCGCCAGCTCGAGTTCATCGACCTTGGCCTTGCGCGCAGCGGCTTCCGCCTGCAATAACGCCAGTGCAGCCTGAGCATGCGGAGTGGTCGGGTTGGCGGGCTGGGCTTGCAGGCGACGCTGAACTTCGGTCAAGGCACGGCGTGCGTCGGTCTGCTGCTGCGGTAATTGGCCGAGGGAATCGCTGATTTCCCGCGTACGTTCCTGCTCTTGTTGCAGCAAACGCGCCTGTTCCAGCAGCAGGCTGCTGGTTTGCAGGATTTGCTGTTCCAAATCGCTGGCCGGCAGGTTATCGCCGTTCGGCAGGATTTTGCTGTCTTCCAGCGCTAACTGACGACGCAGTTCCTGCGTCATCTTCGGGAAATCGTCGATCACGCGCTGATATTGCTCAACGCGCGTTAGCGACTCTTTACGCTCCGACAGCCAGTTGAGGGCGCTTTGCAACGCCTCAGTGGTTTCCGCCTGATTAGGCGCGCTCTTGTTGCTCTCGGCCTGCTTCAGCTCCTGTTTGAGCTGGGTTTCGGTGGGCACCGTGGCGGCCAGCACCGGTTGAGCCAGTAGGCAACCGAGCAATAACGTGATAATCAGGCGCACAGCGTCAATTCCTTCAGATCTGCGGTGTTTCAACGGCAGCAGACGCGGCCGGGATTTCTGCGAAGGCTTCGCCCATGCGGGTCACGGTGCCGTTATTCAGCTGCGGCGCGAACTGTACGCTGCCAGGGGTGAACAGGTTAATGACCGTCGAACCCAGTTTGAAGCGGCCCATTTCTTCGCCTTTCTCCAGCACGATAGCGCCTTCCGCGCCTTCTTCAGGATAGGTCCAGCGTTTGATAATGCCTTCGCGCGGCGGGGTTACCGTGCCGGCCCAGACGGTTTCGATGCTGCCGACGATGGTGGCGCCCACCAGTATCTGCACCATTGGCCCGACGGCGGTATCAAATACGCAGATCACACGCTCATTGCGCGCGAACAGGTTTGGCACGTTGGCGGCGGTCAGTGGGTTGACGGAGAACAGGTCGCCCGGCACATAAATCATTTCGCGCAGCACGCCGTTGCACGGCATATGTACGCGGTGATAATCCCGCGGAGCCAGGTAGGTGGTGGCGAACAGACCGTTACGGAACGGCTCTGCCAGCACATAGTTGCCGGCCAACAGCGCTTCCAGGCTGTAGTGGTGGCCTTTGGCCTGGAAAATTTGGTCGTCGTGGATCTGGCCGAGCTGGCTGATAGCACCGTCGGCGGGCAGCGCCAGCCAGTTGGCGTCGCTGATGATCGGGCGCGCGCCGTCACGCAGCGGGCGTACAAAGAATTCGTTGAAGCTGGCGTAGGCGCTCAGCTCTGGGTGTTGCGACTCTTGCATATTTACGCGGTAATAGCGGGCAAAGCCCTTCAGGACCAGCTGGGTCAACCAACCGGCCTGCTTGTCCGCACCCCAGCCTGCCAGGCGGGTCAGTGCCAGCTTCGGTAACCAATACTGCAATTTAATTTTGATGCTATCCAGCACGTTTAACCTCTTGAATAAGGATAAAGGGCGCGCATTGTAACGGTGGCTTTGCCGCCGTCAACGCCGCCCGGCATTATCAGTCTGCGGCATCGGTGAAGTTCTTGCGAACCTTCACTTGCGCCATGCTTTCCAGAATACGGTGGTAGTTGTCGAAACGCTCTTTGGCGATATCGCCTTTTTCCATGGCGGCACGGATGGCACAGCCTGGATCGGTATCGTGGCGGCAATCACGGAATTTGCAACCGCCTAAATAATTACGGAATTCGACAAAACCTTGGGTGATTTGTTCCGGTTCCAGGTGCCACAGGCCAAACTCGCGTACGCCTGGGGAGTCGATCACGTCGCCGCCGTGCTGGAAATGATACAGCCGTGCAGCGGTGGTGGTATGTTGCCCGAGCCCAGAGACATCGGAAACCTGATTTACCAGAATTTGCTCTTTGGATGCGGGTAGCAGAGCGTTAAGCAGGCTGGACTTGCCGACCCCCGACTGCCCGGCAAAAATACTGATGCGCCCGACCAGCGCCTGTTCAAACGCCTCCATGCCTTCGCGCGTCTGGCTGGAGACTTCCAGCACCCGATAACCAATCTTGCGATAGGTATCCATCATGCCGTCGACCCGTTTGCGCGCTTCGGCATCCAACAGATCGATCTTGTTCAGTACGATCAGCGGCTCAACTTCCAGCGTTTCACAGGCCACCAGGTAGCGGTCAATGATGTTCAACGAAAGCTCGGGTAAGATCGCCGAAACGATAACGATTTGGTTGATATTGGCGGCGATGGGTTTCACGCCGTCATAGAAGTCTGGGCGTGTCAGCACCGAGGTACGTTCATGTACGGCTTCGACAATGCCTTTGACCCCTTCATGGGTACCGACGCCAGGGCGCCACACCACGCGATCGCCGGTGACCAGCGAACGTAGCGTACGGCGAATATTGCAGCGGTGTTGGGTGCCGTCCGCCGCTTCAACGTCGGCATGCATGCCGAAACGGCTGATGACGATACCGTCCTGCGGTTCGCCCAGTTGGGAATCATCCAGTTCCGGTTTTTTATCGGTGCGTTTCAGGCGACGTTGATGGTTCGCCTGCACGCGGCGTTCTTGACCTTTGGACAGTTTGTTCTTGCTCACTGCGCCTCACTTGAATCCGCTTTATCGCTCATGGCGACCAAAAAGACTATGATACACGCTATTTTATATTAAATAACCGTTGTTAGCCGCCACGCGCAGCGTACCTTGACTGCTGAACGTCCAGCGCCGGTCGCCGCCTTGCCTACAGTTTGTTTATCTTTTGGCTTTTACGCAGGAAATATCATGACAGGAAACGAAAATAACCTGATTTGGATCGATCTGGAGATGACCGGGTTGGATCCTGAACGCGATCGCATTATCGAGATCGCTACGCTGGTCACCGATGCCAATCTGAACATTCTCGCGGAAGGACCGGTGATCGCCGTACATCAATCCGATGAACAGCTTGCCCTGATGGATGACTGGAACGTGCGCACCCATACCGGCAGCGGCCTGGTGGAGCGGGTGAAAGCCAGCCAGTTCGACGACCACGCTGCCGAGCTGGCCACTATCGCCTTCCTGCAACAGTGGGTACCGGCGGGCAAATCTCCGATCTGCGGCAACAGCGTGGGTCAGGACCGCCGTTTCCTGTTCCGCTATATGCCCGCACTGGAAGCCTACTTCCATTACCGCTATCTGGACGTCAGCACGCTGAAAGAACTGGCGCGCCGTTGGAAGCCGGAAATCCTCAGTGGCTTTAAGAAGCAGGGCACCCACCAGGCGATGGACGATATTCGCGAGTCGGTAGGTGAACTGGCCTATTACCGCGAGCATTTCATCCAGCTATAACGAATGCAGGGCCTCTTGATCGGGGCCTTACTGCCGAAAGCTCCCGATTCCGCCGCTTAATTAGTCAGTTTGGCGCTTTAATCGGCAATCAAACAAAAATCGCGTTTTTTTGCTTTCAGGGGCTTGCGGCAAAAAGGATTTCTCGTATAATGCGCACCCCGTACCGATGAAGAATTTCGTTTAGTTCCGACATCGATACGCCGGGCGGGAATAGCTCAGTTGGTAGAGCACGACCTTGCCAAGGTCGGGGTCGCGAGTTCGAGTCTCGTTTCCCGCTCCAAATTCAACAATGCTGCTTAGGCGGCGTGATGAATAAAAAAAGTATCAGGCAGTACCCATGCGACGCGGGAATAGCTCAGTTGGTAGAGCACGACCTTGCCAAGGTCGGGGTCGCGAGTTCGAGTCTCGTTTCCCGCTCCAAAAAATTCAAAGGCCATGTTGTTGTTTGATGGCCGGATGCCCAAAGCATCTCAATGCGGGAATAGCTCAGTTGGTAGAGCACGACCTTGCCAAGGTCGGGGTCGCGAGTTCGAGTCTCGTTTCCCGCTCCAATTTTATCTTCATTTCAAACTCAGTCCAACGCCTTTAACGGCGCGGTTCTTTGTCTCGTTATACATACCCTGTCGAAATGTTGTGAACAGACTTATCCACAGGTAGTGCTCATAATACCCTCAGTTCAAAAAATCAACGCCACACAAATGAAATATATATTGCATTGATTTGTAAGCATATTTAATTATCGAAAAACGTTATACCGATCACTTGCTCTTTTTGTTGCAGTTGAAAGACAAAGCATTTTTATTTTTATGCACAAATCCACAGAGTGACTATCGGGTCTGAAAGAAAGATTTCAGGCATCCCTCGGCAATCCTTTTTCCACAGCCCGTATCAATCGTTTTTTCTGCGTTGTCTGCACTTCTATGCCTTGCGCCTCACGCCGTGCCAGCTGCTGCGCCAGCGCCCAGTGGATATGTTCATCCAGCATCGCATCTTGTTCCAACCGAGCCCGCAACGCCACCACTGCCGCATCCAGGTAGGGGGCATTGCCCAGCGCCACGGCGATATTACGCAGCCAGCGCAAATGGCCGATACGCCGGATGGCGGAACCTTCGGTGATGCGCAGGAATTTCTCTTCCGTCCAACCAAAGAGTTCGATCAGCTGCGGCGCATGCAGCGCGGCCCGTGGGCTGAAGTCATCTTCGTCAGTGAGCTGCGAGAAGCGGTTCCACGGGCAAATAAGCTGGCAATCATCACAGCCGTAAATACGGTTGCCCAATAGCGGCCGAAACTCTTCAGGGATGGCGCCCTCGAGCTCGATAGTCAGATAGGAGATGCAGCGGCGTGCGTCTACGGTGTAGGGGGCGACGATGGCTCCGGTTGGGCAGGTGGTGATACAGGCGACGCAGCGACCGCACTGCTCTTCCTGGGGTTTATCCACCGGCAACGGCAGGTCGATCAGCAGCTCGCCGAGAAAGAACCAGGAGCCGGCTTCGCGGTTTAAAATAAGTGAGTGTTTACCAACCCAGCCAATACCGGCTTTGGAGGCCAGTGCGCGTTCCATCACCGGCGCGGAGTCGACAAAGGGGCGGAAATTAAGTTCGCCGCAGTAGGCCTGGATCTGATCGCCGAGTTTTTTCAGCCGCTGGCGCAGCAGCTTGTGATAATCCCGACCCAGCGCATAGCGGCTGACATAACCCAACTGCGGGTTATTCAAGGTACTGGCGAAGGCCGCCTTGGCCGGCAGGTAGTTCATGCGCACGCTGATCACGCGCAGCGTGCCGGGCAACAGCTCATGCGGTCGGGCGCGCAGCATGCCATGGCGCGCCATCCACTCCATTTCACCGTGGTATTGTTTGTCCAACCAGGCCTGCAATTTGGGCTCTTCCGCGCTCAGATCGGTGTCGCAGATGCCTACCTGCTGGAATCCTAGCGATTGCCCCCATTGCTTGATATGTTGGGCGAGTTGATTGAGATCGAGGGGGTGAGTCATGACGGGCCACAGTGAAAAACGATACTCTGACAGTTTACCACACTCTGTCTGGTCTGCGGACTGGATCCGGCGGGCGGAAGCGGACGCCGCCGCCTCGCAGGGCATCTCACTCTATCAACTGATGCAACGTGCCGGCGAGGCGGCTTACACGCTGGCGTGCGACCAATACCCTGCCGCCCACCACTGGCTGGTGCTGTGCGGTCATGGCAACAATGGCGGTGACGGCTACGTTGTCGCCCGCCTGGCGGCGGCGACCGGTGTCAAAGTCAGCCTGATTGCCTGCCAAGGTACGCGCCCACTGCCCCCAGAAGCGGCTGCTGCCAGACAGGCATGGTTGGCCAGCGGCGGCGAGATCCATCCGACCGACAGCCGCTGGCCTGAAGACATAGATCTGATCATCGACGGTCTGCTCGGTACTGGATTAAGCAGTGCGCCGCGGGCGCCGTACGATGCCCTGATTGAAGCCGTTAACCGCAGCCGCGCGCCGGTTATCGCACTCGATATTCCCTCGGGCCTGCTGGCTGAAAGCGGTGCCGCGCCTGGAGCCGTCATTCGCGCAGCGCATACCATGACTTTCATCGCGCTCAAACCGGGTCTGCTGACCGGCCAGGCCCGCGATTGGGTCGGGCAACTTCACCAGAGTACGCTAGGATTATCGGGGTGGCTGGCAAAGCAACCGACGCAGATTCAGCGGCTTACTGCCGAATCGCTGTCCCAGTGGCTGAAACCGCGTCGTCCCTGCTCACATAAAGGTGAACAGGGGCGTTTGTTAGTGGTAGGGGGCGATCGCGGCTTTGGCGGCGCAATACGCATGGCGGCAGAAGCTGCGTTGCGCAGCGGTGCTGGGTTGGTGCGAGTACTTACTCACATTGAGCATGTCGGGCCCTTGCTGACCGCCAGACCGGAACTGATGGTGCAACCGCTGAGCGACGAGGGGTTGCAGCAGGCGATCGACTGGGCGGATGTGCTGGTGATTGGCCCGGGGCTGGGCCAGGGACAATGGGGTAGGAATGCGCTGAAAATATTGCAAGCCAGTGATAAACCGGCGTTATGGGACGCCGATGCGCTGAACTTACTGGCATTAAATCCCGAGAAGCGTCAGAATCGTGTGATTACCCCGCATCCTGGGGAGGCGGCACGCCTGCTGGGGTGCCGTACCGCCGAGATTGAGAGTGACCGCTTACTTGCAGTGCGTAATCTGGTAGCGCATTACGGTGGCGTGGCCGTGCTGAAAGGTGCGGGTACGTTGATCGCCGATGATCAAGGCCAGATGGCGATCGCCGACGTCGGCAACGCCGGCATGGCCTCAGGTGGAATGGGGGATGTGCTGTCCGGTATCATCGGCGGTTTGCTGGGGCAAAAGCTCTCACTGTATGATGCAGCCTGCGCCGGTTGCGTGGCGCATGGCGCAGCCGCCGATCGCGTGGCGGCAAGACAAGGAATAAGGGGGATGCTGGCGAGCGATTTATTGCCGGAAATCCCTTATTACGTTAATCCTGAGTTGGCATAAATAGAAACTATCGAATGAAAGAACTCGTTTTACCTCTGCCGGATGAGGCAGCGACTGTCGCATTGGGTACCGCCTTGGCTAAGGCGTGCGATCGCGCCAGCGTAATATACCTTTACGGTGACCTGGGCGCCGGTAAAACCACCTTCAGCCGTGGTTTTCTGCAGGCATTGGGCCACCAGGGCAACGTTAAAAGCCCAACTTATACGCTGGTGGAGCCTTATGCGCTGCAGCCGCTGGCGGTATACCATTTTGATCTGTATCGCCTGGCCGATCCGGAAGAACTCGAATTTATGGGCATTCGCGATTATTTTGCGCAGGATGCCATTTGCCTGGTGGAATGGCCACAGCAGGGGACCGGCGTCTTGCCGGAACCGGATTTGGAGCTGCATCTCAGCTACCAGGATCGGGGACGCGAAGCAAAAATTCAGGCGGTTTCTGCCTACGGCAGCCAGCTTTTAGACCGTATTCACGGGCCACAGGAATGACGCCGCAATGACGTATGCGTTGAGAAAATTACTCGTAATCGCCCTGATCGCCGTATTGGGGCCTTTGGGTGCGGCCAGTGCTTTGGCCGCATCGTCGTTGTCTGATATTAAAGTCACCAATGCTCAGCGTGAAGCCACGGTATCGGTGAGCTTCAACGGCCCGCCAGACTATGCTTTCTTCCCCTTGCACGGCCCGGACCGCGTGGTGTTGGATGTAAACCAGAAAGGCAAGGTGGGCGGTTTGCCTCTGAATTTCAGCGGCCAGAATCTGGTGAAAAGCATTCGCTCCAGCGCACCGAAAGATGCCCAGAGCGTGCGGTTGGTATTTGACTTGACTCAGCGTTCAAAGACCCGGGTAGCCACGCGCCAGAATGGCAGTGTCTATACCGTGGTGTTTACCATCGCCGCCGAGGGCAGCGCAAATACCACGGTACGAAAAGCCCCGACGCCGGCACCGGTGGTCGTGAACCCACCGACGCGTAAAGCCCCGGTGGTGGTGAGTGAGCCTGAACCAGAGCCTGTTCCGGTGCGCAGAGCGCCAAGTGGTTCCAATCCTTTCACCAATAAGCCTACCGTGGTTGCGGGTACCGCATCTGAGGTCACGCCGCGCAGCAGCCGCGTTTCCGCCGGTTCCGGCGATCGGGTGGTGGTGGCTATCGATGCCGGTCACGGTGGCCAGGATCCGGGGGCCATCGGCCCGAACGGCCTGAAAGAGAAAAATGTCACTATCGCCATCGCCCGCCGCTTGCAGGCGTTGTTGGATGCCGATCCACAGTTTAAACCGGTGTTGACGCGTAACGGCGACTACTTCATTTCGGTGATGGGCCGCTCTGACGTGGCGCGTAAGCAAGGCGCTAACGTGCTGGTCTCCATTCACGCCGACGCCGCGCCAAACCGCAGCGCCAACGGGGCTTCCGTTTGGGTTCTGTCCAACCGCCGCGCCAACAGCGAGATGGCCGGCTGGCTGGAACAGCATGAGAAACAGTCCGAATTACTGGGCGGTGCGGGTGATTTGCTGGCCAACAGCCAGGCGGATCCTTACCTGAGCCAGGCGGTGCTGGATCTGCAGTTCGGTCACTCACAACGCGTGGGCTACGATGTCGCGGTAAAAGTCTTGCAGCAGTTGCAGAGCGTCGGTTCATTGCATAAACGTCGTCCGGAACACGCCAGTCTTGGCGTGCTGCGTTCGCCGGATATTCCATCTTTGTTGGTGGAAACAGGATTTATCAGTAATAGCACGGAGGAGCGGCTGCTCGGCAGTAGCGCATATCAGGAGAAAATTGCCCGGGCGATCCACAACGGCCTGCGCAGTTATTTCCTGGCGCACCCGCTACAAGCTGACCCAAAGGTGGAAAACCGACCGCTGGACGTCGCAGCGGCGGTTAACTCCTCAACACAAGACGTCAGTCAGCCTGCTCCGGTCACCCGTTCGACCGGCAGCAGCCGCATTAGCGGCAAAACGCAGATCCACGTGGTGAAGCGAGCCGAAACGCTCTCCGGCATTGCCGACAGCTATGGCACCACCATGGCGGCGTTGCGTGACCTGAACAAGCTGAAAAAAGACGGCGTGTGGGTCGGCCAGCGCCTTAAAGTGCCGGCGGGTAAAACCGCCGCGACGGTCAGTACGGTCGCCAAGGCAAAACCCAGCGTGAAGAAGCCGTCCAGGCATAAAGTGACCCGCGGTGATACCTTGTCCTCCATTGCTACCCGTTATGGCGTCAGCGTCAGTGACCTGAAGCGCGTGAATAAACTGAAGTCGGACGTCGCGCCGCTGGATCGGACGCTGACCATTCCGCAGGCCTAGCGCCCACATTAGAGGAATCAGTATGCCCATCCAGGTGTTACCGCCCCAGCTTGCCAACCAGATTGCCGCCGGTGAAGTGGTCGAACGGCCCGCGTCAGTGGTAAAGGAACTGGTGGAAAACAGTCTGGATGCCGGTGCGACACGCATTGATATTGATATCGAACGCGGCGGTGCCAAGCTGATTCGCATCCGCGATAACGGCTGTGGCATCGGTAAAGACGATCTGGCTTTGGCATTGGCCCGTCATGCCACCAGTAAAATCAGCACGCTCGACGATCTGGAAGCCATAGTCAGCCTCGGCTTCCGCGGCGAGGCGCTGGCCAGCATCAGCTCGGTTTCCCGTTTGACGCTCACCTCGCGCACCGCGGAACAGAATGAAGCCTGGCAGGCCTATGCCGAAGGCCGCGATCAGGCGGTGACGGTCAAACCCGCGGCGCATCCGATAGGCAGCACGCTGGAAGTGCTGGATCTGTTTTACAACACCCCGGCGCGACGCAAATTCATGCGCACCGAGAAAACCGAATTCAGCCATATCGATGAAGTGGTGCGGCGTATTGCGCTGGCGCGTTTCGATGTGGCGATCAACCTCAGCCACAACGGCAAACTGATCCGCCAATATCGCGCAGCGAAAGACGAGAGCCAATATGAGCGCCGCCTGGGCAGCATTTGCGGCCCGTCTTTTTTGCAGCATGCGCTGAACATTTCCTGGCAGCACGGCGATCTGACCATTCGCGGCTGGGTGGCTGATCCTGCCGGGGCGCGTCAATTGGGTGAGATGCAGTATTGCTACGTCAATAGCCGCATGATGCGCGATCGTCTGATCAACCATGCCATCCGCCAGGCCTATCAGGATCAACTGAAAGACGATCAGCAGCCCGCGTACGTACTGTATCTCGAGGTCGATCCGCATCAGGTAGACGTGAATGTGCATCCGGCCAAGCACGAGGTGCGTTTCCATCAGGCGCGGCTGGTGCATGACTTTATTTATCAGGCGGTGACCACCGTGCTGCAGCAGGTCGGCAACGCGCCGCTGCCGCTGGACGATGAGCCGGAGCAACCATCGGCGCCAACCTGGCAGCCGGAAAATCGCGTCGCTGCCGGCGGCAACCATTTTTCGCAGCCGGCGCCGCGTCGTGAATCTCAGCCTGGTGAGGCTGGCGTTGCGCGTGAGCGCGCACCTCAACCGGCTTACCAGGCTGGCAACGGCTACCAAAAGCGTGAGGGCGAGCTTTACGGCAAACTGATGCAGGCCGCTCCGGTGGTGGAGCCAGCGCCAGAAACGCCGAAACAACCGCTGTTCCCACCGGTAAAGGCTGAGCGTGATATGCCGCTGGACGGCAGCCAGCACAGCTTTGGCCGGGTGCTGATGATCCACCCACCGTGCTTCGCGCTGATTGAGCGTCGCCAGCAATTGATGTTGCTCAACCTGCCGGTGGCCGAACGCTGGTTACGCCAGGCGCAGCTTAACCCGGCTGAAGAAGGCCTGCGGCCGCAGCCGTTGCTGATCCCCATCAAACTGACGCTGAATAAGCAAGAGGCGGCCGCTTGCGTGCGCCATCAGCCGTTACTGGTAAAAATGGGATTGGATTTGCAGACAGATCATGGGCGTGTGACGCTGCGCGCAGTACCTTTACCATTACGCCAACAAAATTTACAAAAACTGATACCCGAACTGTTAGGCTATCTGGCCGAGCATCAGGAGATGTCGCCCCCGGTGTTAGCCACCTGGTTCGCACGCCACTTGGGCAGCGAATATGAGCAGTGGAACACCTCGCAAGCGATACAATTGCTGACCGACGTTGAACGACTTTGCCCGCAGCTGGTCAAATCACCACCGAGCGGACTTTTACAACCTGTTGATTTACAGGCTGCACTGGCAGCCCTTACGCATGATTGAAACTGAAATGACACCACGACCCCCGGCTATTTTTATTATGGGGCCGACCGCCTCGGGCAAGACCGCGTTGGCGATCGCGCTGCGTGAACGCCTGCCTGTGGAACTGATCAGCGTGGATTCCGCGCTGATTTATCGCGGCATGGATATCGGCACGGCTAAACCGAGCGCTGAAGAATTGGCGCAGGCGCCGCACCGATTGATTGATATTCGCGATCCTGCCGAAGCTTACTCAGCCGCGGATTTTCGCGCCGACGCACTGAAAGAGATGGCCGCCATTACCGCCGCCGGGCGTATCCCGCTGCTGGTGGGGGGCACCATGCTTTACTTCAAGGCGCTGCTGGAAGGTTTATCGCCGCTGCCGTCTGCCGATCCGGCGGTGCGTGAGCGTATCGAACAGCAGGCTGCGGAGCAGGGTTGGGACGTTTTACACCGTCAGTTGCAAGAGATTGATCCGATTGCGGCATTGAGAATTCATCCTAATGATCCGCAGAGACTGTCCAGAGCACTGGAAGTTTTTTTTATTTCGGGTAAAACTTTAACGGAACTGACTAAAATTTCGGGTGAATCGTTGCCGTATCATGTTCACCAATTTGCGATAGCACCGACCAGCCGTGAGTTGATTCATCAACGCATAGCGCTGCGGTACCATCAAATGTTGGCGGCAGGTTTTGAGACGGAAGCGCGTGCACTTTTTGCACGGGGTGATTTGCATACGGATTTGCCTTCCATTCGCTGTGTCGGTTATCGCCAGATGTGGTCATATTTATCTGGCGAAATTAGTTACGATGAGATGGTTTATCGTGGTATTTGCGCAACGCGTCAGTTGGCCAAGCGCCAAATGACCTGGTTACGAGGCTGGAACTCGGTACATTGGCTGGACAGCGAGAAGCCGGGAGAGGCTTTGGACTCGGTAATACAGGTTGTTAGTGCATAGGTCGAGTGATTGTGTACAATTGATGAGTATTCAGCGCGCAAATTTTTTAGGTCGTTTATTTTAGAGCCGACAGGTTCTTAGTTAAAAACAACAAGCAAATAAGGAAAAGATAGAATGGCTAAGGGGCAATCTTTGCAAGATCCGTTCCTGAACGCATTGCGTCGTGAACGTGTTCCGGTTTCTATTTATTTGGTGAATGGTATTAAGCTGCAAGGCCAGATTGAGTCTTTTGACCAGTTTGTCATCCTGTTGAAAAACACGGTGAGCCAGATGGTTTATAAGCACGCTATCTCTACCGTTGTCCCGTCACGCCCGGTTTCGCACCATAGCAATACCCCGAGCGGCGGCACCAGTAACTATCACCATGGTAACAATCCGTCTGCGCCGCAACAGCCGCAGCAGGAAAGCGATGACGCTGAATAAAGCGCGTTGCGAGTCAACCATGGAGGGGAGCATAAGCAGCCGTGGGCTGTTTATGTCCCCCAAACTCACGGGTTCCCGTTTGAGAGGTTGCACGCTTGTTTGACCGTTATGAAGCCGGTGAGCAGGCCGTCCTGGTTCATATCTATTTCTCGCAAGACAAAGACACAGAAGATCTCAGTGAGTTCGAATCCCTGGTGTCCTCTGCGGGTGTCGAAGCTTTGCAAGTGGTGACTGGTAGCCGCAAAGCCCCGCATCCCAAATACTTTGTCGGTGAAGGAAAGGCCGAAGAAATTGCAGACGCGGTAAAAGCCAGTGGCGCATCTGTTGTCCTGTTTGATCACTCCCTTTCCGCAGCGCAGGAGAGAAATCTTGAACGCCTGTGCGAATGTCGGGTGATCGATCGCACCGGGTTGATTCTAGACATCTTTGCCCAGCGTGCCCGTACCCATGAAGGTAAGCTGCAGGTAGAGCTGGCGCAGTTGCGTCACATCGCCACGCGTTTGGTTCGTGGCTGGACTCACCTTGAGCGTCAAAAGGGGGGGATTGGCCTGCGCGGGCCAGGGGAAACCCAGTTAGAGACTGACCGTCGTCTGTTGCGCGATCGCATTAGCTTGATTCTACGCCGCCTGGAGCGGGTAGCTAAGCAGCGTGAACAGGGCCGACGTGCGCGTACCCGTGCTGAAGTGCCGACCGTGTCGCTGGTAGGGTATAGCAACGCCGGTAAATCCACCCTGTTTAACCGAATTACGTCCGCCGATGTGTACGCGGCAGACCAGCTATTTGCCACTTTGGATCCTACCCTGCGGCGCATTGACGTGGCCGATGTGGGCGATACCGTGTTGGCGGATACCGTAGGCTTTATCCGGCACCTGCCGCACGATCTGGTGGCCGCCTTCAAGGCGACGCTGCAAGAAACGCGTCAGGCATCTTTGCTGTTACATGTAATCGACGCCGCGGATACCCGCGTTGATGAAAACATTGAAGCGGTCAATACCGTGTTGGCAGAGATTGAATCGGATGAGATCCCTACACTTTTAGTGATGAACAAAATAGATATGCTGGATGATTTTGTCCCGCGTATCGACCGCAACGATGAAAACTTACCGATCCGGGTGTGGCTGTCCGCCGCCAGCGGTGAAGGTATCCCGTTGCTGTATCAGGCGTTGACGGAGCGCTTATCGGGGGAAATCGCGCATTATGAGCTGCGCTTACCGCCAGAGGCAGGCCGTCTTCGTAGCCGTTTTTACCAGCTTCAGGCAATTGAAAAAGAGTGGAACGAAGAAGACGGCAGCATTGGCGTGGTGGTACGTATGCCTATCGTCGAATGGCGTCGCCTCTGCAAACAGGAACAGGAACTGATTAACTTTATAGTATGATCATATCCTGTTACATTTGAGCTTCGCGTAAGCCTGAAGTACCCAATCACAGAATA
Organism: Serratia sp. OS31; assembly: GCF_014164835.1. NCBI lineage: Bacteria > Pseudomonadati > Pseudomonadota > Gammaproteobacteria > Enterobacterales > Yersiniaceae > Serratia > Serratia sp. OS31. The sequence goes on along the minus strand of NZ_JACJFQ010000001.1, from coordinate 345,566 downwards.
TGGAGCTAAAACATGGCGTGGAATCAGCCCGGTAATAACGGACAGGACCGCGACCCGTGGGGGAGCAGCAATAACAATGGCGGCAACTCTGGCGGTAATAACAAAGGCGGTCGTGATCAAGGACCACCTGATTTGGACGATATCTTCCGCAAGCTGAGCAAGAAATTGAGCGGTTTGGGCGGGGGCAAAGGCTCCAACAGCAATAACAGCGGCGGCACCGGCACTTCTGGCCCGGGCCTCAGCGGTCGCATTATCGGCATTGCCGCGGTAGCGGTAGTGGTGATTTGGGCTGCCAGCGGCTTCTACACCATCAAGGAAGCCGAACGCGGCGTTGTCACCCGTTTTGGCAAGTTCAGCCACCTGGTACAGCCAGGTCTGAACTGGAAACCGACCTTTATCGATGAAGTACGTCCGGTCAACGTGGAGTCGGTTCGTGAACTGGCGGCCTCTGGCGTGATGCTGACCTCCGATGAGAACGTCGTGCGCGTAGAAATGAACGTGCAGTACCGCGTGACCAATCCGGAAGCCTATCTGTTCAGCGTGACCAATGCCGACGACAGCCTGAGCCAGGCTACCGACAGTGCCCTGCGTGGCGTTATCGGCAAGTACACCATGGACAAGATCCTGACCGAAGGCCGTACCATCGTGCGTAACGATACCCAACGCGTACTGGAAGAAACTATTCGTCCGTACAACATGGGCATCACGCTGCTGGACGTCAACTTCCAGGCCGCTCGTCCGCCGGAAGAGGTGAAAGCCGCATTTGACGATGCGATTGCCGCACGTGAGAACGAGCAGCAGTACATCCGTGAAGCAGAAGCTTACGCCAACGAAGTTCAGCCACGTGCGAACGGCCAGGCACAACGTCTGCTGGAAGATGCCAAAGCGTATAAAGACCGTACCGTCCTGGAAGCTCAGGGTGAGGTTGCACGCTTTGCCAAGCTGTTGCCGGAATACAAATCGGCACCGCAAATTACCCGTGAGCGTCTGTATATCGAAACCATGGAAAAAGTCTTAAGCCACACCCGTAAGGTGTTGGTGAACGACAAAGGCAACAATCTGATGGTGTTGCCGCTGGAACAAATGCTGCGTGGCCAAACCGGCGCAGCGGCTGACGGCAATAAAGACACCAGCCTGATTCGTCTCAACCCCGCTCCGTCTGCCAACAGCGGCGCCAGCTCCAGCAGCCAGCGCACCAGCAGCGGCTCGGTCATGGACCAGCGCCGGGCAAATGCGCAGCGTGACGACACCACTCGCGTAGGGAGAGAGTAATCAATGCGTAAGTCTTTTGTAGTAATCGTCCTCGCGGTGCTGGTGGCGTTATACGCTTCTCTGTTCGTGGTTCAGGAAGGTCAGCGCGGCATCGTGCTGCGTTTTGGCAAGGTACTGCGTGACAGCGACAACAAGCCGCTGGTGTATGCGCCAGGCCTGCACTTCAAGATCCCGTTTATTGAATCCGTGAAAACGCTGGATGCACGTATCCAGACCATGGACAACCAGGCTGACCGCTTTGTGACCAGCGAGAAGAAAGACCTGATTGTCGATTCTTACCTGAAATGGCGTATCAGCGATTTCAGCCGTTACTATCTGGCAACCGGCGGCGGTGATGTTTCACAGGCCGAAGTGCTGCTGAAACGTAAGTTCAGTGACCGTCTGCGTTCCGAGATTGGTCGTCTGGATGTGAAAGACATCGTCACCGACTCGCGCGGTAAGCTGATGTCCGACGTGCGTGATGCATTGAACACCGGTACCGTAGGGGACGATCAAGAAGTCACCACCACCGAAGCCGATGACGCTATCGCCTCTGCAGCGGCGCGTGTTGAGAAGGAAACCACCGGCAACTTGCCGAAGGTTAACCCGAACAGCATGGCGGCGTTGGGTATTGAAGTGATCGACGTGCGTATCAAGCAGATCAACCTGCCGGCGGAAGTGTCTGATGCGATCTATCAGCGTATGCGCGCCGAGCGTGAAGCGGTTGCCCGTCGTCACCGTTCACAGGGTCAGGAAGAAGCCGAGAAGCTGCGTGCGACCGCAGACTACGAAGTGACTCGTACCCTGGCGGAAGCCGAACGTACTGCACGTATCACTCGTGGTGATGGCGATGCCGAAGCGGCCAAACTGTTTGCCAACGCATTCAGCCAGGATCCGGACTTCTACGCCTTTATCCGTAGCCTGCGAGCTTACGAAACCAGCTTCAGCAGCAATAACCAGGACGTGATGGTTCTGAGCCCGGACAGCGATTTCTTCCGCTACATGAAATCGCCTGACTCCACGCGCAAGTAATCACGACAGGTAATTGATCGAGGGCCCGTTTAAACGCGGGCCCTTTCTTTTTGGGAGTTTCTGATGAATTCAACAATCTGGCTGGCGTTAGGGCTGGTTTTGGTGCTGGAAGGCCTGGGGCCGATGCTGTTTCCGCAGGCCTGGCGTAAAATGATACTGGCGATGACCCAGTTGCCTGACTCTACGTTACGGCGATTTGGCGGCGGAATAGTGGTTGCGGGCTGTGTGATCTACTACATGTTGCGTAGTCGTACGGGGGTTTAAAGGTTAGCCTAAAAAATACGCAACTCAGCGCTAAAAGTGCTGAAACTCACGAATTACGGTGGTAGAATCCATTTTTAAGCAACCGGTGATTTTTAAAATGGGTAAGAACGTCGTCGTACTGGGCACTCAATGGGGTGACGAAGGTAAGGGCAAGGTCGTAGACCTGCTGACCGAACGGGCTCAATATGTAGTGCGCTATCAAGGTGGTCACAACGCTGGCCATACTCTGGTAATTAACGGTGAAAAAACCGTCCTTCATTTAATTCCTTCAGGCATTCTGCGTGAAAACGTGACCAGCATCATCGGCAACGGTGTAGTTCTGGCGCCAGACGCTTTGATGAAAGAAATGGGTGAACTCGAAGCGCGCGGCATCCCGGTACGCGAACGTCTGTTACTGTCCGAAGCCTGCCCACTGATCCTGCCTTACCACGTTGCGCTGGATAACGCGCGTGAGAAAGCACGTGGCGCGAAAGCTATCGGTACCACCGCTCGCGGCATCGGCCCGGCTTATGAAGATAAAGTGGCTCGTCGCGGTCTGCGCGTCAGCGACCTGTTCAACAAAGAAACCTTCGCCGTTAAGCTGAAGGAAATTGTTGATTATCATAACTTCCAGTTGGTTAACTACTACAAAGTCGAAGCCGTTGATTACCAGGCAACTCTGGATTACGTGCTGTCTATCGCTGACATCCTGACTGCCATGGTTGTTGACGTCTCTGAACTGCTGGACGGCGCGCGCAAGCGTGGCGACCTGATCATGTTCGAAGGCGCACAGGGCACCCTGCTGGATATCGACCACGGTACCTATCCGTACGTAACCTCTTCCAACACCACTGCCGGCGGCGTTGCTACCGGTTCCGGTATTGGTCCGCGTTACGTGGATTACGTGCTGGGCATCGTGAAAGCCTACTCCACCCGCGTGGGTGCAGGTCCATTCCCAACCGAACTGTTCGACGAAACCGGCGAATACCTGTGCAAACAGGGGAACGAGTTCGGTGCTACCACTGGCCGTCGTCGTCGTACCGGTTGGTTGGATGCCGTAGCGGTTCGTCGTTCGGTACAGATCAACTCCCTGTCCGGTTTCTGCCTGACCAAGCTGGACGTGCTGGATGGCCTGAAAGAAGTGAAAATCTGCGTGGGCTACCGCATGCCAGATGGCCGCGAAATGACCACCACGCCGCTGGCGGCTGAAGGTTGGGAAGGTATCGAGCCAATCTACGAAAGCATGCCTGGCTGGAGCGACACCACTTTTGGCGTGAAAGAACACAGCAAACTGCCACAGGCAGCGCTGGACTACATCAAGCGTATTGAAGAACTGACCGGCGTACCGGTAGACATTATCTCTACTGGCCCGGACCGTAGCGAAACCATGATCCTGCGCGACCCGTTCGACGCATAATCTGGCTTTACTGCAATAAAACAAACCGGGCGTGTCCCGGTTTGTTTTTATCCTGATTTTCCCCGATTGCGGTTTCACGTCCCAAAATCCTTTCTTTAACCTGTCCCAGAGCCAGACATACGCTAAATAATTAGCGGCGAACTCTCTGGCTGGTTTATTATCCAATAAGTAATCTTTTGAATAGTGCCGAAAATCGGCGTATCAGACGGGTAAAATGATACCCAGAGGTAGATGTGCAGTTAACAAGTTTTACTGATTATGGCCTGCGGGCGTTGATCTACATGGCCTCGCTGCCACCGGACAAAATGACCAGCATCTCGGAAGTCACCGAGGTCTACGGCGTGTCCCGAAACCATATGGTAAAGATCATCAATCAGTTAAGCCGGGTTGGGTTTGTCACCGCGGTGCGCGGTAAGAACGGCGGCATCCGTTTAGGCAAACCGGCCGAAACCATTCGCCTCGGCGACGTGGTCAGGGCGTTAGAGCCGCTCTCACTGGTTAATTGCAGCAGTACGTTTTGCCACATAACCCCTGCCTGCCGCCTGAAGCAGGTGCTCCAACAGGGCGTACAGAATTTCCTTGAAGAGCTGGACAACCACACGCTGGCCGATATGGTCGAAGACAATCCATCGCTCTACAAGCTATTGCTTGTCGAATAAAGCGTCGCTGAGAAGACAAGGCTCAGCGGCACCCTGCTGATGACAACGGAGGAACCGCAATGTCACAAGATCCATTCCTGGAACGAGAAGCAGAAAAATATGAATCCCCCATTCCGAGCCGTGAATTTATTTTGGCCCATTTGGCGAAAAGAGAAACGCCGGCCAGCCGCGAAGAGCTGGCCAAAGAGCTGAATTTAACCGGCGAAGAACCCCTGGAAGCGTTACGCCGTCGCCTGCGTGCGATGGAGCGTGACGGCCAATTAATCTTTACCCGCCGCCAGTGCTATGCGCTGCCGGAACGTCTGGACTTGCTGCGCGGCACCGTGATCGGCCACCGCGATGGCTTTGGCTTCCTGCGTATCGAAGGCAGCAAAGACGACCTGTATCTGTCAGCTGAACAGATGAAGATGGCGATCCACGGTGACGTGGTGTTGGCACAGGCCATGGCAGCCGATCGCAAGGGCCGCCGCGAAGCGCGTATCGTCCGTGTGCTGGTGCCGAAAACCAGTCAAATCGTCGGCCGCTTCTTTATGGACGCCGGTACTGGCTTCGTGGTGCCGGATGATAGCCGCCTGAGCTTTGATATCCTGATCCCTGCCGACGCCGTCAGCGGTGCGCGCATGGGCTTTATGGTGGTGGTTGAACTGACCCAGCGCCCAACCCGCCGTACCAAAGCGGTTGGCAAGATTGTCGAGATCCTCGGCGATAAAATGGGGACCAGCATGGCGGTAGATATCGCGTTGCGCACCCATGAAATCCCGCATGTTTGGCCGCCGCAGGTGGAAAAACAGGTTGCCGACCTCAGTGAACAGGTACCGGAATCCGCCAAAAAAGGTCGCGTCGATCTGCGTAAACTGCCTTTGGTGACGATTGATGGCGAAGATGCCCGCGATTTCGATGACGCAGTCTACTGCGAGAAAAAACGCGGTGGCGGCTGGCGCCTGTGGGTTGCCATTGCCGACGTCAGCTATTACGTGCGTCCGCGCACTGCGCTGGATGACGAAGCCCGTAACCGCGGGACTTCGGTGTACTTCCCATCGCAGGTTATTCCGATGCTGCCGGAAGTGCTGTCTAACGGCCTGTGTTCGCTTAACCCGCAGGTAGACCGGTTGTGTATGGTGTGTGAGATGACCATCTCCGCCCAGGGGCGCCTGTCGACGGCCAAATTCTATGAGGCGGTCATGAGTTCCCATGCCCGCTTAACGTATAACAAGGTCTGGCACATTCTGCAGGGCGATCAGGAGCTGCGTGAGCATTATCACCCGCTGGTCAAACACCTGGAAGAACTGCATGCAATGTATAAGGTGTTGGATCAGGCGCGCGCCGAACGTGGCGGTATCGCTTTCGAAACCGAAGAAGCCAAGTTTATCTTCAACGCCGAACGCCGTATTGAGCGCGTTGAACCTACGGTACGTAACGATGCTCACAAGCTGATCGAAGAGTGCATGATTATGGCGAACGTCGCCGCTGCACGCTTTGTCGAGAAAAATAACGAGCCGGCGCTGTTCCGCGTGCACGATCGCCCAAGTGACGATCACATCAGTGCACTGCGCAGCGTGCTGGGCGAGCTGGGCCTGACGCTGGGCGGTGGCAACAAACCACAGCCGAAGGACTACGCGACCCTGATGGATGAAGTGTCCGAACGTCCGGACCATGAAATGCTGCAAACCATGCTGCTGCGGTCGATGAAGCAGGCAATCTACGATCCGGAAAACCGCGGTCATTTTGGCCTGGCGCTGGCTTCTTACGGTCACTTCACTTCACCGATCCGCCGTTACCCGGATCTGGCGATGCACCGTGCGATCAAGTACCAACTGGCCAAAGAGCATGGCGAACCGAAAGAGCGCTGGACGCCAACCGGCGGGTGGCACAGCGAATTCGAAGAAATGCTGCAGCTGGGCGAGCACTGTTCGATGGCTGAACGTCGCGCCGATGAAGCGACGCGCAACGTTGCCGACTGGCTGAAATGCGACTTCATGCAGGATCACGTCGGTGAAGTGTTCAGCGGCATCATTGCCAGCGTGACCGGCTTTGGTTTCTTCGTGCGCCTCAACGATCTGTTTATCGACGGTCTGGTGCACGTATCATCGCTGGATAATGATTATTATCGCTACGATAATATCGGCCAGCGTCTGATTGGCGAATCCTCTGGCGTGGTTTATCGCCTGGGCGATACGGTGGAGATCCGTGTGGAAGCGGTGCATATGGATGAGCGTAAAATTGACTTCGCTCTGGTCTCCAGCACCCGCAAACCACGCGGTGAAGGCAAAACTGAACGCGACCGCGCTAAGAATGGTGGCCAACGCACCTTGCGTGGTGGGGCTGGAGCAGGACGCACTTCTGCTCCTCGCAAACGTCGCGGTGGCAAACCGCCGGCCAATTTTGAGCCTGACAGCGCTTTCCGTAAGGATGAAGCCAAGCCCGCTGACAAGGTGAAGAAAGACAAAAAGGCGAAAGCCAAGAAAGTGTCCGACAAAACCCGGAAAATAGCGGCGGCGACCAAGGCCAAGCGCGCCGGCAAGAAGAAAGGTGCTGAGCAGGCTTAGCCTGCCACACGTCATTATCACCGGCAGGCATTTGCCTGCCGCACAGTAAAAAGAGCATCATGAGCGAAATTATTTACGGTATTCATGCCGTCAAAGCCCTGTTAGACAACGATCCGCAACGCTTCCTGGAAGTGTTTATCCTCAAAGGGCGCGACGATCGCCGGCTGCAGCCGTTGATTGCCGAGCTGGAGGCGACCGGCATTGTTATCCAGGTGGCGAACCGCCAGTGGTTGGATGAGAAGGTCGAGGGCGCGGTGCATCAGGGGATCATTGCCCGGGTGCGCGAAGGGCGTCAGTATCAGGAAAATGACCTGCCGGCGTTGCTGGAAAGCGTGGATACCCCGTTCCTGCTGGTGCTGGACGGCGTGACCGACCCGCATAACCTCGGTGCCTGCTTGCGCAGCGCTGACGCGGCCGGTGTGCACGCGGTGATCGTCCCGCGCGATCGTTCTGCCCAGTTGAACGCAACGGCCAAGAAAGTGGCCTGCGGCGCGGCAGAGAATGTGCCGTTGATTCGCGTGACCAACCTGGCACGCACCCTGCGTTTGCTGCAGGAGATGAACGTCTGGATCGTGGGCACTGCCGGCGAAGCCGACCACACGCTGTTCCAGAGCAAAATGACCGGCCCGATGGCGCTGGTTATGGGGGCGGAAGGCGAAGGTATGCGTCGTCTGACTCGCGAGCACTGCGACGAGCTGATCAGCATTCCGATGGCCGGTACGGTTTCTTCACTAAACGTTTCGGTGGCGACCGGTATCTGCCTGTTTGAAGCGGTGCGTCAACGCAGTTGATTTATCCGTAAGGGCGCAGTTCTGGCGCCCTTATTCTTTTCTCAATGCCTACCCTGTGATCTCGCCTGCGGCAGAAATCCCCCTGACGACCATAATTACTCCTGACGCTTTTCTCAGGGAGCAAGCTCATGGTCTGGAATACGCACACCGTTTTTAATCAGCCGAAGCCGCTGGGCAACAGCAATCTGTTCCTGTCCGATACGCCACTGCATGAAGCCATTCAGCGCGAGCAGGCGGGGTGGGATGCAGAGGTACTGACCTCGCTGGGCCAACAGTTGGGCACTCAGGAGTCGCTGGAACTGGGGAGACTGGCCAACGCCAACCCACCGGAGCTATTGCGCTATGACGCCACCGGTCAGCGACTGGACGACGTCCGTTTTCATCCTGCCTGGCATATCCTGATGCAAGGGCTGATAGCCAACCGGGTGCATAACCTGCCGTGGCAGGAGGATGCCCGTATCGGCTCTTTCGTGGCACGGGCGGCGCGTTTTGTGTTACATGCCCAGGTAGAAGCCGGCACCCTGTGTCCGGTGACCATGACCTTTGGCGCTATTCCTTTGCTGCAGCGCTCGTTGCCTGCGGAGTTCCAGTCCTGGCTAACGCCGCTACTGTCCGATCGTTACGACGCGCATTCATTGCCCGGCGGGCAAAAGCGCGGTTTGTTGATCGGCATGGGAATGACCGAAAAGCAGGGCGGTTCCGATGTGCTGAGCAATACCACCACCGCCAGCCCGCTGGGTGCACGCGGGCCAGGAGAAGCCTACCGTTTGGTCGGGCACAAGTGGTTTTTCTCGGTACCGCAGAGTGATGCGCACCTGGTGCTGGCGCAGACCGAAGGCGGGCTGTCCTGTTTCTTCCTGCCGCGGATTTTGCCTGACGGTACGCGCAATGCCATAAGGGTGGAACGGCTGAAGGATAAGTTGGGCAACAGGTCTAACGCCAGCAGCGAAGTAGAATTCCAGGATGCCGGCGCCTGGCTGGTGGGCGAGGAAGGAGATGGCGTACGGCATATCCTGAAAATGGGGGGCCTGACGCGTTTTGACTGCGCACTGGGTAGCCACGGGTTGATGCGGCGCGGGCTCTCGGTGGCGTTGTACCATGCCCTGCAGCGGCAGGCGTTTGGTAAGACGCTGATTGAACAGCCGATGATGCGACAGGTACTGGCGCGGATGGCCCTGCGCCTGGAGGGGCAGACGGCGGCCTTGATGCGTCTGGCGCGTGCTTATGACAGCGCGGGCAGCACGCCCATGGAGCAGGCGTTATGCCGTGTGGTGACGCCTGCGGCGAAGTTTGAAGTTTGCCGGCAAGGTATTCCTTTTATTGGCGAAGCCATGGAGGCGCTGGGCGGTATCGGCTACTGCGAAGAAAGCGAGCTGCCCCGGCTGTACCGTGAAATGCCGGTAAACAGCATTTGGGAAGGCTCCGGCAATATTATGTGTCTGGACGTCATGCGTGCCTGGGGCAAGCTGCCGGCGGTGCAGGAAGCGCTGGAGCTGGAGCTCGGTGAGGTGAGAGGGCAGAATCGCCATTATGATCACCAATGGCGACGGTTGCTTCAGCTGATGCGCAAACCTCAGGAAGAGCAAGGGCGTGCGGTTAGCGGTGCCTTGTTTAATCTGTTCGCGGCGGTGCAGCTTCTGCGTTACAGTTCACCGCCGTTGGCGGAAGCCTGGTGTCAAATGATGCTTGATGCCCGTGGTGAGCGGACATTGCCGGAAAGGCTATGCGAAACGCTGTTTACCCGCGCGATGGGTGGATAGGGAAAACGGTGGCGCCGCAGCCGGAAAAGCTTTTTAATTCAGCTCTTGGCCCGTAAGGGATACTGACCTCTGACCAGGAAACATGACATGGATATTCTCAGCGCGTTGGCGGCATTCGCCTCTTATTTTTTCAGTGGCTTTGCCATGGTTCTGGTGTTTTTGTTCGTTTATACCCGTATTACGCCGCATGATGAATGGGCGTTGATTAAGGCCGATAATCAGGCCGCCGCTTTCGGATTCGTCGGTGCCTGCTTGGGGTATGTTATCCCGCTGGCGAGTGCGGCGATCAACTCCGTCAGCCTGCTGGACTATCTGTTATGGGGCGTGGTGGCGCTGGTGGTGCAACTGCTGCTGTTTGCGGCGGTGAAAATCTATATGCCGCGCATCAGCGACAAAATTGAGTCCAATCACGTGGCAGCCGGGATTTTCCTCGGCGGCGTGTCGATCAGTGGCGGTGTCCTGAATGCGGCCTGCATGACCTACTAAAGGTAAAGTATGGCCGAGGCGCGCCAGCCTGGCTGGTGCGCCTGTTCTTCCATTCGCAGGATGCGGTAATAGCTTGCCCCATGCTCATCCGCCTTTTGGGCGATCAATTGTTCTACGTCCTGAGGGGAGCCGGAGAGGTTGTTCAGGGTGATTTCCGCAATTTCGCTGAGTGGCGTAACGCGGTCTGCGGGGGCCAGTTCAGCGGATTGGGCGCTGGCGCTGAGTAACCCCATAGAAAGCAGGAGGGCGGTGAGTGCGGCGGAGCGTGTCATGGCGTTCCCCTTCGTCGGATCCTGGATTCACGTCCGCAGGCTGCGGCGCGCTGTTGGCCAGTGTGCTCTATCCAACTTCAGTCTGTGCAAAGCCAATGTAAATCTTATTAAAACTCCGACAGTTACCGATACAGGATCGCCTGCGAATACCACTGGCCGGGAACCACGGTTTCGCTGTTCATGATAATCATGTAATAGCGCGCACCGCTGGCGTTGGCTTTCTGCTGAATTTCCGCTTCCACATCCATCGGGCTGCCGCGAACCAGGGCGCTGGTGGTGCCTATTTTTTCCAGACTACCGGTTTGTGCCCGGGTGATCTCCTGCGCCTGCCCGCTCGGTGGTGGGGGCGCTTTGGGCGTCGTGGTCATGATGCCACAGGCGCTAAGCAGCGTGACCAGCGTCAAGGGGAGCAGCAGGCGAGACATTTTCATAGACACCTCAAGAAAGCGGATAGCATGATTTCAGTGTAACCCATTATAAATTGGAACAGATTGAGCTAATGCTTTTTAGCGCAAGTTTGCCATTATGAAGGCAATAGCTATGCAGAGGGAAAATGAATGATTGAAATATATGACGAGCGTGCAGGGGATATTGCGGTCATCCATGCGGTGCCGCAGGGGCAGTATCATCAGCCGCTGCCGACGGTATTTTTCTACCATGGTTATACCTCGTCGAAAGAAGTCTACGCCTACTTTGCCTACGCGTTAGCCAGGGTGGGATTTCGCGTGGTGCTGCCGGATGCCGATTTGCACGGTGAACGTTTTGACGGCGATGAACAAAAGCGGTTGTCCCGCTTTTGGGAGATCCTGCGCAGCAATATCGATGAGTTACCGGCGTTGAAGGCGGACTTTGAACGGCGGGGCTTGATTGCCGAAGGGCGCATCGGCGTTGCCGGTGCCTCCATGGGCGGGATGACAACGTTGGGAGGCTTTGCTCGTTATCCATGGGTGAAAGCCGCGGCGAGCCTGATGGGAGCAGGCTATTACAGTGCTTTGGCGCAGACGTTGTTTCCACCGCTGGATGAGCAGGGCAAGCTTTTGAAGGCGAGCGTTTTCGACGCGCGCATTGCTGCACTGGCGGATTATGGCCTGGAGCATCAGTTGGAAAAAATTGCCAATCGCCCGTTGTTGCTGTGGCACGGCGAAGCAGATGATTTGGTGCCGGCGGCGGAAAGCCGACGTCTGGCGACTGAGCTTCGCCAGAGCGGCTGGGATCGGCAACTGACATTTTTAACTGAACCGGACGTCAAGCACCGCATCACGCCGTTGGCACTCAAGGCGACGGCCGAGTTCTTCGTGAAAACCTTATAAAAAAAGCCCCCTGCGGGCAGGGGGCTGACGACATTTTCACATTTTACTTTGCCGCTTTTGGGCGCGGCTTGCTTCCCTGGCACGGCATACAGGTTTAGCGATACAGTTCCGCGCTGACGTGGATAGTGCTGTTGTTTTCCGGTTCATGCAGCGCAATGATTCGATAGGCGGTAGCTCCGCGCTGATCGGCTATTTTGCTCACCTGGCTGCTGGCGTCATCCGGCGAGACTACGTTCTGGTTCAGCGTGATGAATCCGACGCTCTGGCGCTGGTCTGCCTGATGGGAAGTGATCTCGGTAGCGGCCATGACGTTGGCGGAAAACAGCAAAGCAATGGCGGTAGCGATGGTAATACGTTTCATAATTGCCTCTCTTAACTGTTTGCTTCAACGGCCTGACAGCCGGTGCCAGTGCAGCAAAAAGTTATTTGCATGTATTGAATAACTTCAAATCTTTTTCGTCGCGCTGTCTGCGGCGGATAACAACAATTTTAGACCGTACCGCAGGATTAAAAAGGGGGGCATTTTGATGACATCTTTCAAAAAAAATGAATGAAATTTGCACCTCAGTGATGATTTCATTGAAAGATTTTTTGAACTGATGGATCTCTGTACATAGGTTGTACAGACAGCAAATCGTGCTATTTCCTCATCCGGCTCGCATTACCGATAATAAATCCCCTTCGGTCCTTGAGTTTCCCTGCCTGCGCAAGTATGATTACGCGTCATTTTTTCAGCCGCACACACATACACGTTCCTTGCTTCCATGGGCCGCGGTTGACCCTGACAGGAGGCTGAATAATCCGTAAGGAGCAATTCGATGCGTCATTACGAAATCGTTTTTATGGTCCATCCTGACCAAAGCGAACAGGTTCCGGGCATGATCGAGCGTTACAGTGCTACCATCACTAACGCTGCTGGTCAGATTCACCGTCTGGAAGACTGGGGCCGCCGTCAACTGGCTTACCCGATCAACAAACTGCACAAAGCCCACTACGTTCTGCTGAACGTTGAAGCTCCGCAGGAAGCGATCGATGAGCTGGAAACTAACTTCCGCTTCAACGACGCCGTTATCCGTAGCATGGTTATGCGCGTTAAGCACGCGGTAACTGAAGCATCTCCGATGGTTAAAGCGAAAGACGAACGTCGTGGCGATCGCCGCGAAGACTTCGCTAACGAAACCGCAGATGATGCTGATGCTGGGGATTCTGAAGAGTAATTTACCGTGACGGCTAATCGGCTGACGTTGTCTGGCACTGTGTGCAAGACGCCGACGCGTAAAGTGAGCCCGTCAGGTATTCCACATTGCCAGTTCGTGCTTGAGCACCGTTCAGTGCAAGTGGAAGCCGGTTTTACCCGGCAAGCCTGGTGTCGTATGCCGGTGATTATCAGCGGCAAGGCCCATCAGGCCATTACTCAAAGTATAACGGTCGGTACGCTTCTCACCGTTTCAGGTTTCATTAGCAGCCATCAAGGGCGCAATGGACTGAATAAAATGGTGTTGCATGCCGAGCAGATTGAATTGATAGATTCTGGAGACTAGCCTAATGGCACGTTATTTCCGTCGTCGCAAGTTCTGCCGTTTCACAGCGGAAGGCGTTGTTGAGATCGATTACAAAGATATCGCAACGCTGAAAAACTACATCACTGAAAGTGGTAAAATTGTCCCGAGCCGTATTACCGGTACTCGTGCAAAATACCAGCGTCAGCTGGCTCGCTGCATCAAGCGTGCTCGCTACCTGTCCCTGCTGCCATACACTGATCGTCATCAGTAATCGGCCGCCGTCTATTAACGACTTTAAGAGGATAAGGTAATGCAAGTTATTCTGCTTGATAAAGTAGCAAACCTGGGCAGCCTGGGTGATCAAGTTAACGTTAAAGCGGGCTACGCCCGTAACTTCCTGGTACCACAGGGCAAAGCTGTTCCTGCTACCAAGAAAAACGTAGAGTTCTTCGAAGTACGCCGTGCAGAACTGGAAGCCAAACTGGCTGACATTCTGGCTGCTGCTGAAGCTCGCGCAACCAAGATCAACGAACTGGGTTCAGTCACCATCGCGTCTAAATCAGGCGACGAAGGTAAACTGTTCGGCTCTATCGGCACCCGCGACATCGCTGACGCAGTTACTGCGGCAGGCGTTGAAGTTGCCAAGAGCGAAGTTCGTCTGCCGAATGGCGTTCTGCGTACCACTGGTGAACACGAAGTTCAGTTCCAGGTACACAGCGACGTATTCGCACAGCTGAATGTAGTTGTGGTAGCAGAAGCTTAATCGCTCCTGCTCGCCAAGCAAAACGCCAGCCTCGTGCTGGCGTTTTGCTTTTCTGCGCCCGGCAAAAAGCGTTACCCTGTGATCACCTTGGGTGAGGAGCAGCGGCAAATGGCAGAGATTAACCTACAGCGTGTGTATGACTTTAGCGGCCCGGCGCCGGTGAACTGCTATCTGATCGATCGCTTGTGGCCGCGAGGCGTCAGCAAGGAACGATTGCAGGGTGTGCAATGGTTAAAGCAGGTCGCGCCGGATAACGCGCTGCGGCAGTGGTTTCATCAACATCTTGACCGGTGGGACGAGTTTGAAAGCCACTACCGGTTGCAACTGGCTCAAAACGACGCCTGGCAGCCATTGGTGGCGTTACTAAGACAGGGGCAACCCTTGACCTTGCTCTACGGCAGTAAAGACACACAGCACAACCACGGCATCGTGCTGCGCGACTTTCTGTTGGGGCAGTTAGCGGATTAACGCTCGCGGCGATAGCTGCCGTCGGCCTGGCGGCGGAACAACACCTGACTGTTGTCAGCGGTGGTGACCGATAGCGCGGTGATCACGCCGTTGGCGTCACGTTCGAGACGAACTTCCTGGCCGGCTTTCATGTTGCTGAGCGGCTTATCGTTACCTTCCACCTGCGCCATGGCGAAAACTTCGTTCACCGGCAGGTTGTTGTCACGGAAAAGCTGCGCCAGCGTCTGGCCCGGTTGGATCTGGTAGCGTTGCCAGTTGCCTGCCGGTTCCGGCTCTACAGCGTGCTGCTGCTGAGTGTCGTTTTGCAATTCGGCCTGTAAGGGAACGCTGTTATCCTGCTGGGTGACAGGGAATGGCTGTTTTTCCGATGAATACGGCCACAGCAGCGCCAGCAGCAGGATGATGCCGAAAATCAGGGTCCAGCGGCGATGAAAATAAGGCAGTGGCTCCATCCAACCGAAGCCGTCCGGCAGGTGCCAGATCTTCAGCAGTAACGCTTTGATGTTTTGCCCCTTACCGTTTTCCGGTGGTTGTTCTGAATCCGGGTCTTCTACCGACGCTGGCGCGGAGCCGGGTTTCAGGCGCTGACTGAAGTTCAGCCAGGTACGCAACAACGGCTGGTAGATACGGGTGGTCTTCCTTCTCCTGGGCGAGATTCTGCCCATGGTAACCTCTCTTCAACGGCGTAAAAATATCACGGTACAAAAGGGTGTACCGCCGACCCGATGCCCTGTTTTCAGTATAGTCCGCTAACTGATTGAAGTGAAAGGCAGCAGCAAACCCATACCTGTTGCGGCAGGCGATTCGCCTGGGCTCGCGGGAGCGGGTGTTAACTGTGGGTTATTGTTTCTTTTTCTACGACAAAAGTCATCATTCTCCACACAAGATTTTACCCGGCATTGCGGCGCTGTTATGCTGCGCTTTCGACTTTTTACAGACTAAAGGAAAACCCCATGACAACCCCTTCTTTTGACAGCGTTGAAGCGCAGGCGAGCTACGGGATTGGTTTACAGGTCGGCCAGCAGCTGCAAGAGTCCGGTCTGGAAGGTTTACAACCGGAAGCTTTGCTGGCAGGTTTGCGTGACGCGCTGGAAGGGAATGCCCCGGCGGTTCCGGTAGACGTGGTGCACCGTGCGCTGCGTGAAATCCACGAACGTGCGGATGCCGTGCGTCGTGAGCGTCAGCAGGCGATGGCCGTTGAAGGCCAGAAATTCCTGGAAGACAACGCCAAGCGCGACGAAGTTACGCTGACCGAATCCGGTCTGCAGTTCTCCGTGCTGGAGCAGGGCAACGGCCCAATCCCATCCCGTCAGGATCGCGTGCGTGTGCATTACACTGGCCGACTGATTAACGGCGACGTTTTCGACAGCTCCGTAGAGCGCGGCCAACCGGCAGAATTCCCGGTTAGCGGCGTGATCCCTGGCTGGATCGAAGCGCTGACCCTGATGCCGGTCGGTTCCAAATGGCAGCTGTATATTCCACACGACCTGGCCTACGGCGAGCGTGGTGCCGGCGCATCCATCCCGCCATTCAGCGCGCTGGTGTTCGACGTCGAACTGCTGGAAATCCTGTAATTCTCTAACAGGTTTCACTGGGCGCCTTGATGGCGCCCTTGTTTTATGCGCCGTTCAGCGCGCGGGGGAACAACAGGTTGTTCTCCAGATTGATGTGCTCCATCAGGTCATCAATAAACTCGTCGATACCGCCATACAGCGCCTGCCAGGTATTGCAGGCACCTTCCGGTGGCGTCACGTTGTGGGTGAGGAACTTCACTACTTCCAGCTGTTCGCCCGCTTCGTCATGCTCATGTTCCATTACCGAGATTGGTCCAGCCGCCTGCCGGCCCATACCCTGTTTGATCATCGGGAACAGGATCTGCTCCTCTTTCATCATGTGATTTTCCAGATCCAGCCGGATCAGATTCAGTTGTTTCGCCAGGCCGCGTGGACAGGTGGTTTTGTCGGCATGAACCCGTTCGACTTTTTCCGCCATCAGTACCAGCTCGGCCAACTGTTCGCGGTGCCGCTGATGGAAGCGTGGCAAAATATAATCAATCAGTTCACCGAGCGGCGCAGTACGCCAGTCATGGCTTGCTGCCGGTCTGGCGGCGAGGGCGGCCAATTCGCTTTCAAGCTGCTCGAGATCCAGCCCTTTACGCTCGGCTGCGCGTTGCAGCGTTTGTTTTCCGCCGCAGCAGAAATCCAAATCGTTCAGGCGGAACAGGCGTGATGCCCGGGGAATAGCGATGGCGAGAGCGCCGAGGGATTGGTTACGGTAATCCATGAGAGTGCCTCTTTAAATGAAAAATCTATAACATGCATTTTAAGTGCAATTTAAAGGGCGCGCCAGTGAGAAAAATGAGTAGGCGGTCGGGGGGGAATGCGCAATCCCCCCGACCTGCTGCTTATTTGCTGCTTAAATCAATCTGATAAACCGCAAACCCGATGTTATCCGTACCATCGGATTTCATTGGATACTGAGCATGTGCCTTGATAAAGGCCGTGGCTTTCTCGCTTGGCGAGGTTTCGAAGCGAATATCCAGCGGTTGCGGGCTGCTGAAGGTCGCCAGGCGCCAGTTGTTATCCACCTGTGGCCGTACCGCCCCGTGCAGTTTGGTTTCGGCGCTGATATAAGCCGCCAGCACCGACCGGTTCTCATCCGGTGAAGCGAAGGCAATATGTTGATCGCCAGTGCCGGCAAACTTGCCACCGTAAGCGCGGTAGTTGTTGGTCGCTACCAGGAAGGTGGCTTTAGGATCGATCGGCTTGCCTTGGAACGTCAGCTGCTTGATACGTTCCGCCTTATCGTTGATCAGCTGGCATTCGCCGTCGTAACGCGCTGGCTGGCTGACGTCGATCTGGTAATTAACCCCGTCAATCACGTCGAAGTTATAGGTGCGGAAGCCATCCCAGTTGATCAGGCCCTGCGGTTTGCTGCTATTGACGTCGATTTGATTGAACTGCCCGGCGGAACACTCCAGCCACTCCTTCACCTCTTTACCGCTGGCTTTTACTACCACCAGAGTGTTGGGATAGAGATAGAGATCCGAAGCGTTACGGAAGGTGAGCTGGCCTTTTTCCACTTCGACGAAGCTGGCCGGATCGTTTTTGCGTCCGCCGACCTTGAACGGCGCTGCCGCTGACAGCACCGACAAATCGGCCAGATCCGGATCGCCCTGAATGTAGTGTTCAACATAGGCTTTCTGCGCGTTATTCACGATTTGTACCGTCGGGTCATCCTGCACCAGCGCCAGATAGCTGTACATGTTGTCGTCGGCTTTGCCGACCGGCTTACTGACAAAATCGCGAGTGCCCTTATGATCTTCCGACAGGACTTTCACCAGCTTGGCGTCTTCCGCCGCCAGCGATTTCTTGTTCTCTTTGTCGTAGATTGGCCGTGCTTCCGCTTTGGCGGAGGCCACTTTCCAACGGCCAGAGTCGTTGTTCAACTGCAGATCGACCACGCCCAGGTGGTCGCCCCACTGGCCAGGCATGACCGCAGGGACACCGTTCAGCGTACCCTGAGCGATGTCAGCGCCTTTGATATTGGCAAAGTCCTTGCTCGGGAAGACCGCGTGAGCATGGCCGAACATGATGGCGTCAATGCCCGGCACCTGGCTGAGGTAGTACACCGAATTTTCTGCCATCGCCTTGTACGGCTCGCTGGACAGGCCGGAGTGCGGGATCGCCACAATCAGATCGGCTCCCTGTTTACGCATTTCCGGCACGTAGCGTTTGGCGGTTTCGGTGATGTCGTTGACCTTAACCTTGCCTTGCAGATTGGCCTTATCCCACACCAGAATTTGCGGCGGCACAAAACCGATATAGCCGATGCGTAAACTATGTTCTTTACCGTCACGGTCTTTTACCGGCGTATCGACGATAATGTAAGGAGTGAACAGCGGTTTCTGAGTTTTAGCGTCGATCACGTTAGCGTTGATATACGGGAATTTGGCACCGCTGATGGCGGTTTTCAGGTAATCGAGGCCGTAGTTGAATTCGTGGTTGCCGATGTTGCCGACCACATAATTCAGGGTGTTCATGGCCTTATAAACAGGATGAATATCGCCGGGCTTAAGGCCCTTGGCAGCCATATAGTCGCCGAGCGGGCTGCCCTGAATGATGTCGCCGTTGTCCACCAGTACGCTATTGGTGGCCTGCTGGCGGGCCTGTTCAATCAGGCTGGCGGTGCGCACCAGGCCGAACTTGTCGGTCGGTTTATCCTTGTAGTAATCGAAGTCCATCATGTTGCTGTGCAGATCGGTGGTTTCCAGCACGCGCAGATCGACCGTTGCCGCCTGCGCTGAGGCGCAAACCAGCATAGCGAGGACAGACAACGTCAGCGGACGCTTCATCATTTTTGGCTTTCTCCATTCCATTTTTCGAGTTTTATCGCAGAGGGGCATGTAATTAACATTGGTTGTCTCACCAAACTGTGAAGTGTGGCAGAAAACCGACCGAGGTATCGGAGGAAATGTCACAGTTGTGACGGCAAAGACTTGAGTCATTACCGAAGGTTAAATCGTTATGATGGATATTCGATGCAAAAAAAACTAGGCTGCTAGCAATGAGAAAGGGGAAATGACCCACGGAACTGTCTATCTGAGGTGAATGATGTTAGAAAAAATTTGCCAACTGTCCCGCGAGGCGGGCGCGGCCATCATGGCGGTGTACAACGGTGAACAACCGCTTGATG
Source organism: Serratia sp. OS31 (assembly GCF_014164835.1). NCBI lineage: Bacteria > Pseudomonadati > Pseudomonadota > Gammaproteobacteria > Enterobacterales > Yersiniaceae > Serratia > Serratia sp. OS31. The sequence goes on along the minus strand of NZ_JACJFQ010000001.1, from coordinate 326,371 downwards.
TTGCACAAAAAAAAGATGACTCCCCGGTGACGGCGGCCGATCTGGCGGCGCACCATATTATCAAGCGCGGCCTGGCGGCGTTAACGCCGGACGTCCCATTGCTGTCGGAAGAAGATCCACCGACCTGGGAAGTGCGGCAGAATTGGACGCGCTACTGGCTGGTCGATCCGTTGGACGGCACCAAAGAGTTCCTGAATCGCAACGGTGAGTTTACGGTAAATATCGCGTTGATTGAAAACGGGCAGGCGGTGCTGGGAGTGGTTTACGCCCCGGCGATCGATGTGCTGTATCTGGCCGAACGCGGTAAGGCCTGGAAAGAAGAAAAGGGTCAACGGCAGGCGATTGGCGTCAGCAATGCCCATCCGCCACTGGTGGTGGTCAGCCGCTCGCACAGCGACGAAGAGCTGAAGGACTACCTGAAACAGTTGGGCGAACACCAGACCGTTTCCGTCGGTTCTTCGCTGAAATTCTGCCTGGTGGCGGAAGGTAAGGCTCAGCTCTATCCTCGCTTTGGGCCCACCAATATCTGGGATACCGCCGCCGGCCATGCCGTGGCCGTGGCGGCCGGGGCACAGATCCACGACTGGCAGGGCAGACCTCTGCTCTATACGCCACGTGAATCCTTCCTAAACCCCGGCTTCAGGGTTTCGCTGTTCTAAATCAGTTCGCCAGCAGTTGGTGCAGTTGGGTCATGACCTGCTGCACCTCTTCTGGCGTCAGCGCGCCGTCTTTGGCGAACTGGATCCTGCCTTGCTTATCCAGTACCACAATGGCCGACCCTTTCGGCTGCAAATCCCAGGCCTTGCGTACGTTGCCGTTGCTGTCGACCACAAACTGCGACCAGGGGAACTCTTTCTTGCTGTCTTCAATGCTGTTGCGAACAAACACCGCGGTGCCGAGTATCGCGTCGTCGGTATTCACTATTGTCGTCGTTTGGTAACGATCGTGCGGTAGTTTAGCTTTCTTAATCGCTTCGATCAGCGGGTCGTTCATCGCCTTGGCAGAGCTACGGCCGGCAATATGCTGGATGACTCGCACTTTCCCACTGAGTTGCGCGCTATTCCAGTTTTGATAGCTAAACTTATCATTAGCGTAATTCAACTCTCCCTTATCGCTGACGCCGACCGGCGCGACGCGTTGCTGGAGTTGCAGGTTGTGCGCAGAGGCTAAAAAGGGGGCAAGCAGCAGGGAAACAATAAGCAGGTGACTTTTTTTCATGCCTTCTCCTTGGAAGGGGAACGGTGCCGACAGCACCCGACAGCCTAAAGCATAGGTGGTGATCGGAGGTCTGTCCTGTTAGCTGGATCGCAGTTTCCTCTTCTGGCCGGTAATACCTGTGTTTTGAAGGGATATACTGAAAAAGTTATATATTATCATATACAATTCTGTCAAAAAGTGTAAATCCAGTGAAGATATCCAGGCGGAAGTGAACGATATCGTCTTTACTTGGTCTACTACATGCAATCAAGTTGCGTTCTTACTTTAGAAGCTGCCACTTTGGCGGCTCGCTGAGCGCATGGACCAAACGGAGGAGAGTAATAGAATGAGAATCTTCCAGCGTTATAATCCGTTGAAAGTGGCGAAGTACGTAAAAACCCTGTTTCGTGGCCGGCTGTATATCAAAGATGTGGGCGCGTTCGAATTCGACGAAGGGAAAATCCTGCTGCCGAAAATTCGTGACCGGCGCCACTTCAGCGTGATGTCAGAGGTAAACCGTCAGGTGTTGTTATTGCAGACTGAGATGGGTTGATGCGCGGTTAGTATCCGGCAACTGAAGCACCTGCAAAAGCTAAAATAATTGCGGCCCCGATGGGGCCGCTGACGTTTTTACCGTCCGGATCAGGCGGGGGCGTTATCTTCTGGCGCCTTCGGCAGTACCGCCGCCGGTTTGTCGCTCAGTTTGGTTACCAGCAACTGGTCAATCTTGTAGCTGTCGATGTCCACCACTTCAAACTTGTAGCCGGCGTATTTCACGAAGTCGGTGCGTTTTGGGATCTTGCGCAGCATGTACATCATAAAGCCGCCGATGGTTTCGTAGTTGCCCGCCTGCGGGAACTCGTCAATGTGCAGAACGCGCATCACATCGTCGATTGGCGTGCCGCCCTCAATCAGCCATGAGCTTTCGTCGCGTGCGACGATCTGCTCCTCCTGGCCCTGACCCACCAAATCGCCCATCAGCGTGGTCATTACGTCATTCAACGTGATGATACCCACGACCAGCGCATATTCATTGAGAATAACGGCAAAGTCCTCGCCGGCGGTCTTAAAGCTTTCCAGCGCTTCGGACAGCGTCAGGGTATCCGGCACGATCAGCGCCGCGCGGATTTGCACACCGCTGCTCAGCACCAGGCTTTGATTGCCCAGCACGCGGTTCAGCAAGTCTTTGGAGTCAACGTAGCCAACCACCTGATCGATATTACCGTCGCACACCAGGAACTTGGAGTGCGGATGGGTCGAGACCTTCTCGATAATGCTTTCTTCGGTTTCACGCAAATCGAAGTAAACCACGCTTTCGCGCGAGGTCATCGACGAAGGTACGGTGCGTGACTCCAGTTCGAACACGTTTTCGATCAGCTCATGTTCCTGTTTGCGCAGTACGCCAGCCAGGGCACCGGCTTCCACTACCGCATAGATGTCGTCGGAAGTGATGTCGTCCTTGCGCACCATAGGCAGTTTGAACAGGCGGAAGATCAGGTTTGCCATGCCGTTGAAGAACCATACCAGCGGCCGGAAGATCATGATCGAGAAGCGCATCGGGTTGATGATCCGGACGGCGACCGTCTCTGGTGCAATCATACCGATGCGCTTCGGGGTCAAATCTGCGAACAGGATGAACAGGCTGGTCACCAGGACGAACGAGCAGATAAAGCTGACTTGCTCCGCCATCTCCGGGGACAAAAAGCGGTCGAACAACACTTGAAAGCTGGGGGAGAAGGCCGCATCACCGACGATACCGCCGAGAATGGCCACGGCGTTCAGGCCAATCTGCACCACGGTAAAGAACAGCCCCGGGGTTTCCTGCAGTTTAAGGACTTTGGCGGCATTGACGTTACCTTCGTCAGCCATCAGTTTCAGTTTAATCTTGCGTGACGCGGCCAGAGAAATTTCCGACAGTGAGAAAAACGCACTCACTGCGATCAGAAAAAGAATCAGTAAAATACTGTTTAACATAATCTATCCATACGTGCCGACGGGATGACGGCGCTCTTGAGGAAGGGTAGTACATTGTAAAAAAAGTAGTGATAACAACCAGAAAGGCGGCTATCAGGCCGCAGAAGCGGCCCGCATAGTATAGCAGCAGCCCTACAGGGGCCGCCAGCGGTTAAAAAATTACCGCTGCCCAAAGGCTTAGCCCTGGGGGGGTAAGCAAACGCCGATGCCGCCCAAACCGCAGTATCCTTCAGGATTCTTGTACAGGTACTGCTGATGGTCGTCCTCGGCATAGTAAAACGGCAGTGCCGGCACCACTTCGGTGGTGATGCTGCGCTGGTCGCCCGCTTGGTTCATGGCCTGCTGGAAACGCTGCAGGCTGCTTTCGGCCTCGCTCTGCTGTTCCGGCGTCAGCGTATAAATCGCCGAGCGATACTGGGTGCCGACGTCGCCCCCCTGACGCATGCCCTGCGCCGGGTCGTGGTTCTCCCAGAACACCTGCAGCAACTGCTTATAGCTGATGATTTTCGGATCGAACACCACGCGCACCACTTCGGTATGGCCGGTCTGGCCGCTGCACACTTCGCGGTAGGTTGGGTTTGGCGTAAAGCCGCCGCTGTAGCCTGCTGCCGTGCTGTATACCCCCTGCTGTTGCCAGAACAGACGCTCTACGCCCCAGAAGCATCCCATGGCGAAGATAGCCACTTCCATGCCGTCCGGCACCTGGGTCATCGAATGATTGGTGACCACGTTGAGTGTGGCAACCGGCATGGGAGTCGTGCGGCCAGGCAGTGCGTTTGCCTTGTCGACGGTTTGAGTTTTATCGAAAAATGGCACCACGGTTGACTCCTGTTGTCACAGTAAGAATTGGCCTAAGAAGCGGCAGTTCGGTTGTATCTAACCGCAACTTTGCCCACAATAAGCTACACATTTAGATTATGAATCAGATTAACGCAGTATTTAGAGCGCCAAAAGCTAAGAATGCGCCAGATTACTGCGGCAGTAAAATCGTAATATGCCGCGTCTGGAATAAGGCTGAAAGGGCTGCCGTCTTGATAGCGCGGAGTATGCCCTGGCACCAGAGCGCGTGTTATAACAGGAAAGTAAAATAAATTAAGGAGAACGCGTGCCACGATACCGTGCCCTGTGCTTTTTGTGTGCGCTGCTCGCGACGCCTGCGGCGTTTTCGGCGAATGTGCGGCTGCAGGTTGAAGGACTTAGCGGGGAACTGGAAAAAAACGTCCGGGTGCGCCTGTCTTCCATCACTCCGGAAGAGGTCGGCACTGATGGCCGTTTCCGCGCACGCGTGGATGAAGCGGTTCGTCAGGGGCTGAGAGCGCTTGGCTATTATCAGCCTACCATCGATTTTACGTTGGACGATCGGCCAGGGCTGGCGCGGCCGGTCCTGCACGCAAAGGTCAATCCGGGTGAACCGGTGCGCATTGCCGGCGCTAATATCGTGTTGGAAGGCGGTGCGAAAACCGATGAAGACTATCTGTCGCTGGTCAAAAAAGGCAAGCCGACGATAGGTGAGATCCTCAACCACGGTAAATACGACAGTTTTAAAGGTTCACTGACCGGTCTGGCGCTGCGCAAAGGCTATTTCGATGCCGATATGACCAAAAGCCAGCTCGGCGTGGCGGAAGGTCTGCATAAGGCCTATTGGGATATCGATTTCGACAGCGGGCAGCGTTACCGCTTCGGCCGGGTGAAGTTCACCGGCTCGCAAATTCGTGAAGACTATCTGCAAAATCTGGTGCCCTTTCATCAGGGGGATTATTACAGTTCGGAAGACCTGGCCGAACTGAACCGCCGTTTGTCCGCCACCAACTGGTTTAACTCGGTGGTGGTCTCCCCTGATTTCCAAGATGCCAAAGAGAACAAGATTTTGCCGCTAGATGCGTTGGTGTCGCCACGCACTCGCAACACCATCGAAACCGGGGTCGGTTACTCCACCGACGTCGGCCCGCGCATTAAAGGCACCTGGAAGAAGCCCTGGCTTAACGATCGCGGCCACAGTCTGGAAACCAGCGCCAGCATTTCGGCCCCGGAGCAGCAGCTCGATCTGACCTATAAGATCCCGTTGCTGAAGAATCCGCTGGAGCAGTATTACCTGCTGCAGGGCGGGCTCAAGAACGTCGATCTCAACGACACCAAGTCCGTCACCTCCAAAGTGGTAGCCTCGCGCAACTGGGATCTCTCCAGCGGCTGGCAGCGGGCGATCAACCTGACCTGGCGCTGGGATAACTTTACCCAGGGTAACGTCAGCAATACCACCATGCTGCTGTACCCCGGCGTCAGCCTCAACCGCACCCGCTCGCGCGGAGGCCTGATGCCGACCTGGGGCGATAGCCAACGCTACTCCATCGACGTTTCCGACACCACCTGGGGATCCGGCGTGGACTTTGCGCTGATGCAGGCGCAAAACGTCTGGATCCGCACCCTGGCCGATAAGCACCGGTTCGTGGCGCGCGGGCAGGTGGGGTGGATCGAAACCAACGACTTCGACAAGGTGCCGCCAGACCTGCGCTTCTTTGCCGGCGGCGATCGCAGCATCCGTGGCTACAAGTACAAAGACATTTCACCCCGCAACGATGACGGCAAGTTGACCGGTGCCTCCAAGATGCTGACCGGCTCGCTGGAGTATCAATACAACGTGACCGGCAAATGGTGGGGGGCGATGTTCGTCGATTCCGGTGAAGCGGTGAACGATATCAAGCAGAGCAACTTCAAGACCGGCGCCGGCGTAGGCGTACGCTGGCAGTCGCCGGTAGGGCCTGTGAAGCTGGATATCGCCGCGCCCGTGGGGGACAAGGACACCCACGGGATGCAGTTCTACATCGGTTTGGGGCCTGAACTATGAGCCTGATAAAAAAGATTTGCTTTGGTTTCCTGATTGTCTTGCTGTTGCTGGTAGGGGCGGTGGCGTACTTGCTCGGTACCACCAGTGGTTTGCATATGGTGATCAACGGTGCGGCGCGATGGGTGCCGGGGCTGGACATTGCCAGCGTGAGCGGTGGCTGGCGTGATCTGACGCTGAAAGGCGTGAAGTATCAGATGCCGGGCGTCACGGTGAATGCCGGACAATTCCATCTGTCACTCGATCTGGCCTGCTTTAAAAACAGTTCGCTGTGCGTCAATGCGCTGACCGCGCAGGACGTCGACGTGGTGGTGAAAACCAAAGAAATGACGCCGTCCGCGCCGGTGGAAGAGACCAGCGAGCCGACCACCAATCTGAGCACGCCGTACCCGATCACTCTGCGTATGCTGACGTTGAACAACGTTAAGGTCAGCGTAGACGACACGGCAATCTCTCTCGGCGAGTTCCGTACCGGAGCGCAGTGGCAAGAGCGTGCGCTGACCTTGCTGCCCACCAAAATCAGCGGCCTGTTGATTGCACTGCCGAAAACCCCGCAGAACCCGTTGCCGGAGGCGATACAGCCGGCTGTCGAGGTCGCGAAAAAAGTGGGTGAACAGGTCGACAAGGCGGCGAAACCGGCACCGGTGCCGGAAGAGAAACCGCTGGGCGAAACGTTGAAAGAACTGTTCGCCAAGCCGCTGCTGCCGGATCTGCCGGAAATTCGCTTGCCGCTGGATATCACCGTTAAGGAAATCAGTGGGGAACAACTGCGGCTGACCGGTGATACCGAGGTGCTGATTACCAGCCTGCTGCTGCAGGCCAGCACCCAGGATCAGCATATCAAGCTGGATAATTTTGATGTGAAATCCCCGCAGGGTACGTTGTCTGCGCAGGGGCAGGCGACGCTGACCGGCAGTTGGCCGGTGGAAATGGTGGCCAACAGCACGCTGAATATCGAGCCGCTGAAAGGGGAAAAGGTCAAACTGAACGTCGGCGGCGGGCTGCGCGAAGAACTCAAAGTGGCGCTGAACCTCTCCGGGCCGGTCGGTGCACAGCTTGATGTACAGACCCAATTGGCTGAAGTGGGTTTACCGCTGGCACTGACGCTGCAAAGCAAACAGCTGAAATGGCCGCTGAGCGGCGAGCCGCAATATCAGGTTAACGATTTCCGCCTGCGCTTTAATGGCAAGGCCACCGACTATGCCTTGTCGACCCGGGCCAATATCAAGGGACAGGATCTCCCGCCGGCAGTGTTGACGCTGGACGGTAAAGGTAACGTCGAACAGTTCAAACTGGATCGCCTGCGGTTGGCGGCCTTGCAGGGCAATACCGACCTGACGGCGCTGGTGGACTGGAGCAAGGCCATCAGTTGGAATTCACAGCTGACGCTGAGCGGCATCAATACCGCCAAGCAGTGGCCGGAATGGCCGGCGAGGTTGGACGGTAAAATCACTACGCGCGGCAGCCTGCACGGCGGCAGTTGGCAACTGCAGGTGCCGGTGCTGCAGCTCGACGGAAACGTGAAACAAAACAAGGTCACCGCGCGAGGCACGCTCAGCGGCAACGCAGCCGGTCAGTGGAAAATCCCGGGTATCGATCTGACGCTCGGACGCAACCAACTGAACGTTAAGGGCCAACTGGACGAGAAAAGCTGGAACCTGGATGCGAACATTGACGCGCCGCGTCTGGATGGCGCTCTGCCAGGATTGGGCGGTACGGCGAAAGGCTTGCTGAAGCTGCGGGGCAACCTGCAGGCGCCTCAGCTGCTGGCTGACCTGACCGCTTCCGGCCTGCAGTGGCAGGCGCTGCGCATCAACCGGGTGAAGATTGACGGCGACGTCCGCTCCAGCGACCAGATCCAGGGTCAGCTGGCGGTACGCGTTGAGCAACTTAAGCAGGATGCGCTGGATATCAGCCTACTGACACTGGATGCCAAAGGCAGTGAGAAGCAGCATCAGCTGCAGTTGAAAATTGACGGCAAGCCGGTATCCGGTCAGTTGGCGCTGCAGGGCAGTTTCGATCGCCAACAGCAGCGCTGGCGCGGCAACCTGAACAATACCCGTTTCGATACCCCGGTGGGCGAATGGCGATTGACTCGCGCCATTGCGCTGGATTATCTGAATACCGCGCAGAAAATCAGCGTTGGGCCGCACTGCTGGCAGAACCCGAACGCCGAACTGTGCGTGCCGAAAACCATCGAAGCCGGGCCGAGTGGCCAGGCCAGCGTGGTGTTGAACCGCTTTGATCTGGCGATGATCAAACCTTTCCTCGGCCCGGAGACCGCCCTGAGCGGGGTATTCACCGGGCGGGCGGACGTAAGCTGGAAGCCGGGCGGTGCGCTGCCGGACGCCAAAGTTTCCCTGGTGGGTAACGGAGTGAAGGTGGTTCAGCAAGTGCAGGGCAACGCGCTGCCGATCGCCTTTGATCGGCTGAACCTTAATGCCGGCCTGTCCAACGGTCGTGCGCAGGCCGACTGGTTGATCAAGTTGACCAATAATGGCCAATTTGACGGTAACGTGCAGGTGGCCGATCCGCAGGTACGACGCAATATCAGCGGCAACGTCAATATCACCAATATCTCGCTGGCGATGATCAATTCGGCGTTGATGAAGGGGGAGAAAGCCGCGGGCATGCTGAATGCCAATCTGCGCCTGGGCGGCAGCGCGCAGAAGCCCCTGGTTTATGGCCGGATGGCGTTGGATAAGGTTGATATAGATGGTCACTGGATGCCGTTTGATATGACGGACGGCCGCCTGGTGATGAACTTTGACGGCATGACCTCGACCATGGAAGGGCTGGTCAGCACCACGCGCGGGCAGCTTAACCTGTCGGGCGATGCCGATTGGCGGGATATTAACGCCTGGCGCGCACGTATCGCCGCCAAGGGCGATAAGCTGCGGGTGACGGTGCCGCCGATGATCCGCATCGACGTTTCACCCGATCTGGTCTTTGAAGCGACGCCGCAGTTGTTCTCGCTCAATGGTTCAGTGGATATTCCGTGGGCGCGCATTACGGTGCAGGAGTTGCCGGAAAGTGCGGTGGGCGTCTCTTCCGACGAAGTGATGCTGGACAACCAACTGAAGCCGATACAGCCGAAAACCGCAGGGATCCCGATCAACAGTAACCTGATGATCCACGTGGGCAACGACGTGCGGCTGGATGCCTTTGGCTTAAAAGCCCGCCTGAAGGGCGATCTGAAAGTGGTGCAGGACAAGAATGGCCTGGGCCTCAACGGCCAGATTGACATCCCTTCCGGTCGCTTCCATGCTTATGGTCAGGATTTGATCGTTCGCAAGGGCCAACTGATGTTCTCAGGGCCGCCGGATCAGCCGTTGCTTAATATTGAAGCCATCCGTAATCCTGATTCGACCGAAGACGACGTTACCGCTGGGGTACGCGTTACCGGGTTGGCGGATGCACCCAAGCTGGAAGTGTTCTCGGATCCGGCCAAATCTCAGCAGGAAGCGCTGTCTTATCTGCTGCGTGGGCAGGGATTAGGCAGTTCCGGCGCCGATGGTAACGCAATGACCTCAATGTTAATTGGGATGGGGGTTGCACAAAGTGGTCAACTTGTGGGTAAAATCGGCGAGGCGTTTGGCGTAAGCAATTTGGCCCTGGATACTCAGGGTGTCGGCGACAGTTCCCAGGTTGTCGTGAGCGGTTATGTTCTCCCAGGCTTACAAGTAAAATATGGGGTGGGTATTTTCGACTCGCTGGCTACGTTGACGTTGCGTTACCGCCTGATGCCTAAATTGTATCTGGAAGCGGTGTCTGGTCTCGACCAGGCATTAGATTTGCTCTATCAGTTTGAGTTTTAGCGATGCGAATAATTGTCTACGGCAGTTTACGACGCAAACAGGGAAACAGCCATTGGATGACCAACGCCCAATGGCTCGGCGAGCATGAGCTCGAAGGCTATCAGATTTATAATCTGGGCCATTACCCGGCGGCGATCCCTGGAGAGGGCACGGTACATTGCGAAGTGTACCGCATTAACTCATCGATTTTGGCTGAGCTGGACGAACTGAAAAGCAACACCAAGGACTATAAGCGCGAGCTGATTCAGACGCCTTATGGGAGTGCGTGGATCTACCTGTATAAACACAGTGTGGACGGTTACCCGCGAATTAACAGCGGCGACTGGCTGAAGCGTCTCGACGAAAAGTAAAAAAAAACACCGCTCACTGAGCGGTGTTTTTTTATCGGACGGCGGCAAGAATTACTTCTTGGCGGCACGTTCGAAAGAAGCAACGATTTCAGCTTTGGCAGCGGCAGCATCTGCCCAGCCTTCCACTTTCACCCATTTGCCTTTTTCCAGATCTTTGTAGTGCTCGAAGAAGTGAGCGATCTGGGCGCGCAGCAGTTCCGGCAGGTCGTTCACGTCTTTGATGTGATCGTACTCTTTGGTCAGCTTGCTGTGCGGTACGGCAACCAGTTTTGCATCTTCGCCGGCTTCGTCGGACATCTTCAACACGCCAACCGGACGGCAGCGGATCACAGAGCCAGGCTGCAGTGGGTATGGGGTTGGCACCAGCACGTCAACCGGGTCACCGTCCAGAGACAGGGTGTGGTTGATGTAACCGTAGTTGCACGGGTAGAACATCGCGGTGGACATGAAACGGTCAACGAACAGCGCGCCGGTGTCCTTGTCGATTTCATATTTGATCGGATCGGCGTTTGCCGGGATTTCGATAACAACGTAGATGTCTTCCGGCAGGTCTTTGCCAGCAGGGACCAGGTTCAAGCTCATGTCGGTTTCCTTTAATCAAACCAGAAATGGAGTGGCGGCTATTATAGCGGACTCTTTTGCGAATTCCTGCCCTTTTCATCATCCCCGCCCCGGCGCAGAGCCATCCATCGAATTTCCAGATAAATCCTCCTGCGGCGTTAAGTTTTCTCGAGGGTTGCCGATAACTTCATCAAATAATAATGAGTCGGCGAAGTCTGGCTCCGCGTTTTACCTCCTCTACGTACGATCTCACTATTTCTGAAGCCGGGAAGAACTCATGCTAAAAAAGATTACGGTCAAGGCCGGGCTGATTGCCCTGTTGAGCCTGATGACGCTGCTGTTGATTATGGTCAGCACCATTGGCGTCAACGCGATTAACGAAGGATCGCGCTCGTTACACACCCTGAATCAAATCCTGGGGGAAGAGTTGGGGTCGCTGGCCAGCAGTTCCAACCTGACGCTGCGCGCCAGAACCGCTGCCTCATTGGCGGTGCGCCAACGGGAAATCGGCCAGATTGAGGTTTCAGATGCTACGGTGGGCCGTATCTATGACTACCTTGCGCAATCGAAGCAGGAAATGGCGCGTTTTGTCAGCGTCGGTACCGTCACCGAACGCGGACGTGAGCTGTCCGGTCGTTTGCAAAACAGCTACCGCGCCTATCTGGAACAGGGCGTTGGGCCCATGGCCGACGCCATCAAGGCCGGCAAAATTGATGATTACTACGACATTCAGGAAACAAAAATTTCTGCCCTGAGCATCGCTTTTGAAAAGGACCTCAGTGATTTCCGCAGCTTCGCCATGAAGATTGGCCAGCAGCGGGTGAATGAGGCGCAAAGCAATGCCAGCACCAAGATTACCTTGATCGTGATTGCCGGCCTGCTCAGCATTTTGCTGGCAGTACTGGCCTGGTTTGCGCTGCGGGTGATTATCCTGCGTCCGCTCGATGAGTCTATCGCCCAGTTGGAGTATATCGCCAGCGGCGACCTGACACACAGCATTACCGGCGAAGGCGAGACCGAAATGGGCCGTCTGGTGCGTGCGATGCAGCGAATGCAGCAGGCCTTGGTCAGTTCGGTCAGCAAGGTGCGCGATGCCAGCAGCCAAATTGACACCGGTTCACGCGAACTGGCTGCCGGCAACTTGCACTTGGCGCAGCGTACCGAAGAGTCGGCCGCTTCTCTGGAGGAAACCGCCGCCAGCATGGAACAGCTGACCTCGACGGTGAAGATGAACGCCGAGAACTGCGAACAGGCTAATCAGCTGGCGCTGAGCGTATCCGATATTGCCAACCAGGGCAGTGAAGTGGTCAGTCAGGTCATGGACAAGATGCAGGCGATCACCGACAGCTCACGCCGCATTGCCGATATCATCAGCGTGATGGACGGCATTGCCTTCCAGACCAACATTCTGGCGTTGAATGCGGCGGTGGAAGCGGCACGTGCCGGTGAACAAGGGCGTGGTTTTGCCGTGGTGGCCGGTGAGGTTCGCAGCCTGGCTCAGCGCAGCGCGCAGTCGGCGAAAGAGATCAAAGGTTTGATTGAAGCGTCGCAGAATCGGGTACAAGAAGGGGAACAAATGGCCGGTTCGGCGGCGAAAACCATGAACGGCATTACCGGTGAGGTGGGCCGGGTGACGGCGCTGATGCGGGAAATTTCTGCGGCTACGCGTGAGCAAAGCAGCGGTATCGAGCAGGTAAACCTGGCGGTGGCGCAGATGGATCAGGTGGCGCAACAGAATGCGGCCTTGGTCGAAGAGTCGGCGGCGGCGACGCGCTCGCTGGAGGATCAGGCTCAGTTACTGGCGCAGAGCATGGCGGTGTTCAAATTATAATGCCGGGGACGGCTTGCCGTCCCCCACATAGAACCCGTTATTCGTCCGGGTTCTCAGCGATAAAGCGCTCTGCGTCTTCCACCATCGATTTGGTGCCGACAAAGAACGGTGCGCGCTGGTGCAGTTTCACCGGGGTAATGTCCAGAATACGGTTTTTACCGTCGCTGGCTTTACCGCCGGCCTGTTCCGCCAGGAACGCCATCGGGTTGCATTCATACAGCAGGCGCAGCTTGCCTTGCGGGTGGCTGGCAGTGCTTGGATAAATGTAGATGCCGCCTTTCAGCAGGTTGCGGTGGAAGTCGGCAACCAGTGAACCGATGTAGCGTGAGGTATAAGGGCGTTGCGTAGCTTCGTCCTGTTCCTGACAATATTTGATGTATTTCTTCACGCCGCGCGGGAACTTGATGTAGTTACCTTCGTTGATGGAATACATATTGCCGCTGGCTGGGAAGCGGACTTTCTCGTGGGAGAGGCAGAACACGCCCAGAGAAGGATCGTAGGTAAAGGCATGCACGCCATAACCGGTGGTGTACACCAGCATGGTGGATGAACCGTAAACCACGTAGCCTGCGGCGACCTGTGCGCTGCCTGGCTGCAGGAAGTCTTCTTCGGTCACTGGCGTACCGACCGGGGTAATGCGACGATAGATAGAGAAAATCGTACCGACCGAGACGTTGACATCGATGTTGGACGAACCGTCCAACGGATCCATCAGCACCACATACTTGGCATTTTCAGCCCGCTCGCCGTCGAATATCACGATTTCATCTTCTTCTTCAGAAGCGATACCCGCAACTTCACCGCGCGCTTTCAATGCTGCTTTCAGCTTTTCATTCGCGTACAGGTCCAGTTTCATCTGAACTTCGCCCTGTACATTGGAAACGCCGCTGGTGCCCAGAATATCCACCAGACCCGCTTTGTTGATATCGCGGTGGATGATTTTGGCGCCCAGTTTAATTGCAGAAAGTAGCGCAGTCAGCTCGCCGGTGGCGTGTGAGAAGTCGTGCTGTTTCTCGACGATAAATTCGCCTAACGTTTTCATGACACAATCCCTGAATCTACGGATGGGTAGCGGTTTGTTAACAAACCGCCAACGTATTCGCGAGCAGTGTAGCCCAAAGATGAACGCTATTCATAGGCAAATCCATTTCTTCTGGACGATTCTGAGCGTTAGAATGAGTCAACATTCGACGTACTCTATGAGAAAACTATGCGCATTCACATTCTTGGGATCTGTGGCACCTTTATGGGCGGACTGGCGGTGCTGGCTCGTTCGCTGGGGCATGAGGTGACCGGCTCTGACGCTAATGTCTATCCGCCGATGAGCACGCTGCTGGAGAAGGAAGGGATCGACCTGATCCAGGGCTACGATCCTGCTCAGTTGGATCCGGCGCCGGATCTGGTGATCATCGGTAACGCCATGACGCGGGGCAATCCTTGTGTTGAAGCGGTACTGGAACGAGGGATCCCTTACGTTTCTGGTCCACAGTGGCTGCATGATTATGTGCTGCGCGATCGCTGGGTGCTGGCCGTTGCCGGCACGCATGGCAAGACCACTACCGCCGGTATGGCAACCTGGATCCTGGAATCCTGCGGCTATCAGCCGGGTTTTGTCATCGGCGGTGTTCCGGGCAACTTTGACGTTTCCGCGCGTCTGGGCGGTAGCCCGTTCTTTGTGATCGAAGCCGATGAGTATGATTGCGCCTTCTTCGACAAGCGTTCCAAGTTTGTGCATTACAGCCCGCGTACGCTGATCATGAATAACCTGGAGTTTGATCACGCCGATATCTTTGACGATCTGAAAGCGATCCAGAAACAGTTTCACCATCTGGTGCGCCTGGTGCCGGGTAAGGGCAAGATCATTTTGCCTGATAACGACAACCACCTGAAACAGGTGATGGCGATGGGCTGTTGGAGTGAGCAAGAGCTGGTCGGGGAAGAGGGCGCATGGCGCGCTCAAAAATTAACGCCGGACGCCAGCCATTATGCGGTGTTCCTCGACGGTGAGCAGGTGGGCGAAGTGAAGTGGTCGCTGGTGGGCGAACACAACATGCATAACGGTTTGATGGCTATTGCTGCCTCGCGCCATGTTGGTGTGCTGCCAGCCGATGCTTGCCGCGCGCTCGGTGAGTTTATCAATGCTCGCCGCCGTCTGGAATTGCGCGGTGAAGCCCATGGCGTTACGGTGTATGACGATTTTGCCCATCACCCAACGGCGATCCTGGCGACGCTGGCTGCATTGCGCGGCAAGGTTGGTGGTACCGCGCGCATTTTGGCCGTGCTCGAGCCGCGCTCCAACACCATGAAAATGGGGATCAGCAAGAACGATTTGGCACCGTCTCTGGGCCGTGCCGATGAGGTCTTCCTGTTCCAACCGCACCATATTCCCTGGCAGGTGGCGGAAGTCGCGGAAGCCTGTGTACAGCCGGCCCACTGGAGCGCCGATCTCGACACGCTGGTGGACATGATCGTGAAAACGGCCCAGCCTGGTGACCACATTCTGGTGATGAGTAACGGCGGCTTCGGCGGGATCCATGACCGTCTGCTGGAAGCATTGGCCCGCAAGTCAGAGCCTAAAGTGACTTATTGATCGTCGAATCAGCGTAAAAGAAGCAAAACTAAAAGGCCGCTTGCGGCCTTTTCTTTTGCCCATAAAAAAGCCCTCGCGAGCGAGGGCAACGGGGTTCGTCGGATAGGACGACGAAGTTTCTTCAAGGAATCAGTGCTTACGATAGAACTCGGCAGTGGCAGTGACGAGGGTAATCAGTTCGGTAAGCAGAGCTCCCTGAATTGTTATTTGTAGATTTCGGCCGTCGCGTGCCAGTTGCCATTTTCGTAGGCCTCGATCACGCGGTAGGCTTTAGCGCCTTGTTTGTCGGCTTTGTCAGACAGCGCCTGGCGAATATCTGAAGGCGCACCGGTGACGCCGCTGACGGTAATGGTACCGGCAGATTGAAGCGTGCTGGCCTGGTCATTGGTGATTAACGTCGCGGCGGAAGCGCCGAACGAAACGACTGAGAGCAGGCTGAGTGCAGCGAGAGTGGTTTTCATGTTCATGATAGTGCGTCCTGTTGTGATAACCGCCTGGAAGGGCTTTTACAGCATTTTTGTACTTGAAGGCCGTTATCAGTGATGCCGGGTACCAGAGTGATATTGCCCGTTGCCGGGTAACGCCTTGTACTTATTTATAAATCTCAGCGGTCGCGTGGAAGTTACCTTCGTTACGCGCTTCGATTACACGGTAAGCTGTCGCCCCTTTGGCATCGGCTTTTTCAGACAGTGCCTGACGGATATCTGAAGGTGCACCGGCAACGCCGCTGACGGTAATGGTACCTGCCGATTGCATTTTTGCGGCCTGGTTTGCATCAACCGATTGTGCTGAAAATGCGCCGAAGGAAAGCATAGAGAGAACGCTCATGGTTGCGATGGTAGATTTAATTTTCATGATTTGACCCTTTCGTATTCTTTTATCAGTCCCAATGAACTGTGATTTACGTCACGGAAATGAGTATACATCTAGTAACGACAAAAATTAATAGTTCGCTAACAGTTTCTAGTGAAACTTTATTATGATGTTCCTTATCTTTTATAACCATATGGAATAAAAAGCGGTTATAAAACGATCTTTTGATGTTAAATTTATGTAATTTCAACAAGGTAAGTGCTTTTGACCAAAAGTGCGGAAAAACACAGTAGCTATCACTGGCTGAGCTGTAATGTCATTGAAATATGCTGTGATGAGAAAGAAATCTGGCGTTAAACGTGGTAGGGCTAGCGGGAAAAGTAAGGATAGGGTTAAATAAACGCTAACAAAACGCGACGGCTCGCCGCATTTTGTTAGCGTTATGCATCACAGCTCCTGTTCGAACAGGGTCAGGATGGCTTCGTACAGTTGGCGCGCGGTAAAGCTGCTGGCTGGAGTAACGAAAATGGTATCGTCACCGGCGATGGTGCCGAGAATACCTTCGGATTTACCCAATGAATCCAGCAGGCGAGCAATAAGCTGCGCGGCGCCGGGGCTGGTGTGGATCACCACAACCGCGTCGTTATGATCGACATCAAGAACCAGGTTCTTCAGCGGGCTGGTAGTGGTCGGCACGCCGAGTTCGGCGGGAAGGCAATACACCATTTCCATTTTGGCATTACGCGTACGCACCGCGCCGAACTTGGTCAGCATGCGCGATACTTTGGATTGGTTGATGTTTTCGAAGCCTTCTTCTTGCAGCGCCAAAACAATCTCGCCTTGAGAACTGAATTTTTCTTCTTTCAATAACGCTTTAAACGCCTTGATCAGATCTTCCTGCTTTGCGGGATTACGCATTTTGCACCGTGGAATGTTGACAATAGAAGTGATGATTATGCATATAAATGAATTTTTATGCAATCAAAGGACGTCCGGAAAAAATATCAATGCCCGGACAACGAGGAAAGGGCAGCATTTTAACAAAATCCGTATCCCATGAATATGCCCTTTCGGTGACCGAAAATGCCGCCCGCGGTGGTAAAGAAAATGTTATTAAAATGATGTTGTTCTGATGTTGTGTAAGGGTGTAATGTAACCGCCGGTTAACTTGCTCGTGAATAACCTCGCAGTATTTTTGATTAGTGTGCGCTATGCCCTTAATGCGTAAGCTATTTAATCTAAAATGAGCGCGACATCGACTGTTTTATTGCGCCAGTTCTCAAACAGACTGTTAAGAGATTGTTTTTAAAGGTGTAATAATTTAAGGTCCGTAACCAACATATTCACGGCGCTTTATATATTTAAGATAATAAAGGAGTATAGGATGAAAGTTGCAGTTCTCGGTGCTGCTGGCGGTATCGGCCAGGCCCTCGCCCTTCTACTCAAAACCCAGCTTCCTTCAGGTTCTGAACTCTCTCTCTACGACATTGCCCCCGTTACCCCAGGCGTTGCCGTCGATTTAAGCCACATCCCTACCGCAGTGAAAATCAAAGGCTTCAGTGGCGAAGACGCTACTCCAGCTCTGCACGGTGCCGACGTGGTGCTGATTTCTGCCGGCGTTGCGCGTAAACCAGGCATGGATCGTTCAGATCTGTTCAACGTGAACGCAGGTATCGTGCGTAATCTGATCCAGCAAGTGGCAACCACCTGCCCGAAAGCCTGCATCGGTATTATCACCAACCCGGTCAACACCACCGTGGCTATCGCGGCAGAAGTGCTGAAGAAAGCCGGTGTTTATGACAAGAACAAACTGTTCGGCGTGACCTCGCTGGATATTATCCGTTCCAACACTTTCGTGGCTGAGCTGAAAGGCAAACAGCCGGAAAAGCTGAACGTGCCGGTTATCGGCGGACACTCTGGCGTGACCATTTTGCCACTGTTGTCGCAGATCCCTGGCGTGAGCTTTACCGAGCAGGAAGTGGCCGATCTGACCAAGCGTATCCAAAATGCGGGTACTGAAGTGGTTGAAGCCAAAGCCGGTGGCGGGTCTGCAACCCTGTCAATGGGCCAGGCGGCGGCGCGTTTCGGCCTGTCTCTGGTTCGTGCGCTGCAAGGCGAAAAAGGCGTGGTGGAATGTGCTTATGTGGAAGGCGATGGCAAATATGCTCGCTTCTTCGCACAACCGCTGGTGCTGGGTAAGAATGGCGTTGAAGAACGCAAAGACATCGGTACTCTGAGCGCGTTCGAACAGAAAGCGCTGGAAGAAATGCTGGATGTTCTGCACAAAGATATCGAACTGGGCGAAAAGTTTATCAATAACTGATCGTTCAGCAGTGCATGAGTATGCATAGGCCGCCGGACAGCGAACCGGCGGTTTTTTTATGCCCGCAGCTATGACCGAATACGGGCTTTTCGATCCAGTAAGTTATTGGTATGGGGATCGAAATAGCGGCTCGGCCAGATTTCTGCAGGGTGTATATCGAGCGTTTCGGCAATCAGCCATTCTCCCTTTGGCCAGGGACGCGACAGTGCGTTTGCCAGCGTTGATGAGCTAAGTCCTGCCTTGCGCGACACCGCCGCCAGTGTCGTTCCCTTCTTACGTAAAGCCGCAATGATATCCGCCGGATGCCAATCCTTGTTCCTTGAGTTCATGTTTGCATTCCTTTTTTGATTAGCGAAAGTTCTGTTAGTGGTATAACTAACAGGTCAAGATTAATCGTTTGAACAACATGAAACGCTTATACGGAAACTAGGATACCACTAAATTTCTTAAAAAATATCCAATAAATTTCCTAAAAAAGATCTTAGCCTACTTTTGCCCAGAGAACATGGCCATGAAAAAAGAGTGGTTTGCCGCCAAGGAATTGACAGGCGTGGCAGGGTTACCTTCCTCACCACAGGGAATAAACTTGATGGCGCGTCGCGAAGGCTGGATCAGCCGTCGGCGCAAAGGCGTACAGGGAAAGGCGCTGGAGTATCACATTGACAGTTTGCCGACAGGGACGCGCAATTTGCTGATCTTGAAAGAGGACCCGGCGCTGTATGAAGTTGAGCGCAAGGATCCGCTGACGGTGTGGATTGAGTATTACTACCACCTGACGGAGAGCGAACGCGAAAAGGTGTTGGCTTTCCTGATGCGAGAAGGGATTGGCGGCCTGCTGGCGCGTATTTTACCGGAGAAATGAACAGACCCGCATTGCGGGTCTGTGGAAACTGCAGGGTATTTGTAATTTCTTAAAAATCGCGCTGAACCGCCAGATGAGCTAGCCCTTCCAGCGCGGCACGGTGGGAAGACTCCGGCAGAACCTGCAGTGCAGCAATCGCCTTGTCGGCTTCTTCCTCTGCGCGTTGGCGGGTATATTCCAGCGAGCCGCATTGCTCCATGGCCTGTAAAACCGGCTCCAGCAAATGACGGCCGTTGCCCTGTTCAATCGCGCCGCGGATCATGGCCTTCTGCTCGCCTTCACTATTATGCATGGCATGCAGTAAGGGCAGCGTCGGTTTCCCCTCGTTGAGATCGTCGCCGGTATTTTTACCCAAGGTGCTGCCATCGGCGCTGTAATCGAGCAGGTCGTCGATCAACTGGAAGGCGGTACCGAGATAACGGCCGTAATCCTGCAGCGCTTTTTCTTCCGCCTCGCTGGCGTCCGAAAGGATCGCCGAAGATTGCGCCGCCGCTTCAAACAGGCGTGCGGTTTTGCTGTAGATCACCCGCATGTAGCTTTCTTCGGTAATGTTCGGATCGTTCACGTTCATTAACTGCAGCACTTCGCCTTCGGCAATCACGTTGACCGCCTCGGACATCAGGGCCAGCACGCGGAGTGATTCCAGGCTGGTCATCATCTGGAAAGCGCGCGTATAAATGAAGTCGCCAACCAATACGCTGGCGGCATTGCCGAAGGCGGCATTGGCCGTGGCCTTGCCGCGGCGCATATCGGATTCATCCACCACATCATCATGCAGCAGAGTTGCGGTGTGAATGAATTCGATCAGCGCAGCGACGGTAATGTGCTTATCGCCCTGATAATGCAATGCCCGCGCCGCCAGAACGGCGATCATCGGGCGGATGCGTTTACCGCCACCACTGATAATGTAATAGCCAAGCTGATTGATGAGCGTGACATCGGAATTCAGCTGTTCGAGAATTGTTGCGTTCACGGCCGCCATATCTTGCGCGGTTAACTCGGTAATTTGCTCTAGGTTCATTGTATTTTTTTCAGCTGTGTTTCTCTTCACCGCGTTGAGATCGCTGCTCACATCGGTACATGGCGGTAACTGTCCTACTGATTGTACTTGAAAAACGCCTCAGATAAACGCCATGAAAGAAACTGTGCTTTTTTTCTTCTTTTTTCTGCTTCTGGTCTTATTCTGCTCTTGTCATATGCTGGATTATTGCGTAGAATTCGCGCCCTATTGTGAATATTTATAGCGCGCTCTGTACTGAACAGTTGGGCACGCGGAAAGCGGAGTTTTATATGTACGCGGTTTTCCAAAGTGGTGGTAAACAACACCGAGTAAGCGAAGGTCAAACCGTTCGCTTGGAAAAGCTGGACATCGCAACTGGTGAGGCTGTTGAGTTTGACCAGATTCTGATGATTGCTAATGGCGAAGATATCAAAATCGGCGTTCCTTTCGTCGATGGCGGTAAGATCAAAGCTGAAGTCGTTGCTCACGGTCGTGGCGAGAAAATTAAGATTGTTAAGTTTCGTCGTCGTAAGCACCATCGTAAGCAGCAGGGCCACCGTCAGTGGTTCACTGACGTTAAAATCACCGGCATCAGCGCTTAAGTTAGGGGAGCAGATTAATGGCACACAAAAAGGCTGGCGGCTCGACTCGTAACGGTCGCGATTCAGAAGCTAAACGTCTGGGCGTTAAACGCTTTGGCGGCGAAGCAGTACTGGCAGGCAGCATCATCGTTCGTCAGCGCGGCACTAAATTCCACGCGGGTACCAACGTGGGTTGCGGCAAAGACCACACTCTGTTTGCTTTGAAAGACGGTAAAGTCAAATTCGAAGTTAAAGGCCCGAGCAATCGTAAATTCATCAGCATCGAAGCTGAATAATTTTTCGAGCCTTACGAAATAGATGTAAGCCCTGCAACTCGTTGCGGGGCTTTTTACATTTATGGGCTGCTTGTGCATCGGCCCGTCAGCGCTGGCAAAAGGTAAGATGGAAACGAAACAGCAGGTCGGAATTGGCATTTCCCTGGCGGTAACTACGGCAGTTTGCTGGGGTGCATTGCCGATTGCGATGAAAGAAGTGCTGGTAGTGATGGAGCCGTTTACCGTCGTTTGGTATCGATTTACCATTGCGGCGCTAGGGCTGGGGATTATCTTGGCCATACGCGGCAGATTGCCGCCGGTGACTCTGTTTCGTCAGCCGCGCTGGCTGCTGATTTTGGCCATCGCTACGGCGGGCCTGCTGGGGAATTTTATCTTCTTCAGCTCTTCGTTGCAGTACCTTAGCCCGACGGCATCGCAGGTCATCGGCCAGTTGTCGCCGGTCGGCATGATGTTTGCCAGCGTGCTGGTTTTAAAAGAGCGGATGCGTATCACCCAGGTGATTGGCGCACTGATGCTGATTTGCGGGCTGCTGTTGTTCTTCAATGTCAGCCTGATTGAGATTTTCACCCGCCTGACGGATTACACCCTGGGGGTGCTGTTAGGCGTGTGCGCGGCGATGGTCTGGGTGACTTATGGCGTGGCGCAGAAAGTGTTGCTGCGTCGATTAGCCTCGCCGCAGATTCTGGTAATGTTGTACACTTTATGTGCGATCGTGCTATTCCCTCTGGCCAAGCCTGAGGTGATTTTCCAGCTCAGCGGCTGGCAATTGGCCTGTTTGCTGTTCTGTGGCGCCAACACGCTGATTGGCTATGGTGCGCTGGCGGAAGCAATGGCGCGCTGGCAGGCGGCGCAGGTGAGCGCGTTAATCACGCTGACCCCGCTGTTTACCCTGCTATTTTCAGATTTGTTGGCGCTGGCCTGGCCACACGTATTCGCCGCCCCGACATTGAATGTTGTCGGTTATGTCGGCGCTTTCGTGGTGGTAGCGGGCGCCATGTTTTCCGCAATTGGTCACCGTTGGTGGCCGCGACGGGCAGAAACCCGCCTGGTTGCTCCTTTGAAGCAGCCCGGTGAATGATTTACGGAGACGGTAAATGAAGTTTGTAGATGAAGCAGCGATTTTGGTCGTTGCAGGTGACGGTGGTAATGGTTGCGTCAGCTTCCGCCGCGAAAAGTATATCCCGAACGGCGGCCCTGATGGCGGTGACGGCGGCGATGGCGGCGACGTCTATCTGTTGGCGGACGAAAACCTCAACACGCTGATCGACTACCGCTTTGAGAAATCTTTCCGTGCTGAACGTGGCCAGAACGGCCAAAGCCGTGACTGTACCGGCAAGCGTGGCAAAGATATCACCATCAAGGTACCGGTCGGTACCCGCGTGCAGGATCAGGGCACCGGTGAGATCCTCGGTGACATGACCCGCCATGAACAACGTCTGATGGTGGCGAAGGGCGGTTGGCACGGTTTGGGCAACACCCGTTTTAAATCCTCGGTTAACCGCGCACCACGTCAGAAAACCTTGGGCACCGCCGGCGAAGCACGAGATATCTTGCTGGAGCTGTTGCTGCTGGCCGATGTCGGCATGCTGGGTCTGCCAAACGCCGGCAAATCCACCTTCATCCGTGCGGTATCCGCCGCCAAGCCGAAAGTGGCCGACTATCCGTTTACTACCCTTGTCCCAAGCCTGGGCGTGGTACGTATGGATCACGAACAAAGCTTCGTTATTGCCGACATTCCTGGCCTGATCGAAGGGGCTTCCGACGGTGCCGGCTTGGGGATCCGCTTCCTGAAGCATCTGGAACGTTGTCGCGTACTGCTGCACCTGGTGGATATCGCCCCGATCGATGAATCCGATCCGGTAGAAAACGCCAAAGTCATCATCAACGAGTTGAACCAATACAGCGAAAATCTGGCTCAGAAGCCACGCTGGCTGGTTTTCAACAAGGTTGACCTGATAGGTGAGGAAGAAGCCGCCGAGCGCGCCAAGGCGATTGCAGAAGGCATGGGCTGGGAAGGTAAGTACTACATGATCTCCGCCGTGAATCGCGAAGGCGTCAATGCGCTGTGCTGGGACGTGATGAAGTTCATCAACACCCAACCGAAAGCCATGGCTATCGAAGAAAGCGCACCGGAGAAAGTCGAGTTCATGTGGGATGATTACCACCGTGAACAGATCGCGGAAGTGGAAGCCGAAGCGGACGACGATTGGGATGACGACTGGGACGAAGATGACGACGAAGGCGTCGAAATCATTTACCAGAAATAATCTTACGAACAAAGGGGCTCAGTTCAATGAACTGGGCCCTTTTTTTATCGGCATTACTTGTTCAGGACATTCTCAGGTAACCAGCATTGTGCATTCAACCCGTGGGTGTCGCGACGGTTTTCCAGCGACAAACGGCCTTGATGCAGTTGCACTATGCGGGTGACGATGTTCAATCCCAATCCACTGCCGCCATAGCGCTGATCCATACGACGGAATGCCTGAGTGAGTTCACCTTCCATTTGTTCTTTGATTCCCGGACCTTCGTCGATCACTTGCAGCTGGTAACCTGCGTTCTGCGGCGTAAGCTGCACCTGAATGCTGCTGCCTTCCGGGCTGTAACGATGGGCATTTTCTACCAGATTACGCAGCAGCAGGCGAAGCAGGACCGGGTCGCCATGCGTCGGGGCTGCCACCGGGAGCTGCCATTGCAGTTTCTGCCCACGCTGGCGGGTCAACTCGTCAAGTTCTTCTTGCAGCGGCAGGATCACGTCGCTCACCCAATCGAAACGTTGATAGTGGCCGCTGGCAAAATCTTGCCCGGCCCGCGCAAGCATCAGCAATTGTTCGACGGTGTGCATCAGTTGATCGATACGGGCAATCAACGGTCGGCTTTGCGGGACACCCTGTTGTTCCATCAGCTCCAGATGCAGGCGGATCCCCGCCAGTGGCGTACGTAGCTCATGTGCGGCATCGGCGGTGAACAGCCGTTCCTGCCGGATGGTGTTATCCAACCGTGAGAACAGTTGATTAAGTGCGGTAGTGACCGCCATCATTTCGCGACTGTCACTGCTGAGCGGCAAAGGCGTCAGGTTATCGGCGGAACGCTTCTCCAGCCGTTGCTGCAGTTGGTTAAGCGGTCGGATGATCCAGCTAATGGCCCAGAACGAGGCCAGCAGGGTGACGATCATCATGATCAGCGAAGGGGCGAGCAGTGAGGCTATCGCCTCGGCGATTTCCGTATCGACACGCTCGGTGCGCACTTTGGCCGACAGGGTTTCATCCACCAGGAAACTGATTTGCTCCTGGCTTTCATGCCAAAGCCAAAAGGCGCTGATTAACTGGGTGACCAACAGGATCAGCGCCAGCATCAACAACAGACGACGGCGCATGCTGATCATGATGAGGATTCCAGACGATAGCCGATGCCGCGAACGGTACGGATGCGATCCTTACCCAATTTGCGGCGCAGATTGTGGATATGCACTTCCAGCGTGTTGGAACCCAAATCGTCTTGCCAGGTATAAAGATCCTGCTGCAGTAGCTCGCGATTAACCGTTTGACCGGCGCGCATCATCAGGCGGGAGAGGATGGCGAATTCTTTCGGCGTAACCTCCACCGGTTGCTGTTGAACATAAACCTGCTGGCTGGAGAGATTGAGCTGGAGGTCGTCCAGTTGAATAAGATTGTCACTGTGGCCCTGGTAACGGCGGATCAGGGCCCGCACGCGTGCCTGTAGTTCAACTAACGCGAAGGGCTTGACCAGGTAATCGTCAGCACCGGCGTCCAGCCCGTCGACCCGGTCTTCCAGTGCGTCGCGGGCGGTCAAAATCAGCACCGGCAGGTCGACCTGCTGACGGCGCCACTGCCGCAGCAGGCTGGCGCCATCCATGTCGGGCAAGCCCAGATCGAGGATAATCATGCTGTATTGGCTGGTGATGAGCAGAGCATTTGCCTCCGCCGCCGTGGCGGCGCAGTCACAGGCATAGCCTTCCCCGGCTAATGCCAGTGCCAAACCTTGTTGCAGCAGCTCATCGTCTTCCACAATCAGCAGTTTCATCATAACCCTCAGTTATTCTGATAAATATCCCGGTACAGGCGGCTTTCGAAACGCACCAATGGTGCTCGACGCTGCTTTTGATCTTCCGGCGGTACGGCATAACCTGACAGATACTGTACGAAGGCAAAGCGTTGGCCGCTGGCGGTGGTGATAAACCCGGCCAGGTTATACACACCCTGCAGTGCACCGGTTTTGGCGGAAACTTTACCGTCAACACCGGCTTCATGCAGCCCGCCGCGATAGCGCAGAGTGCCATCGTAGCCTGACAGCGGCAGCATAGAAATAAAGTTCAGCTCGCTGTCATGCTGCGCGATGTATTGCAGCGCCTGCATCATGGTCGCCGGAGCCAGCAGGTTGTGGCGTGACAGACCTGAACCATCCACCACAATGCTGTTGCCCAGATCCACGCCGGCCTTCTGACGCAGCACCTGACGCACGGCGTCAGCGCCGGCACGCCAGGTCCCTGGAACGCCAAAGCGTTCATGGCCGATGGTGCGGAATACGGTGTCGGCAATCATGTTGTCCGATTTCTTCAGCATAATCTTCAGCAAGTCGTGCAACGGCGCTGATTGAGTCTGGGCGATCACCGTTCCCTTCAGGCCCGGCTGCGTTTGGCGCTTCAGGTGCCCGTCGATCTGAATGCCGGCCTGGGTCAGCTCGTCTTTCAGGATCGCCCCGGCGTAGCTGGCACCATCCTGAATGGCGAAGGCCAGTGGCAGTGGATCGCTGCGTTGGGTCAGGCAACCGGTCAGAGTAAACCGGTTCAGTTCGCCCGGCACCACATCCAGCTCGCAGTATTGGGCATCCGCAGAGCCTTTTGCCAGCGTGCGAACCTGACTAAACATATTGACCGGATAATAGGAGGCCACGCGAATAAAGGCCATATCGCCCGGGTTGGGGGCGCTGTACAGCGACACCGAGAAACAGTTGCGGTCGACTATCGCCGCCGCCGGCGGTGCGCTGAAACACTGCGTCAGGTCGTTCCACGGCCAGCCGGGGGCTTTGTCGTGGCTGGCGAATACCGAGGTATCGACCAGCACATCGCCGGTAATCTGGCGCACGCCCTGTTTTTTCAGGATCGCCACCATGTTGCGCAGGCTCTGGCGTTTAAAGGTCGGATCGCCGCCAAAGCGCGCAATCAGGTTGCCGCGCAGCACGCCGTCGCTGATATCGCCCTGGCTCTCCAGCGTGGTGGTGAAGCGATAGTCTGGGCCGAGCTGCAACAAGGCAGCTAAAGCGGTCAGTACTTTTTGGGTACTGGCCGGCAACGCCATTTGCTGAGAGTGATAATCGATGGTCGGTGCGCTAGCGCCGATCTTCTGAACTACCAGGGCAAGGTTGGCCCCATCAGGCAAATATTGTGTGTAATCTTCAACCGGGGCCGCATTCGCATTCAGAACAAATGCGCAAGCCAATGCACTGACAATTCGTGAAAAACGCATAATCTCGGGATAACAGCTGGATAACGTGCCGTCATACTACGGTGCATTCAGGGAAAAAGTAAACGATGACCCTCAAGGAACTCTAGGCTAAAATGCGTATCAAAATGCAAAATCGATCCTGACTTGGGCAAGGGTTCCGAGTCAGGCTTCTTTTGTTTATCGCCTGGAGGCGGGGGGCATGTACCCACCGTTTTTTCATACGAACACGTCAGGATGACGGCTATTTGAACAGGAAAGATTTAGAGGTATTTATACTATGAAACAGATTCCGATGACCTTGTTTGGCGCTGAAAAACTGCGCGAAGAACTCGAATATTTGAAAGGCGTGCGCCGTCCGAAAATCATTGCGGACATCGCTGACGCCCGTGAACACGGCGATTTGAAAGAAAACGCAGAGTACCATGCGGCTCGCGAGCAGCAGGGATTCTGTGAAGGGCGTATCCAGGAAATTGAAGCCAAGCTGTCGAACGCGCAGGTGATCGATATCACCAAGATGCCAAACAATGGCCGCGTGATTTTTGGCTCCACCGTATCGGTGTTGAACCTGGATAGCGAAGAAGAAGTCACCTACCGCATCGTTGGTGACGATGAGGCCGATTTCAAGAAAAATCTGATTTCGGTGAATTCGCCTATGGCTCGTGGCCTGATTGGCAAAGAACAAGATGATGTGGTCGTGATAAAAACCCCGGGTGGCGATGTCGATTATGAGATCTTGAAGGTTGAATATCTCTGATTACCTTCCAATCGTTCAGAAATTCGCCAGGGTTTTGTAAAGAAAGGAAAAAGGCCGCGTGCGGCCTTTTATCTGAATCAGGTGCATGGCACCTTTTCGTTAACCCAATGCTTATTAACGCGGTAGACTGATCTTGCGCTCTTTAGACGGGCGGTAAAGAATAAGCGTACTGCCGATGACTTGCACATTGCAGGCACCCGTTTCACGCACGATAGCGTCGGCGATCAGGGTTTTGGTTTCGCGATCTTCAGCAGCGATTTTTACCTTGATCAGCTCATGATGCTCCAGAGCCTGTTCAATTTCAGCCAGCACCCCTTCGGTGAGACCGTTATTACCCAGCATGACAACCGGTTTTAACGGATGCGCCAGGCCTTTCAGGTGCTGTTTTTGTTTATTATTCAGATTCATTGTCTTTTTTGCTTAAGTTGGGATTGAAAACGGTGCATTCTACCGCCATCTCATGTATATCACCAAATCGGTCTTCACCGGTGTGAGTCTACAAGAGCTGCGAACCTGACATTAAGACTCTTTTTATGATAGTTGGAAAACGAGATGGCTAATAAAAAGCGTTCTGCTAGCTCCAGTCGCTGGTTACAAGAACACTTTAGCGATAAATATGTGCAACAGGCGCAGAAAAAAGGGCTACGTTCGCGCGCCTGGTTTAAACTTGATGAAATACAGCAGAGTGACAAACTGTTTAAACCTGGCATGACCGTAGTAGATTTAGGTGCGGCGCCGGGCGGTTGGTCACAGTACGTCGTGACCCAGATCGGCGGTTCCGGTCGCATCATCGCCTGTGATATTTTGCCAATGGATCCTATCGTTGGCGTCGATTTCCTTCAGGGCGATTTTCGTGATGAACTGGTGCTCAAGGCTCTGTTGGAACGAGTAGGTGAAAGTAAGGTTCAGGTGGTCATGTCTGACATGGCCCCGAATATGAGTGGCACTCCGGCCGTCGATATTCCAAGATCGATGTATCTGGTGGAATTAGCACTGGGAATGTGTCGTGATGTCCTCGCACCAGGCGGAAGTTTCCTGGTGAAGGTGTTCCAGGGAGATGGCTTTGACGAGTACCTACGGGAAATTCGCTCCCTGTTTACGAAGGTTAAGATTCGTAAGCCAGACGCTTCCCGCGCACGTTCGCGCGAAGTGTACATTGTAGCGACAGGGCGCAAGCTGTAGTACCCTAACGCTGTTTGTTAACACAGTTGTAATATGAGGTTAATCCCTTGAGTGACATGGCGAAAAACCTAATTCTCTGGTTAGTCATCGCGGTAGTGTTGATGTCTGTATTCCAGAGCTTTGGGCCCAGCGAGTCGAATGGCCGTAGGGTGGATTACTCTACCTTCATGTCCGAACTGACCCAAGATCAGGTTCGCGAAGCGCGAATCAATGGACGTGAAATTAACGTTACCAAGAAAGACAGTAACAAATACACGACCTACATCCCTGTCAACGATCCTAAGTTGCTGGATACGTTGTTGACCAAGAATGTGAAAGTGGTTGGTGAACCGCCTGAAGAGCCGAGTTTGCTGGCTTCTATCTTTATTTCATGGTTCCCGATGCTGTTGCTGATCGGGGTCTGGATCTTCTTCATGCGTCAAATGCAAGGCGGCGGCGGCAAGGGCGCGATGTCCTTCGGCAAGAGCAAGGCCCGCATGCTGACGGAAGACCAGATCAAAACCACTTTTGCTGACGTTGCCGGTTGTGACGAAGCAAAAGACGAAGTAAGCGAACTGGTGGAATACCTGCGCGAGCCGAGCCGTTTCCAGAAGCTGGGCGGCAAGATCCCGAAAGGCGTGCTGATGGTTGGCCCGCCGGGGACAGGTAAAACCTTGCTGGCGAAAGCTATTGCCGGTGAGGCGAAAGTGCCGTTCTTCACCATTTCCGGTTCTGACTTCGTGGAAATGTTTGTGGGTGTCGGTGCTTCTCGTGTGCGTGACATGTTTGAGCAGGCGAAGAAAGCGGCACCGTGCATCATCTTTATCGATGAAATCGACGCCGTCGGTCGCCAGCGTGGTGCCGGCCTGGGCGGCGGTCATGACGAACGTGAGCAGACGCTGAACCAGATGCTGGTTGAGATGGACGGCTTTGAAGGCAACGAAGGCATCATCGTTATCGCTGCGACTAACCGTCCAGACGTGCTTGACCCGGCGTTGCTGCGTCCAGGCCGTTTCGACCGCCAGGTTGTGGTGGGCTTGCCGGACGTGCGTGGCCGTGAGCAGATCCTGAAAGTGCATTCACGCCGCGTGCCGCTGGCACCAGATGTTGATGCTTCTGTGCTGGCTCGTGGTACGCCGGGCTTCTCCGGTGCTGACCTGGCCAACCTGGTCAACGAAGCTGCGCTGTTTGCCGCTCGCGGCAACAAACGTGTCGTGTCGATGGTTGAGTTTGAAAAAGCCAAAGACAAGATCATGATGGGTGCAGAACGTCGCTCCATGGTGATGACCGAAGCGCAGAAAGAGTCGACCGCGTATCATGAAGCTGGCCACGCCATTATTGGTCGCCTGGTTCCTGAGCACGATCCGGTGCACAAGGTCACGATTATCCCTCGTGGCCGTGCGTTGGGCGTGACCTTCTTCCTGCCGGAAGGGGATGCGATCAGCGCCAGCCGTCAGAAGCTGGAAAGCCAAATCTCTACTCTGTACGGCGGTCGTCTGGCTGAAGAGATCATTTACGGACCGGAAAAAGTCTCTACCGGTGCCTCGAACGACATTAAAGTGGCAACCTCGATTGCCCGCAACATGGTGACCCAATGGGGCTTCTCCGAGAAGCTGGGGCCATTGCTGTATGCGGAAGAAGAGGGCGAAGTGTTCCTGGGCCGTTCCGTGGCCAAGGCGAAACACATGTCGGACGAAACCGCGCGCATCATCGACCAGGAAGTCAAATCCCTGATTGAACGCAACTATGTGCGAGCGCGTTCGTTGTTGATGGAAAACATGGACATCCTGCATTCAATGAAGGACGCCCTGATGAAGTACGAAACCATCGACGCGCCGCAGATTGACGATCTGATGAACCGTAAAGACGTGCGTCCGCCAGCGGGTTGGGACGATGTGGGCAAGGGCAGCAATTCCGACAACGGTGGCACACCAAAAGCCCCGACGCCGGTTGATGAACCGCGCACACCAAACCCAGGCAATACCATGTCTGAACAGCTAGACAAGTAACTTTGGCTGTGTAATAACATCGAACCCCGGCATGCCGGGGTTTTTTATTGCCCGGCGGGCAGTGAACCAGGCAACAGTAAGGTGGATTAGCAATGCAGTTAACCGTGCGAGACATGACTCTCGATCTTTCCCATCCGCGGGTGATGGGGATCCTCAACGTGACCCCGGATTCTTTTTCTGACGGCGGCCAACACAACCAGCTCAATCAGGCATTACTGCACGCGCACGCGCTGATTTCGGCAGGTGCGACCATGATTGATGTGGGCGGAGAGTCGACCAGACCGGGAGCGGCTGAGGTCAGCGAAGACGAAGAGATCGCGCGCGTAGTCCCCGTCGTTGAAGCCATTGCCCGGCGTTTTGAAGTTTTTATCTCGGTAGATACTTCGAAAGCGGGGGTGATCCGCGAGTCGGCTCAGGCCGGTGCGCACCTGATCAACGACGTTCGCTCATTGCAGGAGCCGGGCGCATTGGCCGCTGCGGCGGAAAGCGGGTTGCCGGTGTGCCTGATGCACATGCAGGGTGAGCCGCGAACCATGCAGCAGGCACCGCACTACGACGATCTTATTGGCGATGTGAGCGCCTTTTTCCAACATCATATTGAACGCTGTAATGCCGCCGGCATTACAAATCAGAAATTGCTGCTCGACCCCGGGTTCGGTTTCGGTAAGAATTTAGCGCACAATTATCAGCTTCTGGCCAGATTGTTCGAGTTTCATCACTTCGGCCTGCCGCTGTTGGTCGGCATGTCACGCAAGTCGATGATTGGGCAACTGCTGAATGTGCCGCCCGATCAGCGGATGATCGGCAGCGTGGCCTGTGCGGTAATCGCCGCCATGCAGGGCGCGCACATTGTCAGAGTGCATGACGTTAAAGAAACCGTCGAGGCGATGCGTGTCGTCGAGGCAACTATTTCAGCTAAGGGATGATAGAGACATGAGCGAGCGTAAATATTTTGGTACCGACGGCATTCGTGGCAAGGTCGGTGATAGTCCTATTACCCCTGATTTCGTTCTGAAGCTGGGCTGGGCGGCGGGTAAGGTACTGGCACGTCACGGCTCTCGTAAAATTATTATCGGCAAAGATACCCGCATCTCCGGCTACATGCTGGAGTCTGCGCTGGAAGCCGGCCTTGCCGCTGCAGGATTGTCTGCTTCTTTCACCGGTCCTATGCCGACGCCGGCAGTGGCCTATTTGACGCGTACCTTCCGTGCGGAAGCCGGTATTGTGATCTCGGCCTCCCACAACCCGTTTTACGACAACGGCATTAAATTCTTCTCCATTGATGGCGCAAAGCTGCCGGATCATGTGGAAGAAGCCATTGAAGCTGAAATGGAAAAACCGCTGACCTGCGTAGAATCTTCCGAATTGGGTAAAGCCAGCCGGATCATCGATGCTGCTGGCCGTTACATCGAATTCTGCAAAGGTACCTTCCCGAGCGAACTGAGCCTGAAGGGCCTGAAAATCGTGGTGGACTGCGCCAACGGCGCCACCTATCACATTGCGCCTAGCGTACTGCGTGAATTGGGTGCCACGGTGATTGCCATCGGCGTTGAGCCGGACGGCATGAACATTAATGAAAAATGCGGTGCAACAGATGTTCGTCAACTGCAAGAACGCGTGCTGCTGGAAAAAGCGCACGTCGGTCTGGCGTTTGACGGTGATGGCGATCGGGTGATGATGGTTGATCACCTTGGCCACAAGGTCGACGGCGACCAGATCCTTTATATTATTGCCCGCGAAGGGTTGCGCCAGGGCCAGCTGCGCGGCGGTGCCGTGGGTACGCTGATGAGCAACATGGGATTGGAGCTGGCGCTCAAGCAGTTGGGCATCCCCTTCGCTCGCGCGAAAGTCGGCGATCGCTACGTCCTGGAAAAGCTGCAGGAGCTGGGATGGCGTATTGGCGCGGAAAACTCCGGCCACGTGATCTTGCTGGACAAAACC
This sequence comes from Serratia sp. OS31, assembly GCF_014164835.1. Taxonomy (NCBI): domain Bacteria; kingdom Pseudomonadati; phylum Pseudomonadota; class Gammaproteobacteria; order Enterobacterales; family Yersiniaceae; genus Serratia; species Serratia sp. OS31. Next base: position 294,006 of record NZ_JACJFQ010000001.1, on the reverse strand, counting down.
ACCACCGGTGACGGCATCGTTGCCGGTCTGCAGGTACTGACGGCGATGGTCCGCAACAGCATGAGCCTGCACGACCTGTGCAGCGGCATGAAATTACTGCCGCAGATCCTGGTCAACGTGCGCTTCGTCGGCGAGCACAACCCGCTGGAATCGGAAGATGTGCGTAAAATCACCGAGCAGGTTGAAGCCGAACTGGCCGGCCGTGGCCGCGTACTGCTGCGTAAATCCGGTACCGAACCGCTGATCCGCGTGATGGTGGAGGGCGAGGACGAGCAGCAAGTGACGGCATTGGCACATCGTATTGCCGATGCGGTGAAATCTGCGGGCTAACGCTTTTTTGATCGATCCGGGGGCAACCGCTGCCCTCGGAAATCACAGCCTGCGAATTTTATTGGCGTTTTTTTCCGCAAACGCGCTGGTGGCTGCAAATTGCCCTTGCGTGGTTTGGCGCCTTTGGTTAGTATTCACACCCGCTTCAGTGGGCAGTTTGATATAACGCCTGCGACTTCTTAATAGAATTAGAAGCCTTTGGGGTGTGAAGCATTTGGCACGCGGTGAAGCCGCAAGGATACGGGTACAACTATGTACGAAGCTCTTCTGGTAATTTTCCTGCTGATCTCAATCGGACTGGTTGCTCTGATTATGCTGCAGCAAGGTAAAGGCGCTGATATGGGAGCCTCATTCGGAGCAGGTGCTTCTGGCACATTGTTCGGTTCGAGCGGTTCCGGTAACTTCATGACCCGCATGACGGCTGTGTTGGCGACGTTATTCTTCGTCATCAGTCTGATCCTGGGCAACCTGAGCACCAACCAGAGCAAAAAAGGCAGCGAGTGGGAAAACCTGGGTCAGCCAGTGAAATCTGAGCAGACTACCGCGCCGGCAGCACCAACCAAGCCGAGCAGCGACATCCCGCAGTAAGCAGCATGCAGTAACAGAGTTTGAAAACGGTTGTTATTACCTCATTAAAATAACGGCCGTTAGCAGTAAGAATCAGTACCGAGGTGGTGGAATTGGTAGACACGCTACCTTGAGGTGGTAGTGCCCTAACGGGCTTGTGGGTTCGAGTCCCATCCTCGGTACCAAATCCCAGAGATAACTTGCAATTTTGCGATTATCGGCGTAATATCTGCCACGTTTTCGGACGCGGGGTGGAGCAGCCTGGTAGCTCGTCGGGCTCATAACCCGAAGGTCGTCGGTTCAAATCCGGCCCCCGCAACCACTTTCCTTTAAGTGTTTATTTTCAAATACACTTTTCGATTGAATTCCGCTTTTCTCGATCAACATTTGAAAATGACACTTGTTAGAAAGTTGCACCGAAGCCGCTTAGCGGCAAACAGGGTCCAGTTGCATAAAGCCCCGAATTTTCGGGGTTTTTTGTTATTTGGCAACAGAATCACTGGGCTATTAGGCCCTTTTTTTATGTCTTGGGGGTGGGCTTGTCCACATTAGAGCAAAAATTAACAGAGATGCTTTCGGCACCGGTAGAAGCGTTGGGCTTTGAACTTGTAGGCATCGAATTTATTCGTGCGCGCCAATCGACGCTCCGTATCTATATTGACAGTGAAAACGGCATCAATGTTGACGATTGCGCTGATGTCAGCCACCAGGTCAGCGCTGTATTGGACGTCGAAGAGCCAATCACAGTCGCTTACAACTTGGAAGTCTCCTCTCCTGGCCTTGATCGCCCGATGTTCACCGCCGAACACTATACTCGTTTCCTCGGTGATGAAGTCAGCTTGGTCCTGCGCATGGCCGTACAGAACCGTCGCAAATGGCAGGGCATTATCAAGTCTGTCGATGGCGAGATGATCACGGTTACTGTGGAAGGGAAAGATGAAGTGTTCGCGCTGAGCAATATCCAGAAAGCGAACCTGGTACCCCACTTTTAAAGTTTGGATGAGGCAACTAGGATGAATAAAGAGATTCTGGCTGTTGTTGAAGCTGTTTCCAATGAAAAATCCCTTCCGCGTGAGAAGATTTTCGAAGCGCTGGAAACCGCATTAGCCACCGCCACCAAGAAAAAATACGAGCAGGAAATCGAAGTTCGCGTCAGCATTGACCGCAAAACAGGCGATTTCGATACCTTCCGCCGTTGGGTCGCCGTAGATGAAGTGACTCAACCAACGCGTGAAATCACGCTGGAAGCTGCGCAGTATGAAGAGCCAGGCATCGAGCTGGGCGGTTACATCGAAGATCAGATTGAATCTGTTACCTTCGACCGTATCACCACTCAAACCGCGAAACAGGTTATCGTACAGAAAGTACGTGAAGCCGAGCGCGCTATGGTCGTTGATGCTTTCCGTCAGCACGAAGGTGAAATCGTCACCGGCGTGGTGAAGAAAGTTAACCGTGACAGCATCGCGCTGGATCTGGGCAGCAACGCCGAAGCGGTGATTGGCCGTGAAGACATGCTGCCACGCGAAAACTTCCGTCCAGGCGACCGTATCCGCGGCATCCTGTACGCCGTTCGTCCCGAAGCCCGTGGTGCTCAGCTGTTCGTCAGCCGCTCCAGCGCCGAGATGCTGAAGGAACTGTTCCGCATCGAAGTACCGGAAATCGGCGAAGAAGTGATTGAAATTAAAGCGGCAGCCCGCGATCCAGGCTCCCGTGCGAAAATTGCAGTGAAAACCAACGACAAACGCATCGACCCGGTCGGCGCTTGCGTAGGTATGCGCGGTGCGCGCGTTCAGGCCGTTTCGAGTGAGCTCGGCGGTGAACGTATCGACATCATCCTGTGGGATGATAACCCTGCGCAGTTCGTCATCAACGCCATGGCGCCGGCAGATGTTGCCTCGATCGTGGTTGATGAAGATAATTGCACTATGGATATCGCCGTTGAAGCCAGCAATCTGGCACAGGCGATCGGCCGTAACGGCCAAAACGTGCGTTTGGCATCCCAGCTGTTAAAACAACATCGTGACGACGACCGTTGGGAACTGAACGTGATGACGGCGGACGATCTGCAGGCCAAGCACCAGGCCGAAGCTCATGCCGCCATTGATACCTTCACCAAGTATCTTGATATCGACGAAGATTTCGCCACCGTACTGGTTGAAGAAGGCTTCTCTACGCTGGAAGAATTGGCTTACGTGCCAATCAAAGAGCTGCTGGAAATCGACGGTCTGGATGAAGATATGGTTGAAGCGTTGCGCGATCGCGCCAAAGCTGCATTGACCACGCTGGCCCTGGCCCAAGAAGAAAGCCTGGGCGACCAAAAACCTGCTGACGATTTGCTCAACCTTCCGGGTCTTGAGCGCAGCATGGCCTTTAAACTGGCCGCGCGTGGGGTTTGTACGCTGGAAGATCTTGCCGAGCAGGGTGTTGACGATCTGGCTGATATTGAAGGGCTTAGCGATGAGCAAGCCGGCGAGCTGATTATGGCCGCACGTAATATCTGTTGGTTTGGCGACAACGCGTAATAAACTGTAGCAGGAAGGAACAGCATGACGACAGATGTAACCGTAAAATCGCTGGCAGCAGAGATTCAGACTCCAGTTGATCGCCTGGTACAGCAGTTTGCTGATGCAGGGATTAACAAGTCTGAGACAGACTCTGTAACCCAACATGAGAAAGAAGCCTTACTGGCGCACCTGAACCGTGAACACGGTAGCGCGCCTGGTAAGCTCACGTTGCAGCGCAAAACGCGCAGCACCTTGAATATTCCGAGCACCGGCGGTAAAAGTAAATCGGTGCAAATTGAGGTCCGCAAGAAACGCACTTATGTAAATCGCGATACGCCAGAAGCCCAACAGGCTGAAGCGGCAGAGCAGGCACAGCGTGAAGCGGAAGAGCAGGCACAGCGCGAAGCGGAAGAGCTAGCGAAACGCGAAGCAGAAGCGAAGCGCGCAGCCGAAGAGCAAGCCAAACGTGAGGCCGCGGAGATTGCTAAGCGTAATTCAGCGGAAAAAGAAAAAGTGACGAATCAACATACCGACGAAATGACCAAGCCAGCTCAGGCAGAAAAAGCACGCCGTGAAGCCGAAGCCGCTGAACTGAAACGTAAAGCGGAAGAGGAAGTACGCCGTAAGGTCGAAGAAGACGCCAAACGCGTTGCGGAAGAAGCTCGCCGCATGGCCGAAGAGAACGGTGAGAAGTGGGCCGAAGCTGAAGCAGCAAGCGCTGCGGTTGAAACAGCCGATTACCACGTGACCACCTCTCAACACGCCCGTGCAGCTGAAGACGAAAACGACGCCAAAGTTGAAGGCGAACGCCGCAGCCGCACTCGTGGTGGCAAAGCGACCAAGCAGAAGAAAGGCAACAAACTTTCCGAGTCTAAAGCAGACCGTGAAGAAGCGCGCGCCGTTACCCGTGGTGGTAAGGGCAAGCGTAAGCCAAGCACTCTGCAGCAGGGCTTCAACAAGCCAGCTCAGGTGGTTAACCGCGACGTTATTATCGGCGAAACCATCACCGTAGCCGAACTGGCTAACAAGATGGCGGTTAAAGGCTCTCAGGTCATCAAAGCGATGATGAAGCTGGGCGCAATGGCCACCATCAACCAGGTCATCGATCAGGAAACCGCACAGCTGGTTGCCGAAGAGATGGGCCACAAAGTTATCCTGCGTCGTGAGAACGAGCTGGAAGAAGCGCTGATGAGCGACCGTGATACCGGTGCAGCGGCTGAGCCACGTGCGCCAGTCGTGACCATCATGGGCCACGTCGACCACGGTAAAACTTCTTTGCTGGACTACATCCGCTCCACCAAGGTGGCAGCAGGCGAGGCCGGCGGTATTACCCAGCATATCGGTGCTTACCACGTAGAAACCGACAACGGCATGATCACCTTCCTGGATACCCCAGGCCACGCAGCCTTTACTTCAATGCGTGCCCGTGGTGCTCAGGCGACTGACATCGTTGTTCTGGTTGTTGCTGCCGACGACGGCGTGATGCCGCAAACCATCGAAGCTATCCAGCATGCGAAAGCAGCGCAGGTGCCGTTGGTGGTTGCAGTGAACAAAATTGACAAGCCGGAAGCCGATCCGGATCGCGTCAAGCAAGAATTGTCCCAGTACGGCGTTATGCCGGAAGAGTGGGGCGGCGAAGCTCAGTTCGTTCACGTATCTGCGAAAGCCGGTACCGGTATCGACGAACTGCTGAACGCTATCCTGCTGCAGTCCGAAGTTCTCGAACTGAAAGCAGTACGCAGCGGCATGGCCAGCGGCGTAGTTATCGAATCCTTCCTGGATAAAGGTCGTGGTCCGGTTGCTACCGTATTGGTACAGGAAGGTACGCTGAACAAAGGCGATATCGTTCTGTGTGGCTTCGAATACGGCCGCGTGCGTGCGATGCGTGACGAGCTGGGCCGCGAAGTGACCTCTGCGGGTCCTTCTATTCCGGTTGAGATCCTGGGCCTGTCCAGCGTTCCTGCCGCCGGTGATGAAGCGACCGTGGTCCGTGACGAGAAGAAAGCGCGTGAAGTTGCGCTGTACCGTCAAGGCAAGTTCCGCGAAGTTAAACTGGCGCGTCAGCAGAAATCTAAACTGGAAAACATGTTTGCGAACATGACCGACGGTGAAGTTTCCGAGCTGAACATCGTACTGAAATCCGACGTACAGGGTTCTTGTGAAGCCATCATGGATTCACTGTTGAAACTCTCTACCGACGAAGTGAAAGTGAAGATTGTTGGTTCTGGCGTAGGTGGTATCACTGAAACCGACGCAACGCTGGCAGCCGCTTCCAACGCCATCATCCTGGGTTTCAACGTCCGTGCCGACGCTTCTGCGCGCCGCGTGATTGAAGCAGAAAGCCTGGATCTGCGTTATTACTCCGTGATCTATAACCTGATCGACGAAGTGAAGCAGGCGATGAGCGGTATGTTGGCGCCTGAGTACAAGCAGCAGATCATCGGTCTGGCCGAAGTGCGTGACGTGTTCAAATCACCTAAATTCGGTGCTATTGCCGGTTGTATGGTTACCGAAGGTAACATCAAGCGTCACAACCCAATCCGCGTTCTGCGCGACAACGTGGTTATCTATGAAGGCGAGCTGGAATCCCTGCGCCGCTTCAAAGATGACGTTAACGAAGTCCGTAACGGCATGGAATGTGGTATCGGCGTTAAGAACTACAACGACGTGCGCGTCGGCGACATGATCGAAGTCTTCGAAATCATCGAGATCCAACGTACCATCGCTTAACGCTAGCACATCTGCTTAAGTCTTTTCTGGGGGGCCTTGTGCCCCCCGATTTGTCTGGAGAATCCATAATGGCAAAAGAATTCAGCCGCGGTCAGCGCGTGGCACAAGAGATGCAAAAAGAGATTGCTATCATTCTGCAGCGTGAAGTCAAAGATCCGCGTATCGGCATGGCTACCGTTTCTGGTGTAGAAGTTTCTCGTGATTTGGCCTACGCCAAAGTTTATGTCACCTTCCTGAACGTGTTGACCGAAAACCCGGATCCGGAACTGGTGCCGAACGGCATCAAAGCGCTGCAAGACGCTTCAGGCTACATCCGCACGTTGCTGGGCAAAGCCATGCGTCTGCGCGTGGTGCCCGAGCTGACCTTCGCTTACGACAACTCCCTGGTTGAAGGCATGCGCATGTCCAACCTGGTGACCAACGTAGTGAAGAACGACGCCGAACGCCGTTCCGCATCAGGCGATGACGAGGAGGCTTAATGAGTCGCCCTCGTCGCCGCGGCCGTGATATCCACGGCGTCCTGTTGCTGGACAAACCGCAGGGCCTGTCGTCTAACGACGCCCTGCAAAAAGTAAAGCGCCTCTATAACGCCAACCGTGCGGGCCACACCGGCGCGCTCGATCCGCTGGCGACCGGCATGCTGCCGATTTGCCTCGGTGAGGCGACCAAGTTTTCACAATTTCTGCTCGACTCCGACAAACGCTATCGCGTTATTGCGCGACTGGGCCAGCGCACCGATACCTCGGACGCCGACGGCCAGATCGTGCAGGAACGTCCGGTGAATTTCACCCAGGCACAGCTTGACGCGGCACTGGACAGCTTCCGCGGCGATATCAAGCAGGTGCCTTCGATGTATTCGGCGCTGAAGTACCAGGGCAAGAAACTCTATGAGTATGCTCGTCAGGGTATCGAAGTCCCACGCGAAGCACGCAGCATTACCGTTTACGACCTGCAGTTTATCCGCTGGGAAGGGGACGAGCTGGAGCTGGAAATTCACTGTTCGAAAGGCACCTACATCCGCACCATTACCGACGACCTCGGTGAGCTGCTCGGGTGTGGCGCACACGTGATCTACCTGCGTCGTCTGCAGGTGGCGACCTATCCGATTGAAAGGATGGTCACGCTGGAACAGCTGAACGAATTGCTGGAGCAGGCACAAGTACAGGAAGTCGCGCCAGGCGAGCTGCTCGATCCGCTGCTGATGCCGATGGACAGTCCCGTGGAGAACTATCCGGAGGTGAATTTGCTGCCGGTGGTTGCCGGATACGTTAAGCAGGGGCAGCCCGTACAGGTTGCCGGTGCGCCGGCCTCGGGCATGGTTCGTATCACCGAAGGTGAAGAGCGTAAATTTATCGGCGTGGGCGATATTGCCGATGACGGTCGTGTGGCACCGCGCCGCCTGGTAGTCGAATATTTCGACTGAGGGTAGAAAACGCACTGCCTTGCGATCGCACTGCGCTAAGGGTAGAATGGCGCAGCTTATGCATTGGGTTGCTGAATTAGAGATCGGCGCCTGTATTTATTATCTATAATCTGGAGTATTACAATGTCTCTAAGTGTTGAAGCTAAAGCTAAAATCGTAGCTGATTTCGGTCGTGGTACTAACGACAGCGGTTCTTCCGAAGTTCAGGTTGCCCTGTTGACTGCGCAGATCAACCATCTGCAAGGCCACTTCTCAGAGCACAAAAAAGATCACCACAGCCGTCGTGGTCTGCTGCGTATGGTTTCTCAGCGTCGTAAGCTGCTGGACTACCTGAAGCGTAAAGATGTAGCACGTTACACCAGCCTGATCGAGCGTCTGGGTCTGCGTCGCTAATCTAGCGAGTTTCAGCGGAAAGGGGCCTATTTGGGCCCCTTTCTTCTAGGAAGCATAAGCAAATCAGGTTAATGTATTACTGATGTTTCCAAACAGGATCTTCCATTACAGAGGTTCGCGCGGCTAATGAGAGGCTTTGTCTCAGGCTTGAGATGAGGATTGTCATTAGTCGCGAGGATGTAGTGAGAAGGCAAATCGAGTCACTGGCGTGTCGAGTCGTCAATACGATTGCGCGCCTAATCTAAGGATATAATTTTGCTGACACCGATCATTCGCAAATTCCAGTATGGCCAGCATACCGTCACTATCGAGACCGGTATGATGGCTCGTCAAGCCACCGCCGCCGTGATGGTGAGCATGGATGACACCGCCGTATTCGTTACCGTAGTTGGCCAGAAAAAAGCCAAACCAGGCCAGAGCTTCTTCCCACTGACCGTTAACTATCAGGAGCGTACCTACGCTGCTGGTCGTATCCCGGGCAGCTTCTTCCGTCGTGAAGGCCGTCCGAGCGAAGGCGAAACCCTGACCTCCCGTCTGATTGACCGTCCGATCCGCCCACTGTTCCCGGACAGCTTCCTGAACGAAGTTCAGGTCATTGCGACCGTGGTTTCCGTTAACCCGCAGGTTAACCCGGATATCGTTGCGATGATCGGTGCCTCTGCGGCCCTGAGCCTGTCCGGCATTCCGTTCAACGGTCCAATCGGCGCGGCTCGCGTGGGCTACATCAACAGCCAGTACGTGCTGAACCCGACTACCGACGAGCTGAAAGAAAGCAGCCTGGACTTGGTGGTTGCCGGTACCGCAGGCGCAGTATTGATGGTTGAATCCGAAGCTGACGTTCTGAGCGAAGATCAAATGCTGGGCGCGGTGGTCTTTGGCCACGAGCAACAGCAGATCGTTATCGAGAACATCAATTCCCTGGTTGCCGAAGCCGGCAAGCCTAAGTGGGATTGGCAGGCACCTGCGGTCAACGAAGCGCTGCACGCGCGCGTTGCAGAACTGGCAGAAGGCCGCCTGGGCGACGCTTATCACATCACCGAAAAACAAGAGCGTTACGCTCAGGTAGATGCGATCAAGAACAGCGTTGTTGAAACCCTGCTGGCGCAAGACGAAACCCTGGACGCGTCTGAAATTCAGGACATCCTGGGCAGCGTTGAGAAAAACGTCGTTCGTAGCCGTGTGCTGCGTGGCGAGCCGCGTATCGACGGCCGTGAAAAAGACATGATCCGTGGTCTGGACGTGCGTACCGGCGTACTGCCGCGTACCCACGGTTCCGCACTGTTCACCCGTGGTGAGACTCAGGCTCTGGTCACTGCCACTCTGGGTACTGCTCGTGATGCGCAGAACCTGGATGAGCTGATGGGCGAGAAAACCGACAGCTTCCTGTTCCACTACAACTTCCCTCCGTACTCCGTTGGTGAGACCGGGATGGTAGGTTCGCCTAAACGTCGTGAAATTGGTCACGGTCGCCTGGCGAAACGCGGCGTATTGGCTATGATGCCTAAAGCAGAAGATTTCCCGTACACGGTGCGTGTGGTTTCCGAAATCACCGAATCCAACGGTTCTTCTTCCATGGCTTCCGTCTGTGGTGCTTCTCTGGCGCTGATGGACGCAGGTGTGCCAATCAAAGCCGCCGTTGCGGGTATCGCAATGGGCCTGGTGAAAGAACAAGATAACTTTGTGGTTCTGTCCGACATTCTGGGTGACGAAGATCACCTGGGCGACATGGACTTCAAAGTGGCCGGTAGCCGTGACGGTATCACCGCGCTGCAGATGGACATTAAAATTGAAGGCATCACTCGCGAAATCATGCAGGTTGCTCTGAACCAGGCCAAGGGCGCGCGCTTGCACATCCTGGGCGTAATGGAACAGGCTATCAGCACTCCGCGTGGCGATATCTCTCAGTTCGCACCACGTATTCACACTATCCGAATCAACCCGGACAAGATCAAAGACGTGATTGGTAAAGGCGGTTCTGTCATCCGTGCGCTGACTGAAGAGACCGGTACTACCATCGAAATCGAAGATGATGGTACAGTTAAAATCGCTGCTACCGACGGTGAGAAAGCGAAATTCGCTATTCGCCGCATCGAAGAGATCACTGCCGAGATCGAAGTGGGCCGTATTTACCAGGGTAAAGTTACCCGTATCGTTGATTTCGGCGCATTCGTGGCGATCGGCGGCGGTAAAGAAGGTCTGGTGCACATCTCTCAAATCGCTGACAAGCGCGTTGAGAAAGTGACCGACTATCTGCAGATGGGTCAGGAAGTGCCGGTTAAGGTACTGGAAGTTGACCGTCAGGGCCGCGTGCGTCTGAGCATCAAAGAAGCGACCGCACCAGAAGCAGGTTCACCTGCGCCTGAAGCAGAATAACTGTATAGATAGATTTACAGCTCCCGGCCATGGGGTTGGGAGCTGTTCGTATCGCGCGGGTAGGATGCCTGCGTATTAGCAAACGGATGAAAGGATGTTCATCCAATGTTTGTCTTCGGGAGTGGGAAATGAAGCCTTTCTTGCGCTGGTGTTACGTTGCGACAGCACTCATGCTGGCAGGATGCAGCAACCATGATTGGCGTAAAGACGAAGTTTTGGCGATCCCGTTGCAGCCAACTCTGCAGCAGGAAGTGATCCTGGCGCGCATGGAACAAATACTTGCCAGCCGGGCACTGACGGACGATGAGCGTGCGCAGCTTTTATATGAGCGCGGTGTGCTGTATGATAGCCTCGGGCTACGTGCACTGGCGCGCAATGATTTCTCGCAAGCGCTAGCGATACGTCCTGATATGCCAGAAGTTTTCAACTACCTGGGCATTTACTTAACGCAGGCAGGCAATTTTGATGCTGCCTATGAAGCGTTTGATTCTGTACTAGAGCTTGATCCAACTTACAATTACGCGCGTTTAAACCGGGGCATCGCACTGTATTATGGCGGCCGCTTCCCGTTGGCGCAGGATGATCTGCAGGCGTTTTATCAAGACGACCCAAACGATCCCTTCCGTTCGTTGTGGCTTTATCTGGTGGAAAGAGAAATCGATCCCAAGAAGGCTGACGTAGCGCTCCAGCAGCGTTATGACAAAGCGAACCGAGGGCAATGGGGATGGAATATTGTCGAATTCTACCTGGGCAACATCAGTGAAAAAACGCTGATGGAAAGGCTCAAGGCAGATGCAACGGATAACACTTCGCTCGCTGAGCATCTCAGTGAAACTGACTTCTATTTAGGTAAGCATTACCTAAGTCTGGGGGACAAGGACACCGCTTCGGCGCTGTTCAAACTGACGGTCGCTAACAACGTTCATAACTTCGTTGAGCACCGCTATGCATTGTTGGAATTGGCGCTGTTAGGCCAAGAACAAGACGACCTATCGGAATCGGACCAGCAATAGCTGACGAACAACTATCAGCCTGATATACATTGGTTTTTTGCCAAAGTTATCGTCTTAACGGGCGAGGGCTTTTTTGTTCGTTTTATAATCTAATTTGAGCCGGTTCACACTTTTCAATGAAAATGACTGAAAATTTTCTCGACGAGTTATGTAGACTGGCTGCCATTATTAATGAGGCACGTGTACATGACTACTGAGCTTGAAACCTCTTTTGCTGACCTGGGGCTGTCTGCTCCGATCATTTCTGCCCTGACCGATCTGGGCTACGAAAAACCTTCACCGATCCAGGCTGAGTGTATTCCTCACCTGTTGAACGGCCGTGATGTGCTGGGCATGGCACAGACCGGTAGCGGCAAAACTGCGGCGTTCTCGTTGCCACTGCTGCACAACCTTGACGCTTCCCTGAAAGCACCTCAGATCCTGGTGCTGGCACCGACCCGCGAACTGGCGGTTCAGGTTGCTGAAGCGATGACCGATTTCTCCAAACACATGCATGGCGTTAACGTCGTGGCCCTGTACGGCGGCCAGCGTTATGACGTGCAGCTGCGCGCTCTGCGTCAGGGCCCGCAAATCGTAGTAGGGACTCCAGGCCGTCTGCTGGACCACCTGAAGCGTGGCACCCTGAACCTCTCTAACCTGAGCGGTCTGGTGCTGGATGAAGCCGACGAAATGCTGCGCATGGGCTTTATCGAAGACGTAGAAACCATCATGGCAGAGATCCCGGCTGAACATCAGACCGCACTGTTCTCTGCAACCATGCCGGAAGCGATCCGTCGCATTACCCGCCGCTTTATGAAAGAGCCGCAGGAAGTGCGCATTCAATCCAGCATCACTACCCGTCCGGACATCAGCCAGAGCTACTGGACTGTGCACGGCATGCGTAAAAACGAAGCGCTGGTGCGTTTCCTGGAAGCGGAAGACTTTGATGCGGCGATTATCTTCGTACGTACCAAAAACGCGACCCTGGAAGTGGCTGAAGCGCTGGAGCGCAGCGGTTACAGCAGCGCCGCACTGAACGGCGACATGAACCAGGCGCTGCGTGAGCAGACCCTGGAGCGCCTGAAAGATGGTCGTCTGGACATCCTGATCGCAACCGACGTGGCTGCTCGTGGCCTGGACGTTGAGCGTATCAGCCTGGTGGTAAACTATGACATCCCTATGGATTCAGAGTCTTACGTTCACCGTATCGGCCGTACTGGCCGTGCAGGTCGTGCCGGCCGTGCGCTGCTGTTCGTAGAAAACCGCGAACGTCGCCTGCTGCGTAACATCGAACGCACCATGAAGCTGACCATTCCAGAAGTTGAACTGCCAAACGCAGAACTGCTGGGTGAGCGTCGTCTGGCCAAGTTCGCCGCTAAAGTACAGCAACAGCTGGAAAGCAGCGATCTGGACATGTACCGCGCACTGCTGGCTAAACTGCAGCCGGAAGAAGAGCTGGAAATGGAAACCCTGGCCGCGGCACTGCTGAAAATGGCACAGGGCGAACGTCCTCTGATCCTGCCACCGGATCCCGTGTTCAAACCACGTCAACGTCGTGAATTCAACGACCGTGACGACCGCGGTAACGACCGTCGTCGTGACGCACGTCCAGACAGCCGTGACGGTGGCGCAGATCGCCCACGTCGTGAGCGTCGTGACGTTGGCGAAATGCAGCTGTACCGCATTGAAGTGGGCCGTGATGACGGTGTTGAAGTTCGTCATATCGTTGGCGCGATCGCTAACGAAGGTGACATCAGCAGCCGTTACATCGGTAACATCAAGCTGTTTGCTGGTCACTCCACCATCGAACTGCCAAAAGGCATGCCGGGCGAGATCCTGTCTCACTTCACCCGTACCCGCATTCTGAACAAACCGATGAACATGCAACTGCTGGGCGATGCACAGCCGCATGAACGTCGTGAGCGTCGCGAAGGCGGTGCTGGTGCAGGTAACGGCGAGCGTCGTGGCGGTGGTCGTCCATTCAACGGCGAACGTCGTGAAGGGGCAAACCCAGGCCGTCGTTCTTTCGGCGATCGTCGTGAAGGCGGTGCTGCTGCCCCTGCCGGCAACGGTGGCGAACGTCGTGGCGGTAACTTCAACCGTGACGGCCAACGCGCTCCACGTCGTGATGATGCCGCTCCGGCTGCACCACGTCGCCGTTTCGGTGATGCATAACATCTGATTTGACCGCTTGCGGTTAATCGGACCAAGAAACCAGCCTTCGGGCTGGTTTTTTTATACCTGAAATTCACCGTTAAATGGCGGAAAATGGCGTATCATTTATAAGGTTTTTTCTTATGGATACTACGCACGGGAGATGCCATGAGTTGGCAGCAGTTCAAGTCTCAATACCTGGTGCGCTTTTGGGCGCCTTTACCCGCGGTGATTGCCGCAGGGATCCTCTCCACCTACTACTTCGGTTTGACCGGTACCTTCTGGGCGGTAACCGGCGAATTTACCCGCTGGGGCGGCCACGTATTGCAGTGGTTCGGTTTGCACCCCGAGCAATGGGGCTACTTCAAGGTTATCGGCCTTGAGGGCACGCCGCTGCAGCGCATCGACGGCAGAATGATCATCGGCATGTTCGCCGGCTGTATCGCCGCCGCGCTGTGGGCCAATAACATCAAGCTGCGTCAGCCACAGCATCGTATTCGCATTGTGCAGGCGCTGATGGGGGGCATTATCGCCGGCTTTGGTGCGCGCCTGGCGATGGGCTGTAATCTGGCCGCGTTCTTCACCGGTATACCGCAGTTCTCTCTGCATGCCTGGTTCTTTGCGCTGGCGACCGCGGCCGGCTCCTACTTTGGTGCCAAATTCACCCTGTTGCCGATGTTCCGTATCCCGGTGAAATTACAAAAGGTGAAGGCCGCGGCGCCGCTGACGCAAAAGCCTGAGCAGGCGCGTCGCCGCTTCCGTCTGGGCATGGTGATTTTTTTCCTGTCGGTAGCCTGGTCGCTTTGGACGCTGTTCGATGCGCCGAAGCTGGGGATCGCCATGCTGTTCGGTATAGGTTTTGGCCTGTTGATTGAGCGTGCGCAGATCTGCTTCACCTCGGCCTTCCGCGACTTATGGATCACCGGCCGTACGCACATGGCGAAAGCGATCATCATCGGCATGGCGGTGAGCGCCATCGGCATTTTCAGCTATGTGCAGTTGGGTGTCGCGCCGAAAATCATGTGGGCCGGCCCCAATGCGGTGCTGGGCGGGCTGCTGTTTGGTTTTGGCATCGTGCTGGCCGGCGGTTGTGAAACCGGCTGGATGTACCGCGCGGTGGAAGGACAGGTGCACTATTGGTGGGTGGGGCTGGGTAACATCATCGGCGCGACCCTGCTGGCTTATTACTGGGATGACCTGGCCCCGGCGCTGGCCACAGATTACGACAAGATCAACCTGCTGGACACTTTCGGGCCGATCGGCGGCCTGCTGGTGACTTACCTGCTGCTGGCGTTGGCGTTTGCCGCCATGCTGTGGTGGGAGAAACGCTTTTTCCGCGCCAAACCCGATGCGCAGGTGGTTAATTTGAGGAGTGTGTCATGAAGCAAGCGGCGATAGTGCCAGATTATCGGTTGGATATGCTGGGGGAACCTTGTCCGTATCCGGCAGTGGCCACGCTGGAGGCGATGCCGCAGTTGAAGCCGGGTGAGATCCTGGAAGTGATCAGCGACTGCCCGCAGTCGATCAACAACATCCCGCTCGACGCGCGGAATCACGGTTACAAAGTGCTGGATATTCAGCAGGATGGGCCAACCATCCGCTATCTTATCCAACGCTAACCTGCCAGGGGCAGCATTGCGCTGCCCCGTTTTGCACGGCGGGCGTGAAGGGAAATGATTGCCCAGCGGCCCGGCGTTGACTTACCCTTTCGCCAGCGTGTCTTTTACTCCAGCGACAATCTCAAACGAATGCAATCGTGCCTGATGGTCGAAGATCTGGCCGTTAACCATGATCTCATCCGCACCGGTTTCGTTGAGCAACGTTTGCAGCCCGTGACGCACGGTATTTTCGTTACCGACGATCGACATGCGCAGTGCCTGATCAACCCCGTACTGTTCTCCGGCGGTCCACAGCGCGTGGATATTGTCCACCGGCGCCGGCAATGGGCCCGGCGAGCCGCGGCGCAGGTTGATGAACTGCTGCTGCATCGACGTAAACAGGAAGCGCGCATCGGCATCGCTGTCGGCGGCCACCACGTTGACGCACACCATCGCATGCGGCTGCTGGCACTGCTCGGAAGCCTTGAAGTTGTCGCGGTACAGATTCAGCGCCTGAAACAACATCTCCGGTGCAAAGTGAGAAGCGAAGGCGAACGGCAGGCCGAGCTGTGCCGCCAACTGCGCGCTGTACAAACTGGAACCGAGCAACCAGAGAGGGACATGCAATCCTTGGCCGGGAACCGCCTGGACCGGCTGGCCCGGTTGCACATCGCAGAAGTAATGTTGCAGTTCCTGCACGTCGCGGGGGAAGTTATCCACCTCGCTGGACAGATGGCGGCGTAGCGCCATCATGGTGCGCTGATCGGTACCGGGCGCGCGGCCGAGGCCCAAATCGATACGCCCGGGGTACAAGGACTCCAGCGTACCGAATTGCTCGGCGATCACCAGCGGCGCATGGTTAGGCAGCATCACGCCACCGGAACCAAGGCGAATATGCTGAGTGCCGGAAGCCAGATAGCCCAGCAATACCGACGTGGCGGCGCTGCCGATGCCGGTCATGTTGTGATGCTCCGCCAACCAATAGCGTTGATAACCCCATTTTTCGGCATGTTGTGCTAAATCTAAAGAGGCGTGAAACGCATCACGCGGCTTTGCCCCTTGGGGAATGGGGGATAAATCCAGTACCGACAGGGGTACCGCAGTTTTTTCAGTCATGGCATCGTCCATCAAAAGGTGATCGCTTAAAGGGCGATTGCAGAAGTCTGCAAACTACAAAGCTTAATGTGCTTTTAGTGTTAAAAGCATAATCCAATTTATGGTTATAAAAGAGGATATATGTGCTTGTGATATCCTCATGAGAAAAATGGTTTTTTTGGGAGTTTATTGAAATATGGACATGATGATTTCACCTGCCGCTTACTGCTCAGGGAGCTGAGAGAATGAAAAAAAAGACGTTGTTTACCCTACTGTTGATGGTGGTGGCGATCGCCATGGCGATATTGTTCCGCGCACATAATCAGGATTTGCTGTTGCAGGGCGAAGTGGATGCACCTGAGGTGATTGTGGCTTCCAAGGCTAAGGGACGAGTGATTGAACGTCTGGTGGAGCGTGGGGACGACGTGCAGGCAGGGCAAGTGATGATTCATCTCGACAGCCCGGAACTGATGGCGCAACTGCGTTCCGCGCAGGCGACGCGCGATGAGGCCAAGGCGCAGCTCGACCAGTCGTTGCACGGCACGCGTGAAGAAAGTATCCGCAACCTGCGTGCCAATCTGGCGCAATCCGAAGCCCAATATCGCAACGCGCAGAACGACTACAACCGTAACCTGAGCGTGGCCGGCAAAGGCTATATTTCGAAGTCTGAACTGGACAGTTCGCGCCGCGCGCGCGATACCGCTTTCCAGCAGGTGCAGGCGGCCAAGGCCAACCTGGACGAAGGGATTAACGGCGACCGTGTCGAATTACGCCAGCAGTACGCTGCGGCACTGCGAGCAGCGGAAGAAAACTTGCTGCAGGTGAAAGCCCAGACGGACGACCTGCAGGTTTTAGCCCCGGTGACCGGCGAAGTCGGGCCAATACCGGCAGAGGTGGGGGAGTTGCTGAATGCGGGCAGCCCGTTACTGACGCTGATCCGCATACCGGACGCTTATTTCGTGTTTAACCTACGTGAAGATATTTTGGCCCATGTCCGCAAGGGCGACAAAGTCCAGATGCGGGTACCGGCATTGAAGGACAAAATGATCGAGGCGGAAGTGCACTATATCGCCCCTCTCGGCGACTACGCTACCAAACGTGCCACCCGAGCTACCGGGGACTTCGATCTGAAAACGTTTGAAGTGCGCCTGTATCCGTCACAGCCGGTAGACGGCCTGCGCCCAGGGATGAGCAGCTTATGGCTATGGAAAGAGTAAGGGCCGGCTGGCGCTGCTTCAGTCACGCGTTTGGCAACGAGTGCCGGGTTGCCTTTCGCAGCCCGGTAGTGCACTGGCTGAGCTGGATCTTCCCGCTGATCCTGTTTGGCCTGATCAGCAGTAACTTTTCGGAAGGGACCTTGCTCGATCTGCCGGTGTCGGTGGTGGACAGCGATCACAGCCCGTTATCCAAATCGCTGACGCGCCGTCTGGATGCCGGTTCGCACGCCCACGTCGAGGCTTACCCCGGTGGGCTGCAGGAATCGCTGCATCGCCTGCGTAGCGCGCAGGATTATGCGTTGTTGTACGTGCCGCCGGATTTTGAGGCCAACGCGCTGGCAGGTAAACAGCCGAGCGTGGTGATGTACTACAATGCGCTGTTTTACGGTGCCGGGCTGTATTCCACCCAGGACTTCAGCGGCCTGATGACCGAAATCAACGCCAGCTACCGCAGCATTATCGCCGGTGAAATGGGCAAAACCTTGCCGCCCCTGGCAGACGTGACGCTTTCCTACGGCAGCTTATTCAACGCCAGCGGCAGCTACATCTATTATCAACAGTTTGCCGCCACCATCCACCTGCTGCAGCTGTTCGTGGTGACCTGCATGATCTACGTGCTGGCGCGCAGCAAATCCTTGCTGAAGGCTCGGCCGTTCAGCCTGGCGCTGCTCGGCAAGCTGGCGCCGTACACTTTATGTTTCACCAGCTTGCTGATGGTTGAAATTGCCGCATTGGTGGGCATTTTTGACGCCCGCGTCAGCGGCAATCCGTTGTTTATGCTGATGATTGGCTTCTTCTACGTGATGGCGGCGCAGAGCATTGGCCTGCTGCTGTTTACCTTTACCAGTAGCACCATCACCGCCTACAGCCTGATCGCCATTTTGGTGAGTATTGCGCTGACCTTTTCGGGCATGGCGGTGCCGGAACTGTCGATGCCGCTGCCGGCGCGCATTATCTCCAATATTGAGCCGTTAACTCATGCGTTGTACGCCATGTTCGACGTATTCCTGCGGCAAGTCCCTGCCAGCGCCATCTTCAGCGTCTGTGCGTTGCTGTCTATTTATCCGCTGGTAACAGCACTGCTGGTGCGTAACCGGCTGTTGGCGCGGCTGTTGAAAGAAGGGGGAGCAGGATGAAACTTTATTGGCAAACCTTCGTCCGGGTGCTGCTCGGGATGCTGGAGCGGCCGATGTGGCTGATGTTGATCCTGTCGTTGTGCGTCATGAGCATGGTCTATGCCAACCGCACGGTATGGGATCTGCCGATGGGCGTCATCGATCAGGACCACAGCACCGCCAGTCGCCAACTGATCCGTCAGCTGGACGCCACCTCCAAAATTGCCATTGAAACCTATGACAGCCTGGAGCAGGCACAGCGGGATCTTGGCTGGCGTAAGCTGTTTGCGGTGATCATCATGCCGGTGGATCTGGAGAAGAAGATCCTGAGCGGCCAGAATATCGTGGTGCCGGTGTATGGCGATGCGACCAACCGCCTGGCCAACGGGCAGATCCAGCAGGATGTGGTGGCGGCTTATCAGCAGTTACTGACCCAGTACAACAACGGGTTGCTGCTACGCAGCGGTTTCAGCGAGCGCCAGGCGCAGGTGATCCTGACGCCGATCGTCGGGCAGACGTTGGATGTGTTCAACCCGGGCATCAGCTTTGCGGCGATCATCTTTCCCGGCCTGCTGGTGATGCTGCTGCAGCACTCGCTGTTGATTGCCTGCGTGCGAGTCAGCATTGCCATGAAGAGTATGCCCGGTGGCAAAGCACCGTTGGCGGCGCATCTGGGGGGGCTGACGGCGTTGCTGCCGATCTGGCTGTTCCTGTCGATCGTGCTGTTTGTACTGTGGCCGTGGGTGCTGGGCTACCGGCAAACGGCGGGCATTGCGGAAATTCTGCTGCTGACCTTCCCGTTCTTGCTGGCGGTGTTGGGCTTGGGCAAGCTGGTGACGGAGTGCCTACGCAGCGTCGAAATGATCTACCTGACGTTGGCGTTTATTACGACGCCGATATTTTATCTTTCGGGCACCATCTGGCCGCTGCAGGCGATGCCGGGCTGGGTGCGGGCGATTTCCTACAGCATCCCCTCCACCTGGGCAACCAAGGCCGTCGCGGGGGTTAACCAGATGGGGTTGTCGCTGAACGAAGTGTGGGGAGACGTGGCGATGCTGCTGGTGCTGGGGATTATTTACACCCTGCTGGGTTTCGGCGTGGGTTTCGTACGCAACAGCGTCGCGCTGCGCAGTATGTTCCGCAAACGACAGGTTAATTAACGTTCCAGCAAGGGAGCTCCACCATTTCCTTGACCCTTAACAAGGTGGACAGACGCGCCGTCTCGCATAATCACGTCCGTGAATTTTCTTACTGGTGTGATTGTATGGCTTACCAACTGAACCTGAACTGGCCCGAGTTTTTAGAGAAATATTGGCAGAAAAAACCTGTTGTTTTGAAAAATGCCTTCCCGAACTTTGTCGATCCTATCACGCCAGACGAACTGGCGGGGCTGGCGATGGAGCCTGAAGTTGACAGCCGTCTGGTGAGTAACACTGAGGGAAAATGGCAGGCCAGCAACGGTCCGTTTGAACATTTCGATGACCTCGGTGAAACGGGGTGGTCCCTGCTGGCGCAGGCGGTTAACCACTGGCATGCGCCCTCAGCCGAGCTGGTGCGCCCGTTTCGCGCCTTACCGGACTGGCGCCTGGATGATCTGATGATCTCCTTCTCGGTGCCGGGGGGCGGTGTGGGGCCGCATATCGACAACTACGATGTGTTCATCATTCAGGGGATGGGCCGCCGTCGCTGGCGCGTAGGCGATGCCTTGCCGATGCGCCAGTTCTGCCCGCACCCGGCGCTGCTGCACGTTGATCCGTTTGAGCCCATCATTGATGAAGACCTGGAACCGGGCGACATTCTGTACATCCCGCCAGGCTTCCCACACGACGGCTTTACCCACGAAACGGCGTTCAACTATTCAGTGGGTTTCCGTGGGCCAAACGGCCGCGACTTGATCAGCAGCTTTGCTGATTACGCGCTGGAAAACGATCTGGGTGGCGCGCATTACAGCGATCCTGATTTAACCCTGCGTGAACATCCAGGCCGGGTCGAAGAATATGAGCTTGAGCGCTTGCGCTCAATGATGTTTGAAATGATCGCCCAACCGGAAGACTTTAAGCAGTGGTTTGGTCGTTTTGCCACTACGCCACGTCATGAGCTGGATATCGCTATGGCGGAACCCCGTTATGAAGCGGAAGAGGTATTGAATGCGCTGATGAGCGGTGAAACCCTGACTCGCCTGAGCGGCCTGCGTGTGCTGCACATCGGCGACAGCTTCTTCATCAACAGCGAGCGTCTGGATGCCGTGGACGATCGTGCGGCCGATGCGCTGTGTCGCTATACCGAGCTGGGCCAGCCGGAGCTGGGTGAGGCGTTGCAAAATCCGGCCTTTGTGGCCGAGCTGACAGAGCTGATAAATCAGGGATACTGGTTCTTCAAGGAGTAGTTGCCGCTGCTGGCTGACTTGCCGGGTGGCGCTACGCCTGCCCGGCAACTTTGTGTTTTCTTAACGGATCAAGACACCAATTCCAGCCCCGCGACCCGGCGCCAGTAGCCGTTACAGTCGGCTTTATCGGCCAGGGCCAGCGGCTGCGCCCCTTGCTCGTTGGCACGAAAACGGTCGACAAGCGTGAGCGTTTCCTCACTCTGCGGCGACAGGCGCACGATGTCTACCAACCCCTGCATACTGCTCAATTCGTTACCCAGGTTGTAACAGTAGCCGCTCATGGTCTGGATACCGTTGAGCACGAACACCTGCTGCTGTTCTTGCGAACGCATCATGCGGCCTTGCGGGTATTTAATGCAGCAGGTTTCGCATTCATCCTTGGCGCGGTTTTCAGAGCGTGCGGTGAAGCAGCGTGCTGAATAGGCCAGCGGCAGGTGACCGTAGCTGAGCACCTCCACTTCAAACTGCTGGCGGAAGCCCAGTTCATCGCACTGAGCCAACAGTTTGGCCAGCCAGTCGCGTGACAGCTCGACCGGCATGCACCAGCGGGTCATGCCCTGGCGGTGCAGCAGGCGCAGGGTATAGGCGTTGTAGCAATTCAGCGCATGACCGGCGACGAACGGCAGGCCACGTTCCGCGGCCATGTTCACCGTGCCCAGATCGTTGGCTTCGATCAGGAATTCGCCGTTTTCCACATAGCGCTTCAGTTCGTTCAGCTCTGACGGCGCCTGTAACAACGCCAGGGTGGAGATCACCACCTGCTTACCGCTGCGGGCTATCTCTTGCGCCAGCGTCAGCCAGTCGCCCACCTTCATTTCACGCCGCTTGGTGCAGACGCTTTCACCGAGATAAATAATCTCCACGCTGCTCTTCACCGCCTGCTGATAAAAACTTTCGATCTCGGTTTTTGGCCAGTAGTACAGCACCGGGCCTAATGCGTATTTCATGCGTCCTCCTGCTACTGCCATTTGCGGTGATAGGCGCCGAGGGTGGTCTGGGTACCTTCGGACATCGAGCCGAGCGCCTCCATCCAGCCGGCCTCGGCCTGATAAGCGGCCGGATCGGCCTGGCAGCGGTCGATGGCCTGACGCCACACGCGGGCAACCTGGCTAACATAGGCCGGGCTACGCTGACGGCCTTCAATCTTCACCGAAGCGATATTGGCAGCCAGCAGTTCCGGCAGCAGTTCCAGCGTATTGAGGCTGGTGGGCTCTTCCAGCGCGTGGTAGCGCACGTCATCCACCAGATAGCGGCCCTTGCACAGCGTCGGGTAGCCGGCATTTTCATCGTCCCGGTAGCGGTCGATCAGCACCCCGTTCAGGCGCGACTCCATACCCTGAGCCGTTTGCTGCCAGCGCACGTAGCGTGCCGGCGAACAGGCACCGACGGTGTTGGGGGATTCGCCGGTCAGATAAGAGGAGAGGTAGCAACGCCCCTCGGCCATGATGCACAGGCTGCCGAAGGCGAAGACCTCCAGCGGCACTGGGCTGGTACGCGCCAGCTGTTTAACCTGGTGCATCGACAGCACGCGCGGCAGCACCACCCGACCGACGTCGAAATGGCGTTGGTAGAAGCGAATCGCCTCTTCGTTAGTGGCAGAAGCCTGCACCGACACGTGGCGCTCCAACTGCGGGTAACGTTCGGCGGCGTATTCCAGCATCGCCAAATCGGCGAGGATCAGCACGTCGGCACCCAGTTGAGCCGCCATATCCACCGCCCGCTGCCAGCGGGCGTAGCCGTCCGGGTGGGCAAAGGTATTGATGGCGATGTGCAGCTTGCGGTTGTGGCGATGGACGTACTCGACCGCCTCCTGCAGCTTTTTCTCGGTAAAGTTGAGGCCGGCAAAGTGGCGCGCGTTGGTATCATCTTTCAGGCCGATGTACACGGCGTCAGCGCCGTTATCCACCGCAGCCTTCAGGGCCGGCAGGTTACCGGCGGGACAAAGCAGCTCCATAGATTTATCCTGACTCAGCATGCACCCATGGCGGATGCGGGCTGTCACAATGTTTACCGGTGACCGTTTTTAACCGGCAAACGCTAATCGGGAGGCAATTTTAGTGAAAGCGTGCTGAACAGGCTTTGATTTGAGGCAGCTTCTGGCGTATTGATAAAGCTGACGGCAAAATGCACTATTTGTTGATATAGAGCGCTTCTGCCGTGCGCCACTGTGGCAAAATAGTGCATCTGTGTTGAAAGGAGTGAACGACAGTGTTGGAACAATTACGAGCGCGCATTGTGCGCCAGGGGCCGTCGCTGCTGCGAGTACCGCTAAAATTCACGCCGTTTGCTTTGCAGCGCCAGCTTCTGGAACAGGTGCTGGGCTGGCAGTTCCGCCAGGCGTTGGCGGATGGCGATTTGGAATTTCTCGAATCGCGCTGGTTAAAGATCGAAGTCCGCGATCTGGCGCTACACTGGTTTATGACGGTAGAAAACGGCAAGCTGGTTGTCAGCCAACACGCCGAGGCTGATGTCAGCTTCAGCGGCGACGCCAACGATCTGATTCTTATCGCAGCACGTAAGCAAGATCCCGATACGCTGTTCTTTCAGCGTCGGCTGCAGATTGAAGGGGACACCGAATTGGGCCTGTATGTAAAAAATCTGATGGACGCCATCGAGCTGGAAGCCATGCCTGCGCCGTTGCGCCTGGGCCTGCTGCAATTGGCTGAATTTGTCGAAGCAGGGCTGCAGGAGGGCACGGCGCAAGCTTCCCGTGTGCCGGTATCATGCTAATCCGCGTAGAAATTCCGGTAGATGCCGCAGGGATCGACGCGTTGTTGCGTCGTGCCTTCGGGCGTGACGACGAGGCCGATCTGGTGCAGCAACTGCGCGAAGATGGCCTGTTGACGCTGGGCATTGTTGCCACTGACGACGAAGGCGGCGTGGTAGGCTATGCGGCGTTCAGTCCGGTGGATGTGGCCGGAGAGGATCGCCAATGGGTCGGTCTGGCACCGCTGGCGGTGGACGAAAGCCTGCGTCGGCAGGGGCTGGGCGAAAAGCTGATCTACGAAGGGTTGGATTCGCTCAATGAGTTCAGCTATGCCGCAGTGGTGGTGCTGGGCGATCCCGCTTATTACGGCCGCTTTGGCTTTAAACCGGCTGCCGCCTACGGGCTGCAATGCCGTTGGCCGGGCAGCGAAGCCGCCTTCCAGGTATACCCGCTGGCGGAAAATGCTCTGGATGATGCGCACGGGGCGGTGGAGTTTTCCGAGCCGTTTAACCGGTTTTAATCTCAGCTTCCGGCAGTAAATGATCCAACGAAAGAGGCGGGTGATTCACCAGCCTCTCTTTTTGCGTTTTGCTCAGTTGCTTCACCCGGTATTCCAGCCTTAGCGCTTTAGAACGATCCCCCGCCAGGCAGTGAAACGCCAACACCAGCTCGCCTTTGCCCCGCAGTGCTTTTGCACCTTTGCCAGCCTGATGCTGCGCCAGACGTCGTTCGATGTCGGTAGTAATGCCGGTATACAGCATGCCGTTAGGCAGACGCAGCATGTAAAGGTGCCAGGGGGAGAGGGTATCGGTCATGAATAAGCAGCAACTTCAGTGGCCAGGGTGGGAATATGATGGCATGTTCGCCGTCGTAATCCCACCCTGGCCGCCTGCGGATGATTACTTTCAGCCTTTTTTGCCCGCCATTTCAAAGCGGGGTGAAACGAGGCCGTACAGCGTCCAGCCGAGGAAAGTGGCGATGGCACCCCACATCATGGCCTCTTCACCGGAACTGTAGAGCGCGTAGAAGCTGTAAAGCGCGCCAATGCCGGCGATGATGTTGGCGATGCGCGCTTTTTTCTCCGGCACTTTCGCCACCTTTTGAATAATGATCAGCGCCGCCATCGACAAGATGTAGGGGATGATATTGGTCACCACGGCCAGGTTAACCAGCACGTTGAACTGCTTGTTCAACGACGGGCTGATGGTCATCAGCGACAGTACGCTCTGGATAACGACAATGGTCAGCATGCCTTTGACCGGGGCGTCCGCCTTGCTGAGTTTCGAGAAGATTTTCGGGAAGAAACCGCTGTCGGCTGAAGATTTGAACACCTGGGCGATGGTGAACTGCCAGCCCAGCAGTGAACCGACGCAGGACATGATCATCAGTGCCATGATGATCTTGCCGACCGTTGGGTTGAACATATGGGAAAACGCCAGCCCAAACGGCGCGGTGGAATTGGCCAGGTCCATATTCGGTACTATGCCGGCGATCACGTTGGTCGAAACGATATAGATCACTGCGGCGCTAAGCGTGCCGCCCAATACGGCGATCGGCACATTACGTTCTGGGTTCTCCACCACATCGGTATTGGCACAGGCGGATTCGAGGCCGAGGAAAGCCCATAGGGTCATGGAAATCGAAGCGCCAATGGCTTCAAAAGTCGGCACCTGATGCGGGTTCCAAGCGGCGACGTATGCGCTGCCGCTGAACCAGTGCCAACCGATGATCGAAATCCCGACCACCGGAATGATGACGCCCCAGACGGTGATGCCGCTGATCCTGCCGGTAATGCGAGCGCCGCCGAAGTTGGCGACCGTGGCTAACCACAGCACGCCGATGGTGGCGATGCAGATCCCCAATGGGCTCAGGTTGGCGCCAAACAGCTCGGTACCGTAACCCACGGCAGAAATGGCGATGGCGATATTGGCGATCAGTAACGAAACGCCGTAGGTATAGTTCGCCATAAAGTTGCCCGATTTCCCGAAGGCATATTCAGCATACCCCCCCATGCCGCCGGATTTACGGCTGAACATCCCGCATTTGGCAAAGGCATAGGCCAGCGCCATCGATCCCACTGCGGTGACCAACCAGGAAACAATAGAAATCGTACCTACTTCGGCCAGCTTGGTCGGCAGCATAATTATGCCGGAACCCATCATATTGACGGCCGTCAGGATCGTTAACTGTACGACCCCCATTTTATTATTGGACTTACTCATGATCATTCTCTCTTTTATGATGCGATCTTGGCGGTGAATAATATTCACCGCCTTGTAAGGTCGTTAATGACTCATGACGTAACCGTAAGCACGGTTCCAGCCGTCTTCATCTTTCTGGATATAAACACCCTGCAGTTCTGGTGCAAAACCCGGCAGCAAATTAATACCCTCTTCCAATGCCAGGAAATAACGCTGTGCTGCACCGCCCCATATTTCTCCAGGGACCACACATAAAACGCCCGGTGGATAAGGTAATGCACCTTCGGCCGCAATACGGCCTTCCGCCTTGGCCAGAGAAACCAGTTCAATATTACCGCGGACAAATTCCGTGTTGGCATCTTGTGGATTCATGGCAATGCGAGGGAAATAATTTTTACGGAACATCTCTTTTTGCAGTTCTTTAACGTCGTAACTGACATAAAGATCGTGCATCTCCTGGCAAAGTTGACGCAGGGTATAATTCTTGTAGCGTTGCTCATTGCTTTTATATACCGCTGGCAGGACTTCACAGAGTAATGAATCCTGTTCGATGTGTTTTTCAAAGCGGGCAATCAGCGCCACCAGATGCTGCATTTTGGCGATGTCTTCGGCCGGCGTAAGCAGGAACAGGATCGAGTTGAGATCGCATTTTTCCGGTACGATGCCGTTTTCGCGCAGATAGTTGGCCAAAATGGTCGCCGGAATGCCGAAGTCGCTGTAGTTGCCGCTCGCCGTGTCTATGCCCGGCGTGGTGAGCAACAGCTTGCATGGGTCGACAAAATACTGCGATTCCGCATAGCCTTCAAAGGCATGCCATTTCTCGCCTGGCACAAAGTTGAAGAAGCGCAAATCGTTGGCCATCGTTTCGGTGTCATAAGACTGCCAGGGTTTACCGTCGATCTGGTCCGGGACAAAGGGTTTGATTAACTGGCAGGTCTCCAACAGCATTTTACGTGCTTCAATCCCTACGCGAACGCACTCCTTCCACAGGCGCTGGCCGCTTTTCCCTTCGTGCATTTTGGCATTGACGTCCAGGGCAGCAAACAGCGGATAGAACGGGCTGGTAGAAGCATGCAACATAAAAGCGTTATTGAAGCGCTTATGGTTGCAATAGCGACTTTGCCCTTTGATATGTTTGTCTTTTTTATGGATTTGCGAGGTTTGCGAGAAGCCGGCCTGCTGTTTGTGAACGGACTGGGTAACAATGATCCCCGGGTCGTTTTCATTCAGGTCGAGCAGTAAAGGCGAACAATCTTTCATCATTGGGATGAATTGTTCGTAGCCCACCCAGGCGGAGTCAAACAGGATGTAATCGCACAGGTGCCCAATCTTGTCGACCACCTGGCGAGCGTTGTAAATGGTGCCGTCGTAGGTGCCTAACTGGATGATTGCCAAACGGAAAGGTCGGGCTTCATTGGCGCGTTCCGGCGCCACTTCGCGGATTTGCTGACGTAAGTAACGTTCATCGAAGCAGTGGGCATCAATACCGCCGATAAAGCCAAATGGATTGCGGGCGGTCTCCAGATAGACCGGCGTTGCGCCAGCCTGAATCAATGCGCCGTGGTGATTGGATTTATGATTATTGCGGTCAAACAACACCAAATCGCCGCGGGTGAGCAGGGCATTGGTTGCGACTTTATTTGATGCGGAGGTCCCATTCAGCACAAAATAGGTCTTATCGGCGTTAAACACCTTGGCCGCGTGTTGCTGCGCGGCACAGGGAGCCCCCTCGTGGATCAATAAATCGCCCAGTTTGACGTCCGCGTTGCACATATCGGAACGGAACAGCGTCTCGCCATAGAAATCAAAGAACTGACGTCCGGCCGGATGTTTACGGAAGAATTCACCGCCCTGATGGCCCGGGCAGGCAAAGGTGGCGTTGCCCATTTCGACATACTGCGTCAGCGTGTTGAAGAACGGTGGCAGCAGATCTTTTTCATATTTTACCGCCGCGGCCTCCAACTGCTTGCCGTAGAACTGGGTGTTTTTCCCGCAGAGTTCAAATACCCCGTGCAGCGCCGGCAATACGGCGTTGTCCAACTCTTCTTCGCAGCAAACCGCCACAAACAGCGGGATGTTCAACCCGATCTCTTCGAGATGCGTCACCATGCCCTGTGCAACGTCGTCAACGGACAGCACAATGGCGGCGACATCGTTGAAATCGCTCTGGTGCACATCAACAATTTCACGTTCAGTTTCAAAACAGCCCAGTGTTTTTTCATTAGCGGCAATTTTTAGCTTTTTCATTTTTCTCATTCTTCAGGCAAAGATATTCCATCAGCAAATAATAAAATTTGCCGTTAATACCTTATGAAAATAAAGGTGTGCGAGAACCTGGCATGCCGAAAGGCATTCCTGAGTTCACTCTATTATTTTGGGCGACGTTCTTATCCAATAAAGATGAATTACGGTATTTTCCCTTGCGTAAGCAACAGAAATTTATCTCTGTTGATCAGAGTGAAAAATAAGTCGTAATAATGTCTTGCGTTCGGAATAAGGACGAACGAGGAGGGAGGTTATCTGAAGTTAAAGAAGGCGAAGCTAAAGCAGCTACGATGAGCCATCATCATAATATGGGTAGTGCGCCTGATATGCGCCATTTTT
Source organism: Serratia sp. OS31 (assembly GCF_014164835.1). NCBI lineage: Bacteria > Pseudomonadati > Pseudomonadota > Gammaproteobacteria > Enterobacterales > Yersiniaceae > Serratia > Serratia sp. OS31. Next base: position 265,617 of record NZ_JACJFQ010000001.1, on the reverse strand, counting down.
CGGTTGTTGTTTTCCATTTCTAATCCACCTTGGTGCGTGAAAAGATGGCGCTATTTTAACGCAGGCTTGGCCAAAATATGTGATGCATGTCACGCATATGCAGCTTTAAGTAAATAATTATTCACTGGTTATGCATTGAAGTGAATAAAAATACCGCGAAAGAGTTATTACGTATGTAAATAGATTGATAACAAACAGCCCATTTGGTGACCTGATTTTCCCTGGCCTGGAGAAAGGGCAAAAAAAATTGCGTTTAAGAAGGGCATATACAGTGCAATTGAAGTGAGTTTGTTTTTATTATGTTATAAGTCCATATATTGACATTTCGTATATAAATTCACTTTATTTGGATGTTTATTCTTTTTTCATTTTTGCCGGCATTGTTGTTATTTGTGACCCGCCTCAACAACACGGGTTAAGATGAAGCAAGCTAAAGGGGAGAATTCACAGTGATTATGACCGACGAGCATCAACCTATAGTGCACTTCCTCAGCAAGCAGCACGTACTGACGCTGTGCGCGGGAAACGGTATGGACATGTGGTGCGCCAACTGTTTCTACGTGTTTGATGCCGAGCGTATGGCGCTGTGGGTGATGACCGAAACCCACACACGTCACGGCGAGCTGATGCTGCAAAACGCCGGCGTGGTGGGCACCATAGCGCCGAAACCGAAGACCATCGCCTTGATCCGCGGCATTCAGTATCGGGCGCAAGCGACGATGCTGAACGGTGAGCAGGAGGCGCTGGCACGGGCACGTTACTGTAAGCGTTTCCCGATAGCCAAGATGATGAAGGCGCCGGTCTGGCAGTTGGATCTGCAGGAGGTGAAGATGACGGACAACACCCTCGGTTTCGGTAAAAAGCTTCACTGGGCGCGGGTCTGAATACGACAAACTATACTTTTCAGCATCATCAATCGGCGGGAGGGCATATGGCACGGGTATTTATTGTAGGGGCAACTGGGTTGGTGGGTAATGCACTGTTGCATCTGCTGCAGCGTGATCCGCAGGTCACGGCGATCGTGGCACCAACGCGCAAGCCACTGCCGCCGCACGAAAAATTAGACAACCCCGTGGGTGATGATTTGTTCGCGCTGCTGACCGGCTGTGAACAGCCGGTCGATATGGTGTTTTGCTGCCTGGGGACGACCCGCCGCGAGGCCGGTAGCGACGCTAATTTCCATTACGTCGATTACACCCTGGTGGTGGAAAGTGCGCTGACTGGCCGTCGGTTAGGGGCACAGCATTGTCTGGCCGTCAGTGCGTTAGGCGCGAACAGGCGCTCTACGTTCCTCTATAACCGCACCAAAGGGGAAATGGAGCAGGCGCTGCGTGAACAGAGTTGGCCGCGCCTGACGCTGGTGCGGCCATCCATGCTACTGGGGTCACGGCCCTCGCCGCGTTTGCTGGAGCGCCTCACCGCGCCGCTGTTCAAATTGCTGCCCGGCAAATGGCGAGCGGTGAGTGCCGAAGACGTGGCGCAAACCCTGCTGGAACAGGCGTTCAGCCCTGGCAACGGCGTTAGGGTGCTGGAATCCGATCGGCTGCATTGTTACCGCAGTACACGCTGAGATTATCGAACGCCAGCTCCAGGCCAGGCGGCAGTTCATTGTCCGTCAGCCACAAGTCGAGATGATGGCTGATGTGCGTCAGCAGCGTACGGCCTGGCTGTAAGCGTTGCTGAATTTCCTGCGCACGGGTCAAGTCGTTGTGGTTGCGCGGTGCCTGCGGCTGAGGGGGCAGGCTGCAATCGAGCACCAGCAAATCCAACGGCACTCCGCGCAGAAAAGCGTCGGTATCGGGTGGCAGGCCGACGGTATCGGTCAGGTAGGCCAGCGATGCTCCTGCGGCCTGTATCAGATAGCCCAGCGTGATTTTTGAATGCTGCAGCGGCAACGGGGTGACGCGCAACCCGCCCAGTTCAAGGGGTTCGAAGGGGGTTAATGGCGGTTGAAACGCCAGAATGCCGGGATGTTTGAACAGGTCATCGCAGCCCTGTTCGTCCGCCGGACCATAGACGGGAATAAAATTTCCGCATCCCCAACGCAAAGGAAATAACCCCTGAACATGATCCATGTGGTAATGTGTCAGTAAAAAACGTTGAATTTCCCCCGCCGAAAAACGCCGTTCCAACGACGGTAATCCCGCATCCAGCAAGGTCGTTTCCCCCTGAAATTTGAGCATGGCGCTGCACGGTCGTCGCCGAAAAGCCGGCTCGCGCCGTGCCCGCTGACAGGCCAGACAATCACAGCCAAACACCGGGATCTGTTGCGCGCCGCCGGTGCCGAGAAACGTCAGTTGCATGTCGTCACTCCCGATTATAAATACTTCTCCGCGAAGGCATGGATATCACGGAAATCCGCCAACCGCTGTTGCAGCGTCTGGTGGTCCCAATGCCACCACTGGCTGCGCTCAATGCGTTCGATCAGGGCGTCGTCGAAACGCATGCCGATCTTTTTGGCCGCTACGCCGGCGACAATCTCATAGGGGGCGACATCTTTGGTGACGACCGCTGCGCTGCCGATAACGGCACCGTTGCCGATGCTGACGCCGGGCATGACGATGGCGTTATGACCGATCCAGACGTCGTGGCCGATAGTCACATGCTGTTCGCGCCGCCAGTCGAAGAACGCTTCGTCGTCTTCTCCCAGGTCATAGTCTGAAGCGCGGTAGGTGAAATGGTGTTGGGCGATACGCTGGTAAGTGGGGTGATTGCCAGGATTGATGCGTGCATAAGAGGCAATCGACACGAATTTGCCGAGGGTGGCGTAAAAAATCTGGTTGTGTCCGGCGGTGTAGGAGTAATCACCCATTTCCACCTCCTCCAGGATCGCATCGTCGGCCAGATGCACATACTGGCCTAAGCGGGTGCGGTTAAGCGTCACGTTGTTACCGATTTTCGGCTGTGCGGCATCGTTCATGGCACGGCATCCTGTGGTTGTCTTGTCATAGAGGGCAGCAGCGCCAACAGCGCCGCCAGCGTGTCATCAAGGTTGCCGTCGTTATCCAACCGTCGGCAACCGGCAGGGAGCTTTTCCTGGTACTCTGCCGCTCGCGCCAATCGTTGTTCGATCTGCTCGGCATTTTCGCGTGCGCGGTTTTGCAGCCGCTGGCGGAGAATATGCGTACTGACCTGCAGGCAAACCGGCAGCAGCTGTGCGCCATAACGCTGCTGCGCCTGTAAAAGGTGAGCGCGCGAGCCATTGACCACCACATCGATCCCCTGCAGCAACCAAAGATCCACTTCGATCCCAAAAGCGTAATGATGCTGGTGCGCGTGCCAGTCGAGGGCAAACAGGCCTTTGGCGCGGCGACGCAAGAATTCGGGTTCACTGAGCGCAATGTGGTTCTCGCAGCCGGCGTCTGCCGGCCGGGTGATATAACGGTGCGCCACCAGCGGCGCACTGTCGGCGTGGGCGCGCAGGGCGGCCAGCAGGCTGTCTTTCCCGGCCCCGGAAGGCCCCATCAGATAGATAAGCTGCGCCATCAGAACACCTGCTTGCCCTGGCGCCACACGTTCTGCACGTAGATATGCTCGCCGTGCGGTCGCGCCAACACCAAATCTGCCCGTAATCCTTCGGCGATGGTCCCGCGATCCTGCAAGTCCAGCGCTTTTGCCGGGTTGCGGGTGATCATCTGCACCGCCTGCGGCAAGCCGTAGCCGTTGCGCTCGTCGGCCGCGATACGAAATGCCGCATCCAGCAGGCTGGCCGGGTAATAATCGGAAGACAGAATATCCAATACCCCCAACGCCGCCAGATGGTGCGCTGCTACGTTGCCGGAGTGGGAACCGCCGCGCACGATATTCGGCGCCCCCATCAGCACCTGTAATCCTTGCTGATGCGAGGCCAGGGCTGCGGCTTCGGTGGTGGGGAATTCGGCAATGGCACTGCCCAGCGCACAGGACTCGGTCACGTGTTCGGCGGTCGCGTCGTCGTGGCTGGCAAGAGAGATCTTGCGTGCCCGACAGTGAGCGGCGATCGCTTCGCGGTTTGGCGTGGCCCAGCGAGCGGAAAGCCCGATTTGCTGCTCCTCAAAGTCGCTCATCTGCTGGTCATTGAGGTTGTATTTGCCCTGATAATATTCGCGGTATTTTTCTCGCGAAGCGAACTGGCGCTGGCCCGGCGAATGGTCCATCAACGACACCAGAGACACGCCAGGCTTGTCCATCAGCTGTTCGAACAACGGCAGGGTGCTGTCGTGCGGCAATTCGCAGCGCAGGTGCAACCGGTGTTCGGCGCGGTTCACCCCCGCACGCTGGCTGTGGATCACCGCGTCGATCATTTTTTGCAGGTTCTCCAACCGGTGACCGCCGTCGCGTACGTCGCCAATGGCTACCGCGTCCAGCACGGTGGTGATGCCATTGGCCACCATCAATGCATCATGGCTGCTCATGGCAGAATGGGCCGGCCAGTCGACGTTGGGGCGCGGGGTGAAAAACTTGTCCAGGTTATCGGTGTGCAATTCGATCAGGCCAGGCAGCAACCAGCCGCCTTCACCGTTCAATGCCTGGGGTAACTGGCTCGGGGTATCGGCAAAACTGCGGATCGTGCCGTCGCTGATCTCCAGCGATCCTTCGACAACCTGATCTTCCAGCACCAGCTTCACGTTATTGATGATCATCAGAGGATCTCCAGCGCCTGTGGCGCCTGCATGTCATATAACCGGTCGGCGACCTGCTGACGGACGCCCTCATCATGAAAAATGCCGACGATAGCCGCGCCGCGCCGTTTGGCCTGTTCGATCAAGGCGACCACCGCCGCACTGTTGCGGCTGTCAAGTGACGCCGTGGGTTCGTCCAGCAGCAAAATCGGATAATCGACAATAAAGCCGCGCGCAATATTCACCCGCTGTTGCTCACCGCCGGAGAAGGTCGAAGGTGCCAACTGCCACAGACGCTGCGGCACATTGAGCTGGTTTAGCAAGGTCTCGGCGCGTTCACGGCATTCGGTACGATCGGCACCCTGTTCCAGTAACGGCTGCATGACGACGTCCAGTGCGCTGATACGAGGGATCACTCGCAGGAACTGGCTGACCCAGCCAAGGGTATGACGGCGAACCGCCAGAATTTGGCGCGCTTCGGCCTGCACCATGTCCAGCCATTCCCCCTGATGGTTGACCCAGATATGGCCGCTGTCGGGCAGATAGTTGGCATACAGCGAGCGCAGCAGGGTTGATTTTCCGCTACCGGAATGGCCGTGCAGTACCACGCACTCGCCGCTGCTGACCGTCATGTTGGCGTCGTGCAACACCGGCAGCCGCGTGCCGTGCTGCTGGTGGAGCACAAAGGTTTTGCTGAGGTGTTCAACCCGGATTTGAATAGTCATCTGTTATTACCTTGTGTTACGACAGCACCGAAGAAACCAGCAGTTGGGTATAAGGATGGTGCGGATCGTCCAGCACCCGGTCGGTCAGGCCGCTTTCCACCACCTCGCCCTGTTTCATCACCAGCAAGCGGTGCGCCAGCAGGCGCGCCACGCCGAGATCGTGGGTGACAATTACCGCAGCCAGCTGCATTTCCACCACCAGGGTGCGCAGCAGATCGAGCAGCCGCGCCTGCACCGAAACGTCCAGCCCACCGGTGGGTTCGTCCATAAACACCAGCTTCGGGTGGGTCACCAGATTGCGGGCGATCTGCAAGCGTTGCTGCATACCGCCGGAAAAGGTGGTCGGCAGATCGTCAAGGCGCGACAGCGGGATCTCGACGTCTTCCAGCCACTGTCCGGCCTGACGGCGGATGTCGCCATAGTGACGCTGGCCGATAGCCATCAGCCGTTCGCCGATGTTGCCGCCGGCGGAAACCTTGGGCCGCAGCCCGTCGAGCGGGTGCTGATGCACCACGCCCCAGTCGGTGCGCAGCAGGCGGCGGCGATCGCTCTCCGCCATCGCATATAAATCATGCTGTTGTCCGGCCTGCGGACGGTAGAGGATCTGCCCTTGCTGCGGCGCCAGTCGCGCAGAGATCGACTTCAGCAGGGTGGTTTTGCCGGAGCCGGATTCGCCGACGATACCCAGCACTTCACCGGGGTAGATATCGAAAGACACGTCGCTAAAGCCTTTGCCCGGCGCGTACAGGTGGGTCAGGTTAGCCACCGACAGCAGCGGCGTGGTGCTCAGAGGGGTGGAAGTCATCAGTGCTGCGCCTCTTGCGAAGGTTGCGCCAGTTGCTGCTGGCAGTAATCGGTATCGGAGCAGACGAACATGCGGTTGCCCTGGTCATCGAGCACCACTTCGTCCAGATAACTGTGGCGCGAGCCGCACAGCGCGCAGGGCTCGTCCCACTGCTGCACGCTGAACGGATGATCGTCGAAGTCCAGGCTCTCCACTTTGGTAAAGGGCGGCAGGGCATAGATGCGTTTCTCGCGTCCGGCACCGAACAGCTGCAGCGCCGGCATCATGTGCATTTTCGGGTTATCGAATTTGGGGATCGGCGACGGATCCATCACGTAGCGGTCATTGACCTTCACCGGATAGGCGTAGGTAGTGGCGATGTGGCCGTAGCGCGCGATGTCTTCATACAGCTTCACCTGCATCACGCCATACTCTTCCAGCGCATGCATTTTACGGGTCTCGGTTTCTCGCGGTTCGATAAAGCGCAGCGGCTCAGGGATCGGTACCTGATAAATCAGGATCTGGTCTTCGCGCAGCGCGGTTTCCGGAATGCGGTGGCGGGTCTGGATCAGCGTGGCCTCGGGCGTGCGCTCGGTGGTGGCGACCCCGGCGACGCGCTGGAAGAAGCGGCGAATCGACACGGCGTTGGTGGTGTCGTCGGCGCCCTGGTCAATCACCTTCAGCACGTCAGCACGGCCAATCACGCTGGCGGTCAACTGAATGCCGCCGGTGCCCCAGCCGTAGGGCATCGGCATTTCGCGGCCGCCGAACGGCACCTGATAACCGGGGATGGCGATGGCCTTCAAAATGGCGCGACGGATCATGCGTTTGGTTTGCTCGTCCAGATAACCCAGGTTATAGCCGGTTAATACTTCACTCATCGCGGGCCTCCTGACGCTCGCTAAATTCCTGGCGCAGACGCTTGAGCAGTTCCAGCTCGGCCTGGAAATCGACGTAGTGCGGCAGTTTAAGGTGGGAAACAAAGCCGGCGGCTTCGACGTTATCGGCATGGGCCAGCACGAACTCTTCGTCCTGCGCCGGGCTGGCGATGCCTTCGTCGTACTCGGGGCTTTGCAGTGCACGGTCTACCAGTGCCATTGCCATCGCCTTGCGTTCGGCGCGGCCAAATACCAGACCATAGCCGCGGGTGAAATGCGGCGGCTGGTCAACCGGATCGATAAAGCCGTTAACCATTTCGCATTCGGTTAGCAGGATCTCGCCGATATCAATGGTGAAACCCAGCTCTTCTGGCGTGATCTCCGCTGAAACATAGCCAGTGCGGATCTCACCGGCGAACGGGTGGGTACGGCCATAGCCACGTTGGGTGGAGTAGCTCAGCGCCAGTAAAAAGCCTTCGTCACCGCGCACCAATTGCTGCAGGCGGGCTGAGCGCGAGCAGGGGTAAACCGGAGGATTACGGGTGATATCGTCCGGAATGCTGCCGTCGTCCCGCTCCGCCAATGCCAGCTGTTGTTGACTGAGCAGATCAAAGACGTGGGCACAGTTTTCCGGCAAAGGTTCGTCGGCCTGCGGTGCGCGGGGGGCTTCGCCTTCTGCCAGCAACGCGAAATCCAACAGCCGGTGGGTGTAATCGTAGGTTGGCCCCAGCACCTGCCCGCCGGGCAAGTCCTTGTAAACCGCCGAGATACGACGCTCCAGTCGCATGTTTTCTGTCGCCAGCGGTTCGCCGATCGCCAGGCGTGGCAGGGTGGTACGGTAGGCGCGCAGCAGAAAAATGGCCTCGACCAGATCGCCGCTCGCCTGCTTGATGGCCAACGCCGCCAGCTCGGGATCGTAGATACCGCCCTCGGTCATGACCCGATCCACGGCCAGCCCCAGCTGTTGCTCAATCTGCAGTGTGCCAAGCTCCGGCACGCTGTTGTCGCCGCGCCGCAGCTGTTCTTGTAACTGATGGGCGGCCTCAATGGCTTTTTCGCCCCCTTTAACGGCAACGTACATCAGCACACCTCCACATGGGTGGTTCGCGGTAACGCCAACAGGCGCTCGCCGCAGGTCAGCAGGAAATCCAGCCCCAGCGGGAAGCGCTGCGGGCGGTTAAGCAGGTAATCCAGCAGCGCCGGCGGAAGCTGCGGTGCAATAATCCGTTGATGTTTGATGCCAGGCCCGGTCAGGCGCAGTGGCGTGCCTTGTTCCAGGCTCGCCAACTGCACAATCACCGTAGCGCTGAACTCGGGAGAAATTTCACTGCCGTGCGGCAGCCTCTGTAAATCCGCCGCCTGCAGTTGCGTATCGAACAGTGCGAAACAAACCTCTTCGGCGCGGTCGGCCAGGGGGGCTCCGCTGTGGAAACGAATGTTTGTTAGCGCTTGCTCACTTTCTAGCTCCGGACTCAGCTGGATCGGGGTTTCCTGATCCGTCAGGGTCAGCAAGGCGGCGGTGCTGGCGGCATTCAGCCTGTCCCAAGTCGGGCTACCTTGCAGGGTGACCAGATGTCCAGGTTCGCTTAACGCCTTAAGAATCAAACGAAAAGTCTGCTGAGATTGGTCGATTGGCTGGGTAAAACCTGTCAGTAGGCTCATGATTAATCCCCTCGCACCAGCGTAAAGAAGTCCACCCGGCTGGAGGCGACGGCCCGGGCACGCAGCTGGCGTTGCTCGTGTTGCAGCGCGGCCAGCGGCTCTATCAGCTGTTGTTGCAGCAATTCGGCCTGTTCCGGCAGTTGCAGCAGGGCATCCAGCAGCGCGCAGAGTTCGGCATGCGCCTTGTCGCGCCCGGCGATATAGCTGTAGCCATAGCCGCCGCTTTCGAGCTGTACCACTGCACGGGTGACGGTCATGTCGCCCAAGACGAAGCGGCGGCCGGTGGCGCCCATGCGCCCCTGCAACTGCGTCAGGCCAATTTCCGGTGCGCGGATGCTCTGGTAACGCGGGTTGATATTCAGCGCCTGCCAGTGGCTGCGCAACTGGGCCGGCTGGCTGTGCGCCAGTACCGACATCCAGCGTTGTCTCGGCTGTAAGGCTTGCATTTAGTGCTCCATCGTCAGTTCAATCATGTCGGCGCGCGCCAGGCTGACGGAGTATTCCGCCACGTTGTCGCTGCCGGTGCAGACGTTCAGGGTGCGCACGCACAGCAGCGGCGCCTGAGTGGCAATTTCCAGCATCCGGCTCTCTTTGGCCTGAGCTCGGCGCGCACTGATGCGTGTCTGGCTGCGGGTCAGCGGCTGGTGGATGTTTGATTCGATAAATTCGTGCAGCGAACCGCTGTGGAACTGCTGGAGCGCCGGCCACCAGTCCAGATCGGGCAGATAGTGGTCGATCAGGCTCATCGGTACGCCGTTGACCCGGCGCAAAGTGCGAAGGTGGATCACCGTTTCGCCTTCTTCCCGCGACAAGGCGCTGGCAACATGCCCATTGCATGGGCGTAGCACCGCGAGTAAGCGCTCACTGGTGGGGTGACTTCCCTGCTCGAACAGGTTCTGACTGAAGCGGGTATTGGCATGCAACGGGTAGTCGTAGGGGCGCATCAACACCAGAATGCCGATCCCGTGCCGGCGTTGCAGCCAGCCGCGCTCCACCAATTGATCGACTGCACGACGCAGGGTATGGCGATTGACCTGATAGCGTTCCGCCAATTGCTGCTCGGAAGGCAGGTAGTCGCCGCAGCGGTATTGGGTGCGCAGCTCTTGTTCCAGCTGTGCGGCGATTTGCTGATAGCGGGTGGGGTAACTGGTCGGATGTCTAGATAAGTCCATCATAATAAAAAACCTCGGTGGCCATAACGACATAAAAAATATGCGGTTTATCGGCGTGTCTTACGGTGCTTACCCTGCGGCTTGGAAGACGACGGGCAGGTCCCGTGGTGAAGTTGGCATCATCTTGCAGGCGTCAGATGACAATCGCGTTACGCGTCGGTGGCGAACAGATGAACTATTTTGGACAGGCAGATGATGCGCAGGGAGCCGCAGCGCGCTAAGCTGACGCTATTGATGATTGAACCGAGTTAACCTGATCCCATGCCACATCCCCTGACTGCAACTGAACACCGCGCGCGCCCTTGGCCGTGGTGGAAACCGGCGCTGTTTCTGCTGGTGGTGGCCATCGGCCTCTACTACGTCAAATGGCAGCCTTACTACGGCAAGGCCTTTCTGGCGGCGGACACGCATTCCATCGGCAAATCGATACTGGTCAACGACGACAGCAGCCCGTGGCTGGCGGCCTGGCACTACGCGCTGGTCTATTTCACGGCGGTGTGGAAGGCGGCGGTGCTTGGCGTACTGCTGGGTTCGCTGGTGCAGGTGCTGATCCCACGCGACTGGTTGATGCGCACGCTCGGTCATCCGCGTTTTTCCGGCACTTTGCTGGGTGCGGTGATCGCACTGCCGGGCATGATGTGCACCTGCTGCGCTGCGCCGGTAGCCGCCGGATTACGGCGTCAGTCGGTGTCCAGCGGTGCGGCGATGGCGTTCTGGTTGAGTAACCCGGTGCTGAATCCGGCGACGCTGATTTTCATGGGCTTTGTGCTCGGCTGGCAGTTTGCCGCAATCCGGCTGGTGGCTGGGGTGATCATGGTGCTGGGCATCGCCTGGCTGGTGCAGCGGGCCACCGCCAGGGATGCGCAACCGGCGGCTTTGCCAACGCCGCTGCTGTCGCTGGATAAAGCTGACGAAAGGCCGTTTTTCGGCCGCTGGCTCAGGGCGCTGTGGTCGCTGTTCTGGTCAACCATACCTGTCTACATTCTGGCAGTGTTGGCGCTAGGGGCCGCGCGTGTTTGGCTGTTCCCGCATGCCGATGGGGCGATAGATAATAGTTTGCTGTGGATTATTGGCCTGGCGATCGCCGGTTGCCTGTTCGTGATCCCGACGGCGGCGGAAATCCCGAATGTGCAGACCCTGATGCTGGCGGGCATGGGCACTGGCCCGGCGCTGGCGCTGTTGATGACCCTGCCGGCGGTCAGCCTGTCTTCTTTGCTGATGCTGAACAAGGCCTTCTCTGCCAAGGCACTGTGCCTGACGGCGCTGCTGGTTGCGCTGTGTGGGATCGTCACGGGCGTGGTAGGAATGGGGTTGGTATAAATTGTTTAATAAATAGTCTTTCATTCGTATTTGTGTTGTCACAAATGTGCTAACGTTGACAGGTTTTCAGTTGTTAATTATTGAGCGAATGCAGGAGTATCAAGATGGAAAGCCGTATCCAGTTTCGCATTGAGGATGAGACTAAACGTTTGGCGCAGAAAGCCGCAGAAGCCAAGGGGATCACTTTGAGTGAGGCATGTAGACGTTTGGCTGAGCAAATGGCAGATGAGCAACGGGCAACTGAGCAACATGAGAATTGGTTGAAAGAAAAGGTTGATGCCGCTTTTGCCCGTTTGCATGAAGGAAGCGCGGTCTATCTTGACCAACAACAGGTTGATGAAAGCATGGATGCCTTTAAGGCAAAAGTCCGAGCGAAATACGACCGAAAATAAGGATCGTTATGCGTGTCGAATGGGATGAAGAAGCGCTACGGGACAGGGAACGTATTTTTGATTTTCTCTATCCTTTTAATCTGCAGGCTGCTGAGCAGGCTGATGCTGAGATTGATAAGGCAGTGAGGCGCCTGTTGGATTACCCTGAACTCGGTAAAATTTGGTACAGACAGGCGCGTAAGTTATTGGTCAGCCAGGCTTCATTATTAGTTTTATACGTTGTTGTTGACGACGTGATTAAGGTTTTAGCCGTTGCTCATCAACGAGAGAAATTCCCTGACATATAGAACTAACGCAGCTTATGCACCACCTGATTAGCGCTGCCGCGCCAAATCAGCGCCGGATCTTTTAAGTCCTGCACAAACTTGCCGTCAATCAACACGTTAATCCTGTCCACTATCTGCATTTGCTGCGCATCCAGCTCCGCCAGCCGGTAGCCGGTCCACAGCCAGATATCCTTGCCGGGGCATTCTGCGCGTACCCGTTTCACCAGTTGCAGCACCGCCGCGACGTTGGCGGGGTGCAGGGGATCGCCACCGGACAGCGACAGCCCCTGGCGTGGAATGCGCTTATCGTTCAGGTCGGCAATCAATTGGTCTTCCATCGCCTGGGTAAAAGGCTGGCCGGAGTTAAGCCGCCAGGTGCTTTTGTTGTAACAGCCGGGACACTGGTGCACGCAGCCGGCAACAAACAGCGTGCAGCGGGTACCGGGGCCGTTGACGACATCGATGGGGTAGTACTGGTGATAATTCATCTTTCGCTTTCTGAAGGTAGGGGCTCAGCAGGCTGAGCCCGGATAGCAGGCGCGGTTGGCCGCGCCCCGACCGACAGCAGTCCGGCGTCAGCCGATCTGCCCGTTCCCCAGGTGTTTCACCCGGCGTTTCACCTCTTCTTGCTTGCCGGCATTGAACGGCCTGGCGTCCGGGCTGCCGAGATAACCGCACACCCGGCGGGTGACGGAGACCTTGGACGGCTCGTGGTTACCGCATTTCGGGCAGGTGAAGCCCTTGCTGGTGCAGGAAAATTCTCCGGTAAAACCGCACTCGTAGCATTCGTCGATGGGCGTGTTGGTGCCGTAATAGGGCACGCGGCTGTAGCTGTAATCCCACACGTCTTCGAGCGCTTTCAGGTTGTGCTGCAGGTTCGGGTATTCGCCGTAACAGATGAAACCGCCGTTGGCCAATGGCGGATAGGGAGCCTCAAAATCCAGCTTGTCGTAAGGATTGACCTTTTTCTCTACGTCGAGGTGGAAGCTGTTGGTGTAATAGCCTTTGTCGGTCACGCCCGGCACCACGCCGAAATCGGCGGTATCGAGCCGGCAGAAGCGATCGCACAGGTTTTCGCTTGGCGTGCTGTACAGGCTAAAGCCGTAACCGGTCTCTGCCTTCCAACTTTCCGTGGCGGCCCGCAGGTGCGCAACGATAGCGATCGCTTTGGCGCGCAGCGCTTCATCGTCGTATACGTGTTGTTCGTTGCCGAACAGGGCGTTGATGGTTTCATGCAGGCCGATATAGCCCAGCGAGATCGACGCGCGGCCATTTTTGAAGATCTCGGCAATGTTGTCGTCTGCCTTCAGGCGTACGCCGCAGGCACCTTCCATATACAAAATAGGGGCCACGCGCGCCTTGATACCTTCCAGCCGGGCGATGCGCGTCATCAGCGCTTTTTTCGCCAGCAGCAAGCGTTGATCCAACAGACGCCAAAAACGGCTTTCATCCCCCATCGCTTCCAGCGCAATGCGCGGCAGGTTCAGGCTGATCACGCCGATATTGTTGCGGCCATCGTGTACCAGCTCGCCCTCTTCTTCGTAAGTGCCGAGGAAGCTGCGGCAGCCCATCGGCGTTTTGAACGAGCCGGTGACTTTCACCACCTGATCGTAATTGAGAATGTCTGGGTACATGCGCTTGCTGGCGCATTCCAACGCCAACTGCTTGATGTCGTAGTTCGGATCGCCGTACTGATGATTCAGGCCGTCGCGGATGGCGAACACCAGTTTAGGGAACACCGCCGTCTTACGGTTTTTGCCCAGCCCGGCAATGCGGTTACTCAGGATAGAACGTTGGATCAATCGTGATTCCCAGGAGGTCCCCAGCCCGAAACCAAAGGTGACGAACGGCGTCTGGCCATTGGCGGTGTGCAGGGTGTTGACCTCGTATTCCAGCGACTGGAAGGCGTCATAACACTCTTTTTCGGTGCGCGCCATGGCATAACCTTGCGCATCCGGGATCTGCCACTGTTCGGCGACCTGCTGGTGTTTGTTAAAGCTTTCGGTGACGAACGGCGCCAGGATCTCGTCGATACGGTTAATGGTGGTACCGCCATAAATATGGCTGGCTACCTGCGCGATGATTTGCGCGGTCACTGCGGTAGCGGTGGAGATCGACTTCGGGGGTTCAATCTCTGCGTTACCCATCTTGAAGCCGTTGGTCAGCATGCCCTTCAGGTCGATCAGCATGCAGTTGAACATCGGGAAGAATGGCGAGTAGTCGAGATCGTGGTAGTGGATCTCGCCTCGCTCATGGGCCAGCACCACGTCACGCGGCAGGATATGCTGCTTGGCATAGTGCTTGGCGACGATCCCGGCCAGCAGATCGCGCTGGGTGGGGATCACCTTGCTGTCTTTATTGGCGTTTTCATTGAGCAGCGCCACGTTGCTTTGCTCTACCAGGCCGCGGATCTCCTGGTTCAGCCGTCCACGCAGTTCGCGCGCGACGTCGCGATCGTGACGATACTCAATATAGGCCCGCGCCAGCTGCTTGTACTCGCCGGCCATTAGCTGGTTTTCTACCGCCCGCTGGATTTCATGGATATCGACGCGCGGCTGCTGTGATATCTGCTGAGCGACTACGCGGGCGACGGTTGCGCAGTAGTCCGCATCGACGATCCCCACGGCCAGCGCGGCCCGCTCGATGGCTTGCCCAATACGTGCCTCGTCAAAAGGTACCTGACAACCGTCCCGTTTAATCACTACTGGTTTCACGTTGTTACTCCTTGTTCCCCGAGGGAGCGTTGATGCCCTGCCTTGCAGATTTCTGCCTGAAAGCTATCGGGTATCGGTATGATTTCAGCTTATCCACAGGGCAATGCCGCAGCACGCAAGGGCTGAGGCGACGTGTGGATGATTTTGTGGATAACTACTATATATAGGTGCTGTCGTTTCTTGATGCACTATATATAGATGTTGATGGAGTTCTTTTGACGTAGGACAAAGAAAATGAAAGAGCGCGCGCAAGCTGTACAGACGTTAATTTCGGCCTGAATGCTCAGGCCGGACGAGAGTGGAAATGTTCGAGCAGGAACTCCACCCAGACGCGCACTCGCGGGGGCAGATCGGCGGAGGCATAGTACAACCACAGTTGGGTTGGCCGCGGCCAGCATTCTGCCAGCACCGGCAGTAGAGTGCCCTGCGCAAAGTGATGCTCCGCATACCAACGCGCCAGACAGACGATGCCCAACCCGGCCAGCGCCGCATCCAGTAACATCTCCGGCCGACTGGCCACCAGCCGGCCATGCAGTTCCAGCGTTTTGGCTTCGCCATGCCTGTGCAACGGCCATTTTACGCTGCGGCCGCTAGCCGGGTTACGGTGCAGCAGGCAATTATGTTGCAGCAGATCGTCAGGATCCTGCGGCGTGCCGTGCTGCGCAAGATAGTCGGGCGAGGCCGCCACTACCATCTGCATCGGATACAGTGGCCGCGCCACCAGCCGACTGTCGGGATCGACCCGGCTGCCGATGCCGACGTCAAACCCTTCGCCCACCAGATTGACCACCCGGGCATCCAGTGAGAGATCGAGATCGATCTGCGGATAACGTTCCAGGAATTGCGGGATCAACGGCATCAGGATCTGGCGGCCGAAGCCGGGGATCATGCTGACGCGCACCGTGCCGGAAGGGGCCTGCTGCGCGCTACCGGCAGCTTCCAGCGTGGCAGACAGCGCCTGCCACAGCGGCGCCACCTGCTGCAACAGCACCTTGCCTTCGTCGGTGAGCACCACGTTGTGGGTATTACGCTGGAACAACCGCAGCGCCAGCTTTTCTTCCAGCACGCGGATATTTTTACTGACCGCCGCCGGGGTGACGCCCAGTTGGCGCGCGGCGGCGGAGAAATTCTGCGCCTGGGCGGCCGCGAGGAAGGCCGGCAGCAGGCGGTGCACGTCAAAGGGCAGCGACATAGTGGTTGATACTTTCAGTTGAAATTGAAGTGACCATTCACAGCCTACACCCGCGGCGCTGGAAATGGAAAAATGCGTTATCAAATCTTAATCAAGGATCCTTTATGTCGCGTATTTTAGTGTTGACCGCCCACCGTTTTCCCGACGAATCACGCATCAACAAAGCGTTGATCGAAGCGCTTCGTCCTTTGCCGGACGTCACTGTCCACGAACTGATGCGTGCCTACCCGGACTATCAAATCGACGTGGCGCGTGAGCAAGAGCTGCTGCAAAACCATGATGCGGTGGTGATGCTGTTCCCGTTCTACTGGTACAGCTCACCGGCCATTCTCAGCGAATGGCAGGATGCGGTATTAACCCACGGTTTCGCTTACGGCAGTGAAGGCACCCAGCTGCACGGCAAGCCCTTGCAACTGGTGGTTACCACCGGCGGCAATCAGCAGGCCTATACGGCGGAAGGGTATAACCGCTATCCGGTCGAGGATTTGCTGCGCCCGTTCCATGCGATGGCCAACCTGACCGGCATGGATTATCTGCCGCCGCATCTGGTGCAGGGCGTTTTTGACATGAGCGATGAGCGTCTGGCGCAAGAGGCCGCCGGGGTAGTGGCTCTGTTGAAAAAAGGGCAGGGCGCAGCCTGAGGCCACGCCCTGGGGGTTAGTCCTCTAACAGCCACCACACCGCTTCGAACGGTCGCAGGGTGATGGCCTGCGGCTGCGTAGGCGCATCGGCGTAATTGCTCATCAGCGGACGCCACAACGCTGAAGGTTCCACGCCTTCCGCCTGCCAGGCCAGCGGTTCGCGGCTGAGGTTGGCTGCCACCAGCAGGCGTTGGCCGTTCCAGCGGCGCTGGTAGCACCACAGCGCCGGATGGCTGGGCGCCAGATCCTGATAGTCGCCGTGGGTCAACAGCGGATACTGCTTGCGCAGGGTGATTAACTGACGGTAGGCGTAAAACACCGAGTCCAGATCGGCCAGTGCCGCTTCAGCATTGATTTGCGAGTAGTTTTCCGCACAGCCAATCCACGGGGTTCCCTGGGTAAATCCGGCGTTGGGCGCGGCACTCCACTGCATTGGCGTGCGGCCGTTATCGCGCGATTTAGTGGCCAGGATCGCCAGCAGATCTGCGTCACTTTTGCCCTGTGCGCTATGTTCGGCGTACATGTTCAGGCTTTCCACATCGCGGTACTGCCCGATGGTGCTAAAGCCGGGATTGGTCATGCCAAGCTCTTCGCCCTGATAAATATAAGGAGTGCCCTGCATGCCGTGCAGCACCATCGCCAGCATTTTTGCGGCCGGTACTCGCAGTTCGCCTTCATCGCCGAAGCGCGAAACGATACGTGGCTGATCGTGGTTACACCAGAACAGCGCATTCCAGGCCTGGTTGTGCATGCCCTGCTGCCAGTGGCGGAAAATCTGTTTGAGTTCAACGTAATCCGGCGCCGTCAGCGTCCATTTCTCGCCGCCGGCATAGTCCACTTTCAGATGGTGGAAGTTGAAGGTCATCGACAACTCTTCACCGCTTTGCGCAGCGTACTGCCGGCAATGCTCCAGGGTGGTGGAGGACATTTCGCCCACGGTCATCAAGCCGCGCGGCTGGAACACGTCGCGGCTCATCTCCTGCAGGAACTCATGAATACGCGGCCCGTCGGTATAGAAACGGCGACCGTCCCCCTGAGGATCGGACGGGAAATCCTGCTGCTTGGAAACCAGGTTAATCACGTCGAGGCGCAGGCCGTCGACGCCTTTGTCGGCCCAGAACTGGCACACTTTCTTCAACTCTTCGCGGACCGGCGGGTGTTCCCAGTTGAGATCGGCCTGCTCGGTGGCAAACAGATGCAGGTAATACTGGCCGCTGTCGGCATGCCACTGCCAGGCATTACCGCCAAATTTGGAACGCCAGTTGTTCGGCGGCGCGTCACCTTCGCCATCGCGCCAGACGTAGAATTGGCGGAAGGGGCTGTTCAGTTCTTGCGAGGCTTTGAACCAGGGGTGTTCGGTTGAGGTGTGGTTAAACACCATGTCCATCACGATGCGGATGCTGCGCTGGTGGGCGGCGGCAATCAGTCGGTCGAAATCCTCCATGGTGCCGTAGGCCGGATCGATGGCGCAGTAGTCCGCTACGTCATAACCGTTATCCACCTGTGGGGAGACATACACCGGCGTCAGCCAGATCGCATCGACGCCCAGTTCCTGCAGATAGTCCAGCCGCTGGGTCACACCGGCCAGATTGCCGTAGCCGTTACCGGTGCTGTCCTGAAAACTCTTCGGGTAGATTTGGTAGATGACGCCGTTTTGCCACCAGGGGATTGGATTGCTCATAGTCATACCTTTAAATCGTGACAACGGGCCCGGCATGCCGGGCCCCTACATTTTAATCAGACCGGCAGCTCACCGCGGCTGGCTTTGCGTTTGTAAACCATGATGGTCAGCACCAGCGGGATAATGACCGCCACCAGGATCGCTACCGTGTAAATCATCCAGAACTGCGGTTTGATCGACAGGATGCCCGGCAAACCGCCGACGCCGATGCCGTTGGCCATCACGCCGTCCAGGCCACAGATCAGCCCGGCGAAGGCAGAGCCGATCATCGCGCACAGCATAGGGAAACGGTATTTCAGGTTGATCCCGTACATTGCCGGTTCGGTGACGCCAAGGTAGGCGGAGATGGCCGCCGGGACCGAGATTTCACGTTCGTTGGCCTTGCGGCTGACGATGATGATACCCAGCACCGCAGATGCCTGAGCAATGTTGGACAGAGCAATCAGTGGCCAAACCGGCGTGCCGCCCATGCTCTGGATCATCTGCATATCGATGGCCAGCGTGGTCTGATGCACACCGGTGATCACCAGCGGGGCATACAGGAAACCAAACAGTGCGGCCCCAATCGGCGCGAAGCTGCCGGTCATGACGGCTTTCACCGCCCAGGCTACGCCATCGCCAATCATGCGGCCGAACGGGCCGATAAAGGCGTGCGCCAGGAACACCGCCAGCAGCAGAGAAACGACCGGCACCACCACCAGATACAGGTAATCCGGCACGATCTTTTTCAAGCGGGTTTCAATCCAGCCCAGTGCCATACCGGCCAGCATGGACGGGATCACCTGCGCCTGATAACCGACTTTCTGGATGGTGAACCAGCCGAAGTTCCACACTTCCGGGATCTGCTGGCCGAGCTGATAGGAGTTCATCAACTGCGGGGACACCAGCGTGACGCCCAGCACGATGCCAAGCACCGGCGTGCCGCCCATTTTTTTCACCGTTGACCAACAGATGGCGACCGGCAGGAACATGAAGATGGCTTCACCGAGCAGCCACAGGAAGTCGTAAATGGTTTTCCACGCCGGGTGCATTTGCGCCAGCGTTTGGCCGCCGGACATCGGGATGTCGCCGATCACGTTGCGGAAGCCAAGGATTAAACCGCCGCTGATCAGCGCCGGCAGCAGCGGGAAGAAGATTTCGGCGAAGTGGGAGATAGCACGCTCGCTCCAGGTCATGTTCTGGCGCGCCGCCACCTTGGCCTGTTCTTTATCGGCCTCGTTGACGCCGGTGGTGGCAATCAACGCCTGATAATAATCACCGACCTCCGGGCCAATCACCACCTGGAACTGCCCGGCATTGGTGAAGCAGCCTTTGACCATCGGCAGCTCTTCGATTTCTTTTGGTTTGGCAAGACTTGGGTCGTTGAGAACGAAACGCAGCCTGGTAATGCAATGGCTGACGGTGGCGATATTCTCGCGCCCGCCGACCAGCACAATCAGGCGATCGATATCCTGCTGTTTTACTTTGCCCATTATTAGATACCTTTCTTGGGATGAGACTGCCGCAGAGGTGTTGTTCGAGTGATGATCAAAGCTTAGTCATTTCGCTTTTTTTATGGAATGGGAACGTTCCCGGTTTGGGGCGAGGATCACAAAACGATAAAAAAATGACCACTTGTTGAACAGGGGAAATTTGAGCGCGAGCCGTAACATTTCGTAATATTATCTTGAACTGGCGCAATGGTGGCTATACTGTCAGCCTTAACAATCAACAAGTTGATTGAAATCAGTGGCACTCACGCCTGTATTTTTAAAACCAATACGCTCTACGAGTGCTATTACCACGCACTTTTTTCAAGGAAGAATGATGACTTTGACATTGCCTCGACTGCTTATCGTCTTTACCGCGCTGCTCCTGAGCGCCTGTACCAGTCAAAAAAGTAGCCCGGAACGCCACGCCAAACATGCGGTTTATCAGTTGGCACGTGAAGATTTCTCCCCCGAAATGCGAACCCAAATCCCGGATTCGATAAAAGCGGCTATCCCATTCTTTGACCAGTTTTACCAAATGGGGAAAGCCGATCGGGCCAAGGGCCTAACGCAGCAGCAGGCACAGCAGCAGGAGGCCTATTTCCGCAGCCCAGAATTCCTGAGTGACATGGGGAAGAAAGGGAGATTTATCAATCAGCGATATTCAGTGGATAACCCGCAAAAACAACGCCAGATACTGCTGGATGCCGCCGTTGCAACCTACTGGGATGGTTACGAAGGGCGGCCTTGAGGACTGCCTACAAATTCCGCCGTCAGGCGAGTTTGCTTGGCACGATGATCTGGCGGAGGCCTTGTTCGCCGCTGAGCTGGCCCAGCAGCTGTTGAGCAGCCTGCAGTCCGGCGCTGCCGTAGCCGAGATCGACCGAGAACGTTTCGGGGAACAAGAAGTTAAGCAACGGGGTGTTACCGATGCCGCACACCTGCAGCGGCGCAATCTGCTGCTGTTGCAGGTATTTGATGGCGCCGAGGGCAATGGTGTCGGAGGCGCACACCAGCGCGGTGGTCTGCGGTTCGATGGCTGAGGCCGCCAGCTGGAAGCCGCTCTGATAACTCAATTCACCCAAGGCCACATGGGGGGAAATACCCCGTTCGCGGCAGGCGTCCAGATAGGCCTGGTGACGGCGCAAACCGGTGGTGGCATCCGACAATTGCACCCCCAAGTAACTGATATGGCGGTGGCCCTGCTTTTGCAGGCGTTCCATCAACAGCCGTACGGCACCGTCGTCGTCGTAGCACACCGAAGAAAACCCGTCGTATTCCCGCGCCAGCACCACCATCTTTTCTTGCCATGGGCTGAGCATGGCAGCCGTCAGGCCGGTGAAGCCAAACAGGATCACCCCGTCGACGTTGCGCTGTTGAAGGACATGCAGATGCTCTTCCACCAGCCGGGTTTCAAACTGGCTTTCCATTACGATAGGGTCGAAACCGTGCTGATACAGCAGCGGCAGCATGGTACGTACCGCCTGGTTTTCTGACGGCGAATCGAGACGGGAAACAATGATGCCGACAACTTTGTCACTCTGGCCGCGCATGGCGCGCGCCGATTTGGATGGGGTAAATCCCTGCTGACGGATCACCGCTTCCACCCGTTCGCGGGTTTGCGGGCTCACGCTGCCTTCGTTGTTCAACACGCGTGATACGGTGGATTTACCTACGCCGCTCAGGCGTGCGATGTCCTTGATGGTCAGCCGGTTTTGCATGGTTTACTTTTCGTTGAGGTTAAAAGGCGTAGACTGGCGGCCTACGCTGAATGCCCGTCAGCATAGCTTATTTTCCGCAACGGATCTTGACGCTATGCAGGGATTTACGCACTGCGCTGAACGGCCGCTCTTGTCGTTTGATCTTTTTATTTACCGGAGGTTATCACCCGTATGGATCCCGATCCGACCCCGTTAGACACCCACTCGGTGATCCGGTAAAACCTGCTCGCTTTGCGCTGCTGTTTTACCGGTGAAGTAAACGGTAACCGGTAGCGCACGCCCGTCGTTCGCTCCAGCTGCTTTTAAAAAAACCAGGATCTGCCCCGGCAGAGGCTTTTTGGCGCATCCAAAAGCCCGGCAGGGAGCAATTCCGCGTTCACCCGCTGCCGGGAGGCAATGGGCGACGAGGTGCAAAATAATGAAACTGAAAAATATTCCCCGTCAGCTGTTGGGCATGCTCAGCCGCAATTTACCGCGCCGTTTGGTGCACCGCGATAGCCTGTTGGACAGCCTTGGCGGCAAAGCGCAAGGGTTGCCCGCCGGTTTGGCTCAGCAGCGCATGGAATGCGCCGCTGCCGACGTCACCGATCTGTATCTGCGTTTTCACAGCCACCCGGAAGGTATCACCGCTCATGAGGCTGAGCGGGTGCGCGAACGCTGCGGTGAGAACGTCATCGACGATCAGCAAAAAGAAGCCTGGTGGCAGCACCTGTGGCACTGCTATCGCAACCCGTTCAACCTGCTGCTGACCGCACTCGGCATGATTTCTTATGCGACGGAAGATCTGACTGGCGCGCTGGTGATCGCACTGATGGTGGTGATCTCCACGTTGCTGAACTTCATTCAGGAAGCGCGATCCAATCGGGCGGCGGACGCGCTGAAGGCGATGGTCAGCAACACCGCCACGGTGATCCGCAGCGACGCATTGTCCGGTAAAAGCGAACACCTTGAATTGCCGATCTCTCAACTGGTGCCGGGTGACATCATTAAGCTGGCAGCAGGAGATATGATCCCGGCGGATCTGCGCGTGTTGTCGGCCAAGGATCTGTTTATCAGCCAGGCGGCGTTGACCGGCGAGTCTCTGCCGGTAGAGAAAACCGCCGAGCAGCGTGAACAGGCAGAAGATCCGCTGGAGTGCCAAAATCTGTGCTTTATGGGCACCAACGTGGTCAGCGGCACCGCGCTGGCAATGGTGATCGGGACCGGCGGCGGCACCTACTTCGGCCAATTGGCACAGCGGGTTATCAGCCAGGATGAACAGCCGAACGCCTTCCAGACCGGCATCAGCAGGGTTAGCTGGCTGCTGATCCGTTTTATGCTGGTGATGACGCCGATCGTTTTGTTGATCAACGGCTACACCAAGGGGGATTGGTGGGAAGCGGCGCTGTTCGCGCTGTCGGTGGCGGTGGGGCTGACTCCGGAAATGCTGCCGATGATCGTCACTTCGACGCTGGCCAAAGGGGCGGTGAAACTCTCCAGGCAGAAAGTGATCGTCAAACGTCTGGATGCAATCCAAAACTTTGGCGCCATGGACGTTTTGTGTACCGATAAAACCGGTACCCTGACCCAGGATAAAATCGTGCTGGAGCGTCACACCGACGTGTTCGGTGCCGCCAGCGATCGGGTACTGCATTACGCCTGGCTGAACAGCTTCTACCAGACCGGATTGAAAAACCTGCTCGACGTGGCGGTGCTGAGCTGCGCGGAACAGAACCAACAGCCGGATGCGCTGCAGCATTACCGTAAGGTGGATGAGATCCCGTTTGATTTTGAACGGCGTCGTATGTCGGTGGTGGTGGCCAAAGACGCGCAATATCACGAGCTGATCTGCAAGGGCGCGCTGGAGGAGATGCTGGCAATTTGCAGCCATGTGCGGCAGGAAGATGAGGTGATCCCGCTCAGCGAGGCGCTGTTGGCGCGCATTCGGCGCATCACCGACGATCTCAACCAGCAAGGGCTGCGCGTAGTGGCGGTGGCCAACAAGATCTTGCCGGCGCAGGCTCATGAATACAGCGTGGCCGACGAGTCGGATTTGATCCTCGAGGGTTATGTAGCCTTCCTCGATCCGCCTAAAGAGAGCACGGCGCCGGCGCTGGCGGCGCTGAAAAACAGCGGTGTCACGGTGAAGATCCTCACCGGTGACAATGAGCTGGTGGCGGCCAAGGTGTGCAAAGACGTCGGGCTGGCGGCGGATCATATATTGCGCGGCAGCGAAATCGAACAGATGAACGACGAACAGCTGGCGCAGGCCGCGGCGCGTACCACGGTGTTCGCCAAGCTGACGCCGCTGCATAAGGAACGCATCGTCAAGCTATTGCGCCAGCAGGGCCACGTGGTCGGCTTTATGGGGGACGGCATCAACGATGCGCCCGCTCTGCGCGCCGCCGATATCGGTATTTCGGTGGATTCCGCCGTGGATATCGCCAAGGAAGCGGCGGACATCATCCTGCTGGAAAAAAGCCTGATGGTGCTGGAGCAGGGGGTTATCGAGGGACGTCGTACTTTTGCCAATATGCTCAAGTACATCAAGATGACCGCCAGCTCCAATTTCGGCAACGTCTTCAGTGTGTTGATCGCCAGCGCTTTTTTGCCTTTCCTGCCGATGTTGCCGCTGCACCTGTTGATCCAGAACCTGATGTATGACATTTCACAGATCGCCATTCCGTTCGACAACGTCGACGACGATCAGATTACTCAGCCGCAACGTTGGAACTCCGGCGATATTGGGCGCTTTATGGTGTTCTTCGGGCCGATCAGCTCGATCTTCGACGTGCTGACCTTCAGCCTGATGTGGTGGGTTTTCAAGGCCAATACGCCTGAAATGCAGACGCTGTTCCAGTCCGGCTGGTTCGTGGAAGGGTTGCTGTCGCAAACGCTGATTGTGCATATGATCCGCACGCGCAAAATTCCGTTTATCCAGAGCCGTCCTTCATGGCCGTTGTGCATGATGACCCTGCTGGTCATCGTTACCGGCATCGGCCTGACCTTCTCGCCGTTGGCCGGTTTCCTGCAGCTGCAGGCATTGCCGCTCGGCTATTTCCCTTGGCTGGTGTTGATCCTGACTGGCTATATGGTGCTGACCCAGTGCGTGAAAGGCTGGTTTGTGCGTCGTTACGGCTGGCAGTAACCGCTGCGCCCCTCTTTCGTCCGGAAGAGGGGCATCTGTGATCCAACCCGGCTTTTCACCTTCGCCGTTGGACATCTGTCCTGTGCTCAGTCTTTATTTACAGCTTCGCTGTTTTTATTGATCTTTTTCCTCTGAGGAATTTCTGATGCACCGACCCCTGCGTTATACGCTACTGGCTTCATCGTTATTGCTTTCCCTGGGCGCGCTGGCGCAGCCGGCCGGCGATCTGCCGCTGATGCCCTGGCCGCAGCAGGTTGAACTGACTCAGCCGGCGGGCAAGCTGGTGCTGGATCAGCGTTTGTCGATTAGCCTGCAGGGCGACGATTTGGGCGATGCGCTGCAGCGCTGGCGCCAACGTATTGAGCTGCAAACCGGCTGGACCCTGGCGCCACAGGCAGAAAAAGCCACGGGCGTGGTCATTAAGGTGAATATCAAAGATAAGGTGGCGGCGCAGCCGCTGCCGGGGAGCGATGAAAGCTATAAATTGGCGGTGACGCCGCAGGGGGTAGCGCTGACAGCCAATACCCGTTTCGGCGCGTTGCGCGGCATGGAAACCCTGCTGCAATTGGTGCAGACCGACGGGCAGAACACTTTCCTGCCGTTGGTGAACATTACCGACGTACCGCGTTTCCCGTGGCGCGGCGTGCTGCTGGATTCGGCACGTCATTTCCTGCCATTGGCGGATATTCTGCGTCAGCTCGACGGCATGGCGGCGGCCAAACTCAACGTGTTTCACTGGCACCTGACCGACGATCAGGGCTGGCGCTTTGCTTCTGAGCGCTATCCTAAACTGCAGCAGCAGGCCAGCGACGGCCGGTTCTACACCCGCGAGCAGATGCAACAGGTCGTGGCCTATGCCACAGCGCGCGGTATTCGTGTGGTGCCGGAAATCGATCTGCCTGGGCATGCTTCCAGCATCGCCGTGGCCTACCCGGAGTTGATGAGCGCGCCTGGTCCGTATTCGATGGAGCGTAAATGGGGCGTGCACCTGCCGACGCTGGATCCGACCCGCGATGAAGTTTATCGGTTTGTTGACGCTATCATCGGTGAACTGGCAGCAATCTTCCCCGATCCCTATTTGCATATCGGTGGTGATGAGGTTGATGCCAGCCAGTGGAAGCAATCCAAAACCATTCAGGCCTTTATGCAGCAGCACTCGTTGGCGGACACCCATGCTCTGCAGGCCTATTTCAATCAGAAGCTGGAGAAAATCCTCGAGCAGCACCAGCGCCAGATGGTGGGGTGGGACGAGATCTATCATCCGTCACTGCCGCGCAGCATTGTCATCCAGTCATGGCAAGGGCAGGACTCGCTTGGGGCCAGCGCGCAGGACGGGTACCAGGGCATTTTGTCTACCGGCTTTTACCTCGATCAACCGCAAAGCGCCGCCTACCACTATCGCAATGAGATCCTGCCGCAGCCGCTGGGCGTCGACACTGAGGTGCAGCCGGATGAAAAGGCACAAAGCTGGCAGTTCAGCATGCCACGGCTGAAGGGCAGCGCGGTAGAAGGCAGTTTTACCCTGATTGAAGGCAAGCAGGGCTGGCGGGGTTTTATCGATTTCAACGGCAAATCTCGCCGTGCGCTGCACGATATCGTCTGGCGTTCCCCGCAGCAGGTGAGCTTCCGGCTCGACAGCTGGATGGGGGACACCCGCCCGGTGTTCACCCTGAGCCAGGATCAGCTCAGCGGTTATACGCTGGTGGGCAACGTGCGTTACCCGACCACCGGCAGCAAGCTTACGGCGATCCCGGTGGGCAAGATGCCGGTGGTGCCGGAGACCAAACAGCAGGCCAATATTCTCGGCGGCGAGGCGGCGCTGTGGGCGGAAAATATCAGGGCGCCGATCCTCGATCTCAAACTCTGGCCGCGTGGGTTCGCGGTGGCGGAGCGCTTGTGGTCGGCGCAGGACGTGACCGATGAAAATAATATGTACCGCAGGCTGGCGGCAGTCGACGCCTGGTCGGTGGTATCGGTGGGGTTGCAACAGCATGCGGAAACCGCACGCGAGTTCACCCGGTTGGCAAACAGCGTGACGATAGCACCGCTGCAAATCCTGGCCGAAGCGGTGGAGCCCGGACAGTACTACACCCGACAGCATCTGAAATTCAAAGCCGGTAACTATCACCAGTTCGAACCGCTGAACCGTTTTGCCGACGCACTGCCGGCGGAAAGCAACGCGGTGCGCGAGATGGGTATGCAGGTTGCGGCCTTGGTGAAGGACCGTAACGACCGGGCGGCAGCGCAGGCGTTGCGCGAGCGTTTACAACGCTGGCAGCTCAATACCGCGCCGGTAAAAACGGTGATTGCCGGTAACCGGGTGATGCAGGACCTGGCACCGGTGGCGCAGGATGTCGGCGCGCTCTCCACGCTGGGACTGATGCTGCTGGAGCATTATCAACAGGGCAAACCGCTGAGCAAGCCAGAAGCGGCGCAAATACAGCTGCAACTGGACGCGGCGGCGCAGATACGGGACGAAGTGGTGATTGCGGCGGTCTATCCGCTGGAAGCGCTTCTGCGCGCCAGCGCTATCGAGTGAGGTAAGTCAGCATGTATGGGGTTCTGCACGCGTAGGGGTTCTGCATGTGTAGGGGTTCTGCATGTGTAGGTGTTCTGCATGTGTAGAGGCTCAGCATATGTAGGGGCTCAGCATGCTGAGCCTTCAGACCTACAGTTGCAACGGCGGCAACTGTTTGAAAATACTGACCAGCCCTTCGCCCCAGCCTTTACGGATGGCGCTAAAATGCGGGTGATCTTCGGTGATGCGGTACTGCTGCGCACTGCTAAAGCTGTCGCGCGGGTAGATCATCACGTCCAGCGGCAGGCCGACCGACAGGTTACTGCGCAGCGTAGAATCCAGAGAGATCAGCGCACACTGCATCGCCTGTTCCAGCGGGGTGTCGTAGGTCAGTACCCGATCGATAATCGGTTTGCCGTATTTGCTTTCGCCAATCTGGAAATAGGGCGTATCGCGGGTGGCCTCGATAAAATTGCCCTGCGGGTAAATATGGAATAGCCGCATCTCTTCACCGCAGATCTGGCCGCCGAGCAGCAGGCTGCAGCTGAAGTCGGTCGTGCTGCCGCTTTGCTGGGCTTCGCTGTCGCGTTGGATCACTTCCCGCACCGTTTCGCCCACCAGCGTGGCGGCTTCGTACATGCTCGGGGCGTTCAGCAGGTTCATGCGTTCGGGATCTTTGCTGCGGCGCTGCAACAGGCTGATGATGCTCTGGGTAGTCGCCAGGTTACCGGCGCTTTGCAACACCAGCATGCGTTCACCGTCCTGCTGAAACACATGCAGTTTGCGGAAGGTGGAAATATGATCCACGCCGGCATTGGTGCGCGAATCTGAAGCAAAGACCAGCCCGGAAGACAAGCGCATGGCCACACAATAGGTCATACCACAATCCCTCAAAACGATACTGGCACGCCGCCAACCGCCAGCGTGCCGTAAACCCTGGTTTTCGGCAAGAGGCTACTGGCCGGTTGGCATCATCTGCACTTCGGCGATGGTCTGCATGTTCTCGCAGCCGCCGCCGAGCCGCATCCCGCGTACCGGGCAGGCGTCGAGATAGTCGATGCCCACCGCCAGCTTAAGGTGTTGATTCGGCAGGCGGGTATTGTTGGTGACGTCAAAGCTGTGCCAGCGGTCGTCGACCCAGGCTTCGGCCCAGGCGTGAGTGGCGACGTGGGCGGAATCCTCGCTGTAAAGATAGCCGCTGACATAGCGCGCCGGAATGTTCAGGCTGCGGCAACAGGCCAAAAATACGTGGGTATGATCCTGACAGACGCCGGTGCCGGTCGCGAATGCCTGGGCCGCGCTGTCGGTGACGCTGGTCGAGCCCGGGGTGTACGGCATTTTGAGCAACAGCTCGCCCATCAGATTTTCCAGCCCGTCCAGCACCGCCTGCGGTTGGTAGTAGCGCAGGGCGAATGCCTGGATCGCGCTGTCGGGTTGGGTCAGCGGGCTGTGGCGCAGGAACACCAGCGGCGACAAGTGCCCCATCACCTGATCCTCTGCGCCATCTTCAATCTCCACCACGCCGTGGGCCTGAATGGTGATGGCCTGATGCGGGTGATCCAGCGTCAGCACGTGCAGCACGTTGCCAAAGGCATCGGTGGTACACACCGCATCTTCCGGCAGCGTCAACTGCCATGAAATGATGCGCTGGTGTTCCGAATCCTGCGGCGTCAGGCGCAGGTACTGAGTGCTGCGCTGCACCTGCTGGGCATAGGTGTAGTGGGTGTTGTGCTCAATGTTCAGTTTCATTGCGCCTCCAGATAAGTGTGATGGATGCTCTCCGCGATGCCGCCAATCTGGCCGAGAAACGCGTCCAGCCAGTCATTCAGCCCGACCTTGTTCAGGTCTTTCATGCTGCTAAAGCGCAGCTCGGCGTGCAGCGTATGCGCCAGCCGGCGCGGTTGATTGGCACTGTTGCCGCCAATTTGCTCCAGTTGCTGCACCATATCGCCGACGCAGGCCAGCAGGGAGCGGGGGATTTCATTACGCAGGATCATCAGTTCGGCAATGGTGTCCCGACTGAGCTGCTGCTTGTAGATGCTGTGGTAGGCTTCGCGTGCGCTCACTGCCCGCAACAGCGTGTCCATGCGGTAATACTCGCGCACCGGATCGCCGTCGCTGTCCATCAGCGAGTTCTTGACCCCTAACAGACGGGCAGTGCCGTCAGCACGCTCCAGCAGGGTGCCGAGGCGGATAAAGCACATGGCGTCGCTGCGCAGCAAGGTGCCGAACATCGCGCCGCGAAACAGGTGAGAACGTTCCTTCACCCAGTCGAAAAAGCCATCCGCGCCCACCGACCCTATGCCCTGACGGCGGATCAGCTTCATTTCGATCCAGGTGGCGTTGATGCATTCCCAGACCTCGGAAGACAGGCTGCCGCGCACCGCATGGGCGTTGTTCCAGCCCATCTGCAGACAGCTGTAAATACTGCTGTGGTTGCGGCTGTCGAGCGCAAAAAAGCTCACCAGATTGGCCATCGTCAGGTCGGGGTAGGCGGCGGCATACAGCTGCCCGGTACTGGTCAGATTGAGCGGTACCTGCAGATCCTGATCCTCGCTGTCGCGGATCGGCATCATCGACAGCTTGTTGGTGACGTCGAGCACCCGGGCGATGCTTTCCGCCCGCTCCAGGTAGCGGGCCATCCAATAGAGTTCACTGGCAGTTCGGCTCAGCATGCGTCGTCCTCCAACACCCAGGTATCCTTGGTTCCCCCGCCTTGCGACGAGTTGACCACCAGCGAGCCTTGCGCCAGCGCCACGCGCGTCAGGCCGCCGGGCACCAGGCGGATTTCCGCGCCGCTGAGGGCGAACGGCCGCAAATCGATATGTCGCGGCGCCAGGCCGTCGTTGACGAAGGTCGGGCAGGTCGACAGCGCCAGCGTATTTTGCGCAATGTAGTTATGCGGCTTGGCCAGCAGCAGGCTGCGGAAGTGAGCGATTTGGTCCTTGGTCGCCGCCGGGCCGATCAGCATGCCGTAGCCACCGGCGCCGTGCACCTCCTTCACCACCATCTGTTCCAGGTTCGCCAGCACGTACGACAGTTCATTCTTGTGGCGGCATTGCCAGGTAGGCACGTTATTGAGGATCGGCTCTTCCTGCAGGTAGAAACGCACCATGTCCGGCACGTACGGATAAATTGACTTGTCGTCGGCCACGCCGGTGCCGATGGCGTTGGCCAGCACCACGTTGCCGGCACGGTATACCGACAGCAGCCCCGGCACGCCGAGCATCGAATCCGGACGGAACGCCAGCGGATCGAGGAAGGCGTCGTCCACCCGGCGGTAGATCACATCCACCTTGCAAGGCCCGGCGGTGGTGCGCATAAAGACCGCCCCGTCCTTGACGAACAGATCGGCGCTTTCCACCAGTTCAACCCCCATCTGCTGCGCCAGGAAACTGTGTTCGAAGTAGGCGCTGTTGAAGCGGCCCGGCGTCAGCACCACCACGGTGGGATCGTTAATCGGCGAGCTTTCACGCAGGGTTTGCAGCAGGTGCGACGGGTAGCGCTCCACCGGCGCGATGCGTTGCTGAGCGAACAGCTCCGGGTACAGGCGCATCATCATTTTGCGGTTTTCCAGCATATAGGAAACGCCGGACGGGGTGCGCAGGTTGTCTTCCAGCACGTAATACTGGCCGTCACCGTTGCGCACCATATCCACGCCAACAATGTGCGCGTAAATATTGCGGTGCAGATCTACCCCTTGCATGCAGGGTTGATATTGGTCGTTGGCCAGCACCTGCTCCGCCGGAATGATCCCGGCTTTCAGAATGTGTTGTTGATGGTAAATATCGTGCAGAAAGGCGTTAAGCGCCTGGACACGCTGGCGGATACCGCGATCGAGCATCGCCCATTCGCCGGCGGGTATGATGCGCGGTACGCTGTCGAACGGAATCAAACGCTCAGCGCCGTCATCCTCGCCATAAACGTTAAAGGTAATTCCCACCCGGTGAAACAGCAGTGCAGCCTCTTCCCTCTTGCGTTGAACGGCCTTTTGGTCAGCCTGTTGCAGCCAATGCCAGTAAGCCTCGTAGTGACCCCGGTGCTTACCCTCAGCCAGAAGCATCTCATCAAAAAACGGTGAAGCAGACAGATCGATATTTAGCATCATCACCTCGTCGACATTGCAGGCTGTATACAGAACCAGCATAAAATGTGCCAAGGTGATAAAGGGGCGAAAATGGCGCGAAAACGCCGGCTCGCGGCAGGAAATGGCCCGCTTTGGGTGCAACCAAAGCGGACGCTGCCTTAAAACGGGGCAAAACCGCGGCGTGTGTGGGTTGGCTATGAGCAGTGATGGCGCAACTCACCGGGCAAAGGACGCTGGCGGGCCCTGATGACCCGCCCTGGCATTTATACCTGCAATGCTTGCTGCGAAGTGCCGATAGACTGCCGCAGATAATTCAGTAGCATTTGCCGGGTAAACCGCGGTTCTTCGATCCCGCTGTGCCGCAGGAAATGCTGCAGGTTGCTGCAATCCCATTGGTAGGTATTTTGGTAGAGCTGCACTGTCGATTGCCCATTCACCATATTGTCCCTGAACAGGCTGAGCAACGGGTAGAGCGGTGCATTAGCGTCGTGTTCCCACTGTGCTCGCCATTGGTCGAAAGGCAGCTGTCGGAAACGGTGGCCACACTCGCGCTCCAGCAGGCTGAAGAAGGCTTGCAGCGTCAGGTTATTCTGGTGCTGGTGGATCAGGTTGAATTTCTTCCCTAACGCCTGAGGGTTGCGAGTGATATGGGCAATGGATTGGGTCATATAGTCCACCGTCGTCAGGCCCTCGCGCAGGTCTTGCAACACCGGCAGGGTGCCGCTGGTGATACAGGTTTTGACTAGCCGTCCCCACCATTGGTAGCTGGCGCTGACGCCGGTTCGGCTGTGGAAGGTGGCGTACCCCAGACGGAAGGTCATTAGCGGCAAGCCTTGCGATGCCGCCAGATCGGCAATTTTCTCCATTACCCATTTGCTGCGGACGTAGCCGATATCGGTGATCACCGCCGGCAGGTTCTGATCTATGTCGTCACTTTCCAGCATCACCCGTTTGCCGGTATGCAAGTGCCCCCAGCTGTAGACCGAAATCGTCGACATCAACATCAGTGGTTTGGTGCGTCGGTACGCGGCAAAACGAATGATTTCGCGCAGACCCTGCACATTATCGCGTTTCATATAAGAATAGGGCTGGATAAAGTTCACCGCACTCGCCGAATGATAAATGATATCGATCCGCTGGCTGAGTTCACGGAAGTGCTCAGGTGACAGGGCGAAATCGTGTTCGGCCACGTCGCCGGGGATCAGATGGACGCGCGCGTACTGCTCGGCGGATAAAGTAATCTGATAGCGATTCAGGATCTCGTTGAGTCGTTGCTGCGGGGATATCCGGCTGCGCTGCCGCACCAGGCAATACAACTCGGCACGGGTTGTGACGAGCAACTCTGCCAGCAGATGCGCACCGACAAATCCGGTGGCGCCGGTGAGCAAAATGGCTTTGGGGTCGCTGACCTGTCGCACATCATAATCCGGGTTGATGGTGATATCTGCAGGCAGCCAAACGTCGTCTTGCAGAGCACGTACCGGTTCGCTGTCCACCGTCGGCAGTGCATGGCCGCTGCGTTCATCCAGCGCCTGCGACAGACGGTTTATCGTCGGATATTCATAAATATCGCGCACATAGACTTTGACTCCGATTTTGTTATCGATGGCCGTCGCCAGCTTTGCTGCCAGCAGTGAATGGCCGCCGATGTCGAAAAAGTTGTCTTCGGCGCGGATATTCGTCGTCCCCAATACCTGGCTCCAAATAGCGGCAATGATCTCCCGGCTGCCGGTCAGCGTCTCTGCTGTCGGAGACTGATCCGTGCGGGAAAGGGCCAACAGCGCGGCCTTATCGGTTTTACCATTGGCATTGATCGGCATGCGTTCCATCACCAGGAAGCTGGCGGGCAGGAAGTATGAAGGTAACATTTCTTTCAGCTGCTGCTTCACACGTTCGACCAACTCTCCGTCGTCATTGTCAGCCGCCAGAAACGCCACAATCTGTTTGTTTGCAGGATCCTGGGGTTGGATGGCGATAGCGACAGCCGCCTTCACTCCCGCAACCTGCACCATAACGCTTTCTATTTCGCCCAGTTCCACGCGGTTACCGCGGATTTTGATCTGGTCGTCTAGACGCCCAAGATATTGAATGCGTTGATCCGGTAGCCAGCGTGCCCGATCGCCGCTGCGGTAGAGGCGTTTACCGGCAAAATGCACCGGGGTAATAAACTTTTCTGCGGTGAGCTGTGGGTCATTCAGGTAACCACGAGCCAGGCAACGGCCACTGATATAAAGCTCGCCAGCCTGTTGGCCACTCACCGGTTGCAGATGATCGTCGAGAATGAAAATATCGGTGTCTGCCACCGGTCGACCGATAGTCGCGGCCGAGTTTTGTGTTGCACAAGTGACCCGATTCCAAGTGGCGAAGATGGTCGCTTCAGTGGGGCCGTAGTAATCCACCAAGGGGTAACTCACTCCACGGAGATCGATCGGGTTGAGTTTTTCCCCGGCGGTAAACAGGTAGCGCAGCGCCAGGTTTTCTGGCTGTGGCGCTCCGACGATTTCAGCCACCAACACCGTGGGCACGAATGCATGGGTGATCTGGTGGTCTGCGAAGAAGTTGAGCAGGGCAGAGGGCTGCAGTCGGGTCTCTTCTTGCGGCAAATACAGCGTGCCGCCGCTGAGCAATGCTGCCCAGATTTCCCACTGGGCCACATCAAAGCCGATACCGGCTATCAGCGTGGAACGGCTTTCATGGCTCATGGCGAATTTTTGGTTATGCCAGAGAATAATATTCAACAGTGAATGATGTTCAATCATCACTCCCTTGGGCTTGCCGGTAGTGCCAGAGGTGAAAATAATATAAGCCGTTGCATCACTCTTGGGATTTATTAATTCAAAAGGCACCAGTTTATCTGATGTAATATTATCAATGGCAATGATTTTTACATCGGGGTTGTTTATTTCAAAAGTAATTGATAAGTTACTCAATATGATTACTTTTGACCCGCTTTGTCTGACAATATCCAGAATTCTTTTTTCAGGATATCGGGCATCGATGGGAATATAACTTGCTCCAGCTTTGATAATCGCCAGGATACCTATCAGCAATTCCGGCGTGCGCAGCGCGACTAATGGCACGTTGTCACCGGGGCTAACGCCCTGCCGTTGCAACTGACCGCAGAGTTGGTTGCTGGCTTCATTTAACTGTCGGTAGGTAATACGTTGATCGTCACTGACGATCGCCAGTGCTTCGGGGGAATAAGTGACCTGTTGGATAAAATAATCCAATATGCTTTGAGCCATGGGATATTCTCCTGAGATAATTAGTCTGGTTAATAAATCACAAGAAATCATAGCCTGGCCGGGCGAAAATAATTATAGACGTATTTTTAATGCGGAATTGTAAATGTGTGGAGGATAGGTCTATCGTTATAAAATAATTGAAATAATAAAAATACTAAAAATAAAAACGGCCAGCCTGGGCTGACCGTTGGGCGCGAGGTCGCGGTATTAGCGACGAACGGCGATGGCTTCGATTTCGATTTTCACGTCTTTCGGCAGACGGGCCACTTCAACGCAGGAACGGGCCGGGAACGGCGCGCTGTGCTCGGTGAAGAAAGCTTCATAAGCGGCGTTAACGGTAGCGAAGTCGTTCAGATCTTTCACGAAAACCGTGGTTTTCACGATATCGGCCACTTTCAGGCCGGCGGCTTCAACGATCGCTTTAACGTTTTCCAGCGACTGGCGAGCCTGAGCGGCAACGTCGTCGGCAACGGCGCCGGTTTTCGGATCGACCGGGATCTGGCCGGAAGTGATGATCATGCTGCCCAGATCAACGCCCTGCACGTAAGGACCAATGGCTGCCGGGGCGAGTTCAGTGCTGATGTTACGTGACATTTTTTCTCCTGATATACCCTTCGTCTTTCAAATCGCAGCGCGGTGGGCTGCGTGGCTCTCCGTAGCGTCGGGCCCGGTATTCGGTGCCCCTACGGGGTTCCCATTATAGGCAGTCACCGGGAGAATAACAGCCTCATCTCCCGGCAGCCGGCCGAACTCAGTCCGCCTGCAAGACCACCTGATGCTCGAACTCTTTTTCGCAGTAGCGGCATTTCAGGTGTACGTCGCCGTCGCGTGATTTCACGCTAAAGCTGGAAGACACCGGTTCGCTGCGGCTGATGCAGTTGCTGTTCGGGCAGGTCAGCACGCCGTCGATGTGATCCGGCAGGCTGAGGGTCAGTTTGCGCACCACTTCATAATTGTCGATGCGGTTAACCGTGGCTTTCGGCGCGTACATGGCCAGTTGGTTGGCCTGTTGCTCCGTCAGGAAGGTGTTTTCGATTTTGATCAGGTCTTTACGGCCCAGCTCGTTGGAAGGCAGGTTCAGGCCGATGGTGATGCGCTGGTCGGTGGCGGTCAGCTTGAACAGCGTCAGCAGCTTAAACCCGATCTGTGCTGGAATATGGTCAATCACCGTGCCGCACTTGATCGCTTCAACCTGCAGTTTGTTATCGTGAGTCATAACGGTTCCCCCTTAAAGAGCCAAATCTGCGTTTAAAACCAGCGCCAGCAGCGCCTGACGGGCGAAAATGCCGTTACCCGCCTGCTGGAAATAGTAGGCGTACGGCGTTTTGTCCACGTCGGTAGTGATTTCGTCAATGCGTGGCAGCGGGTGCAGCACCTTGAGGTTGGCGCGTGCGCCGGCCAGATCCGCCGCGCGCAGAACGAACTGCGCCTTCACGTTGGCGTATTCGGAAGGATCCAGACGCTCTTTCTGCACCCGGGTCATGTAGAGAATATCCAGCTCGGGGACCACTTCTTCAATGCTGCTGTGCAGGCTGAACTCGATGCCTTTTTCTTCCAGCATTTGCAGGATATAGGCCGGCATTGCCAGCGCATCCGGCGCGATGAAGAAGAAGCGGTTGCCTTCAAACTTGGCCAGGGCCTGCGCCAGTGAATGCACGGTGCGGCCGTATTTCAGGTCGCCGACCATGGCGATATTGATGTTGTTCAGTCGGCCCTGGGTTTCCTGAATGGTGAACAGGTCGAGCAGCGTCTGGGTCGGGTGCTGGTTGGCGCCGTCACCGGCGTTGAGCACCGGGATGCCGCCGGAGAATTCGGTCGCCAGGCGCGCCGCACCTTCCTGCGGATGACGCATGACGATGGCGTCGACGTAGGTGCCAATCACCGAGATGGTGTCGGCCAGCGTTTCGCCTTTCTTGCCCAGCGAGGTGTTGCTGCCGTCGGCAAAGCCCACCACCGAAGCGCCCAGGCGGTGCATCGAGGTTTCAAACGACAGGCGGGTACGGGTCGATGCTTCAAAGAAGCAACTGGCGATCACCTTGTGCTTTAGCAACTCGGGTTGCGGATTGGCTTTCAGGCTGGCGGCGGTGCGTAGCACCAGCTCCAGATCCTCGCGGCTGAGATCGTTAATAGAGATGATATGTTTGTGATACAGCGGGTTGGCCATTTTTCACTCTCCTCGACTCGTGCCCGTGGCGCGGGGCTTTGAACAGATTTTTCAGGCAAAAAAAAGCCCCTCAACGAGGGGCTTGAAACGATCGGTTTAGCAACAGGAGAAACAACGGCAGTTGGCTGCCGATTGGCAGTCGGTTTTGTCGGTTGTGGCTAACAAAACAAACGTCGTTTTTCATGCTTTCTCCTGGCAAATTGTCGCGCATTATACTCGCGCCTTTGGCCACTGCAAGCGCTAAAACGCCGATTTTTGTCATTTCGCAATCGATTGGCTGGTGGCCTTTAGCCGCATGGCAGGCAAATTTATCTTCAGTGGGCTCGGCGCAGCAAAATCACCAGAACGAAAACGCCGCCCAGCCCGGCGGTAATGATCCCGATAGGCAGTTCTTGGGGGGCGGTGATGATGCGGCTCAGCAGATCGCCGGCAGAAAGCAATATGGCCCCTAACACCCCGACCAACGGCAGCAGGCGCCGGTGACGTACGCCGGTAAACGGGCGCGCCAGATGGGGAACCATTAAGCCGACAAACCCTATCACCCCGGTCAATGCCACCAGTAACGCGGTCGCCAGCGAACAGCAAAGAAACACTTCCGTGCGCAAGCGGCGGGTGTTGATGCCCAGCGTACCGGCGGTCTGCTCGCCCGCCAGCAAGCCGTCCAGCGATCGACAGCGCAGGGCAATCAACACCACCAGCAACAGCAGCGCTATCAAGGCAAAAATCAAGTTATCCCAGCGGGCCAGCCCCAGTCCGCCCAGCGTCCAGAACAGTACGCTGCTGGCGGTACGCTGATCGCCGGAAAAAACCAGATAGTTGGTGAAGGCGCCGAATAAAAAAGAGACCGCCAGCCCGCAGATGATCAGCTTTTCGGTGCCTTTTTGCGATTGAGTCATAAAAATAACCAGCACCACCGCGGCAGAGATCATGCCACCGGCAAAGGAAGACACCGGTAACGTCCAGGCCCCGAGGCTATCGCCGAGGCGCGTCATCACCAGCACCACGCCGGCGGAGGCGCCAGAGGAGAGGCCAAACAGAAAGGGATCGGCCAAATCGTTGCGGGTTGTGGTTTGCAACAGGGCGCCAACCAACGCCAGGCCGGCCCCCGCCAGCAGCCCAAGTAAGGTGCGTGGCAAACGCAGTTCCAGCACGATGCTCTTGATCATGGGGGGCACATCACCCGGGACGATGCCCAGCGCACTTAGCACCTGAGCGAGTGAGAGCGACACGCTGCCTTGGGCGACATTGGCGAAGACTAACCCTGCCAATAACAGCGGGGCGAGGGTCCAGGCCAGCCTGAAACGCATTTTTTCCGACATCAGCTAATCGCGGCAGGGTAAAGGGCCTGAGCCAGTTTGTGGATCGCCTCAATATTGACCGGTCCCGGCGTTAACGCCTGGTATTTCAATTTCAAATAGCGGTGATGGACCACTGCCGGGGTTTGCTTCATCAGGGGGTGTTGTTCAAGGAAAAGCTGCCGGGCATCGGTGCTGTCGGTGGATTCAGCCTGATAGTCCACCAGAATAATAAATTCAGGCTCTGTCGCCGCCACGCTTTCCCAATTGGTGTTCACCCAGCTGGTGTTCAGGGTATCCATCACGTTTGTTGCCCCAGCGGCTTCAATAATCGCCGTCGGCATGGCGTAGGCTCCGCTGGTGTAGGGTTTTTCTTCGCCGGAATCATAAAGGAACACCTTGACGGGTTTTTGCGTCGCAACTTTGCGATGGATATCTGCCACCTGCCGTTGCCAGTCTGCAACCAGCTTTTCCGCCTGTTCCTGTTTGCCAAAGACTTTGCCGAGCCTGATCATATCGTCGTAGAGCAAATCCATGCTGGCCCGTGGCCGATGGTTGTCGACGTGGATGCAGCTTTCACTCAGCACCAGCGTTTTGATATTGAATTTTGCCAGCGCTTGCGGGGTCACTTCCCCACGAAGCCCATAATTCCAGCCGGCGAAGAACAGGTCAGGGCTTGCGGCGAGAAGGTTTTCGATGGTCGGGTACTTGGGGGCCAGTTCAGGAATTTTTCCCTGCTGTTGGGTGAATTCAGGGATGTTTTTGTACCAACCGGAGATCCCTGTCACGCCCACGATAGAAGGCTGGAGCTGCAGGGCAAAGGCCATTTGCGACATATTGATATCTTGAATAACGGCACGCTGTGGCGGGCGTTCAAAGGTCAGGGGCTGGCCGCAGTTGTCCACCGTAACGGGGAAGCCAGAGGCCCCGGCACTTGCCGTGGTGAAGGCCAGTAGCGCAGCGAGGGTTAAGTTTTTCACATCGACTCCAGATTCATAGCACCGAAAGGCTATTGAGAGGGCATTACCGTCGGTTGTCTGGCCTGGCGTCAGCGGGGTGGGGCGGAGGAAGGTCATCCCACTCGGGTAACCCCGTGGGCAAAACGGCAAAACCGAAGTCAATAACCCGGTTTATTGGAAACGGGGGCAACATACCTGAATAATTCGTATGACAAATGTAGTTAGATCAAACAATTGTCGATTGTGGCGAATTGTGCCGGGATGATGTGGGTAAAGCTTCGAAAAAACGCAGGGCTTCGCCGCTTTCCGGATGACGAACCTGCAGCGTTCTCATGCCAAACACCTGTTGCAGGTGCGCCGATTCCAGCACCGTTTCAGGGCGGCCATAACACAGGATTTTCCCTTCATTGATGATCATCACCTTATCGGAAAAGGGTTGCACCAGCTCGAGATCGTGCAGCACTTTTATCGTGGCTATCTTTTTCTTATGGATCAGCGACAGCAACTGATGCCGGGCCAGCGGATCGAGATGGTTGGTGGGTTCATCAAGCAATAACAGCACCGGTTGCTGCGCCAAAGCTCTGGCGAAGCCGGCGCGCTGACGTTCGCCGCCTGAAAGCTTGCCCAACGGGCTATGTTGCAGGTGGCCGATACCCACCTCCTCCATCGCTTTGGCAACTATCAGCGCGTGTTGAGATGGCGAATGATCGGCCAGCCAGGGCAGGCGTCCCAGCGCCACATACTCGCTCACCTTAAGCCGTAAATCCGCATCATCGTGCTGGCTCAGCAAGGCGATAGCGCGGGCGCGTTGCAGGGGTTTTAAGCTGGCTAGGGGCTTTCCCTGAAAGAGAATTTCGCCTTCGGTCGGCTTGAGCTCACAGGTCAGTAGCCGCAACAGCGTGGATTTCCCACTGCCGTTCGGGCCGATAATGGTGACGGACTCGCCTGGCTGAAGGCTAAAGGTGGCCCGATCAATCCGCGGGCTTTTCCCAGGGGTCGCCAGGGAAAGGTTCTGCACCGACAGCAGGCTGTCGATGGGCAGGCTGGTCATGAAATATCCTTTTCCGTGCTCAGAAAGATGTCTCAATGGTTTCTATAACGTTGTAATTATCGTCAATCACCAACAGCGTCTTCCATTTATCGAAGGTCAGGCAGGGGTGCGAGGTGGCAAACACCAGTATATCTCCAACCTGCACCGGGAAGTCTGCCGGACAGCTTAACATGGCATGCTGGTCCATGATCCCCTGGGTGATCAGCTGCTGGATGTCACTTTCTTGCAGAACCCCGTTGCGGTAATGGGCGATCGGCTGCGGCAACCCGGCGTCGAAAGCCGCATCTCGCTTGCCGAAATTGACAATAACCCGGCCCGGCTCCGGCACCGACTGCACCAGTGCGATCAATTCCAGTGCCGAGGTTAGCTCCCCCGCCAAGTCGCAGGCGTAGCTATCGCGGGCCAGCACCGCATTTTGCGCATCCTGATAAATTCCCCGATCGTGGGTGATGTAACAGCCAGGGCGGATCACCCGACGGCAGTTTTCCGGCAGCGATTCTTCACCCCAAACGCGGCAAACCACGTCATACCAGGAAGAGCCCGCCCCGGTGAGGATCGCTTCTTCACCGCTGAACAGGCGTTGCCGGTGCAGTTCACGCAGCAGACCGGCGGCGTCACGCAGAAATTGTTCGATTTTGCGCTGGGCGTCGTCACCGTGCATCACGCCTTCATACAGCTCGATACCCTGCAAGCGCAGCCCTGGCAGCCTGACGATGTCCTGCGCCAGTTGCTCGGCTTGTCCCACGCTGCGGCAGCCACAGCGGCCGCCGGGCACGCCCAGTTCCAACAGGACATCCAGGGTTTGTCCGTGCTGGCTGAAAAACGCCGAGAGGGCTTGCGCATTGCTGAGGCTGTCGATGCAGCAAAGGAAAAGGGTGGAGGGATGTTGCGCTTTCAGTTCGGCAATGAGTCGCATGTTGGCCTTGCCGACCAACTGGTTGGCCATCAGCACCCGGGGGACGCCCGCCTCCATGGCCACCTTCGCCTGCCAGGCGGAACCGACGCCCACCGCCCAGGCGCCCTGGGCTACCTGACGCTGGAAGATCCAGGGGGTCATGGTGGTTTTGCCGTGTGGGGCCAGCGAGACGCCGCGTGCGTCGGCATAGTTTTGCATCCAGGCGATATTGTTTTCCAGGCTGCTGAGCTTGATCACCGCGGCCGGCAGGCAGACGTCTTCGTTAAGCAGGTTTGCCGGCGCGGACGGGTCACTGCGCAGCACGGCGGCCTTGTGGGTAACGGTGAAATCTTTTTGGTATTTCATAACATTATCCTTTGGGTGTTCTATCTTTTTTGAATGGGATATCTTGATGTATTGTTTTGATTTTAATTGAATTTAAATTTTATTTTTTGATTTTAGGGTACAAAGTATCATTTTTAACGCTCATTTTTGTGTAGTCTTCCACTGTTTTCCTGCATTGTAAATGACAAAATTTAACCACTATGGGGTGAGGCAATGGGTGTGGATATCGACATTATCTCGCGCATTACAGAGCGTTTTATTGAGCTGAGCAGCACCGAAAAACGCATCGCGCAATTCATTCTGGACGATGCGGATGCGGTGACTGCTTTGCCGATTGCCGAACTGGCCCGGCAGGCCCAGGTCAGCCAGGCCTCGATCACGCGCTTTGCCAAAATACTGGGCTGCCGTGACGTGCGTGACCTTAAGGTCAAGCTGGCGCAGTCGTTGGCGGTGGGGCAACGGTTTATCCATGAAGAGCCGGATCTGGAAGGGATCCAGGGGATTTACGAAACCATCATCAATGTCCTGACGATTAACCGCCGGACGATTGACGAGCCGGCGCTGGCCAAAGCGGTGGAGTGGCTCAGCGACGCGCGGCAAATTCTGGCCATTGGCATGGGGGGCGGATCGACCATTTGCGCCGCAGAGGTGCAGCACCGTCTGTTCCGGCTCGGGCTGCCGGTAACCGCGCAAAGCGACGGCTTGCTGGTGCGCATGATGGCGGCGGCGGTGGCCAGGCAGGACGTGGTGGTGGCGCTGTCGCTGGGCGGCTACACGCAGGAAGTGGTGGAAAGCGCGGCGATTGCCCGCCAGTACGGGGCCAAAGTGGTGGCCATCACCCCGGCAGGAACGCCGCTGGCGGCGCAGGCCGACGTGCTGTTGGCGCTGGTGGTGCGGGAAAATGATTACATCTACAAGCCCAGTACTTCGCGCTACGCCATGTTGGCGATGGTCGACGTGCTGGCGACGGCGCTGGCCATGGCGAATAAACGCCAGTCCCGGGACCGTCTGCGCCGCATCAAGCTGGCGCTGGACAGTCACCGTGGCGGAGAAGATCGGCAGCCGCTGGGGGACTGAGTCGGCCCCCCAAGACACTAACCTGAGGATGATGATTCATGCGGTATCAGTATCTGATTAAAAATGTCACGGTGATCGACGGCAGCGGCGGGCCTGAATATCGTGCTGATGTGGCGGTGAAAGACGATCGGATTGCGGCTATCGCACCTGCTGTAGAGGCTGAGGCCGAGGTGGTGATCGACGGCCGGGGCCGGGTGCTGTCGCCGGGGTTTATCGACGTACATACTCATGACGACACTAACGTGATCCGCATGCCCGAGATGCTGCCGAAGATATCGCAAGGGGTGACAACGGTGATTGTCGGCAACTGCGGCATCAGCGCCGCCGGGGCGGTGATCAAAACCAGCGTGCCCGATCCGATGAACCTGCTGGGGGAAAAAGCGCATTTCGTTTACCCAACGATTGCCGATTACCGTCAACAGGTCGAGGCCGTGACGCCGGCGGTGAATGTGGCGACGCTGATTGGCCACACCACGCTGCGCAGCAACCAGATGGACGACCTGTTTCGCCCGGCTAATGCCGAAGAGATCGCCGCCATGCGTAAGCAACTGCGTGCTGCGTTGCAACAGGGCGCTTTGGGACTGAGTACCGGTCTGGCTTATGCCTCGGCGTTCTCTGCCCCCACGCAAGAGGTGATGGCGCTGGCGGAAGAGCTGGCGGGTGAGCAGGGCATTTATACTACCCACCTGCGTTCGGAGTTTGAACCCATACTCGAGGCGATGGAGGAGGCATTTCACATTGGCCGCCATGGCCGGGTGCCGGTGGTGATTTCGCACCATAAATGCGCCGGGGCCAAAAACTGGGGCCGCACGCAGGAAACGCTCAAGCTGTTCGACAAGGTGCGCCAGACGCAGGACGTCTCCTGCGACTGTTACCCTTACTCTGCCAGTTCATCGACGCTGGATTTAAAGCAGATCACCGATGAGTTCGATATCGTTATCACCTGGTCCGAACCGCATCCGGAAAAGGCCGGGCAATCCCTGCGGGACATCGCCGGGGCCTGGTCCATGAGCCTGCATGAAGCCGGCAAACGGCTGATGCCGGCGGGGGCGATTTATTACAACATGGACGAGCAGGATGTGCGCCGGGTGTTGAGCTACCCGCTGACCATGGTGGGCTCGGATGGTTTGCCGAACGATCCGATGCCGCATCCACGCCTGTGGGGCGCTTTTCCACGGGTGCTGGGTCACTACAGCCGCGACGAGAGGTTGTTCCCGCTCACGGTGGCGGTGCACAAAATGAGCGGCATGTCAGCGGCGCGTTATCAGCTGCCGCAGCGTGGGCTGATCAAAACAGGGTACTACGCCGATCTGGTATTGTTTGATGCATTGAAGGTGAAAGACAGCGCGACGTTCAGCCAACCGCAGCAACCCGCCGCAGGGATCGACGCGGTGTGGGTGAACGGCGTGCTGAGTTATCAACATCAGGCCGTGACCGGCCTGCGCGCCGGGCGGTTTTTGTGCCGTCAGGGCAACTCAATCGACAGGAGCAAGGCATGACGATCAAAAGATACGGCATTGACGGCGGAACCGGAACCGGTGGACAGCATCTGCCCTTTTCCCGCGCGGTAGAAGCCGGTGGCTGGTTGTACATTTCCGGCCAAACGCCGATGAAAGACGGTGAAGTGGTGGAGGGGGGGATTATCGATCAGTCGCGCCTGGCGATCCAAAACTGCCTGGATATTATGGCAGAGGCGGGATACGGTCTGGAAGACGTGGTGCACGTTAAGGTCATTCTGACCGATGCGCGTTACTTCCAGTCATTCAATAAAGTCTTTCGCGAGTTCTTTGCCGCTCACCCCCCGGCACGCATTTGCGCGGTCGCCGATCTGGTAGTGGATTGCAAGGTTGAAGTGGATATCACCTGCTATAACGCCGCGCGCATTCCCCGCTAGAGCGCTTGCCGATTAAAGGGTGGTGAAGCCACCCTCAGACCGCTGATTAACCCGCATAAGGGCTAAACCGGTAGGGGTCGAACATGTTCGACCCGATTTAACCTATTGATTATGCGATAGGGCGCAGCATGCAGCGCCCCTACTACGAAACCTGGGAGCACTTTGCCAGTGGCCTTAGGGGCAAAATCTCCCTTAATCATCATTTCACCAGGCTGTGTATCCCCACGGCGCGAGTCGGTTATTTGCTGACGCGATCGTAGTAGACCATGTCGGCGTTCAGACCCTGCTGATAGCCTTTGACGTTATCGCGCAGCACCACTTCGGTTTTCGCCTGATCGATAAAGACATACGGCGAACTGCGTTGCAGTTCTTGCTGCATGGCAGTGTACAGCGCGGTGCGCTTGGCGGGATCGGCTTCGGCCACCGCCGCCAGCGTTTGCTGGTTCAACTGTGGGATCTGCCAGCCGTTGAGGCCCGCCACCGTGCTGGTTTTGCCGTCGTTATAGGCGAAGGCGCTGGCGTTGGAGTGGGCGTCGAAATAGTCCGGGATCCACAGGCGGATCGCCGCCTGATGCTGTCGGGCGCGTACCCGTGAATAAACCTGGCTGCCGGCAGCCGGCAACAGTTCCACCTTCACGCCGCCCTCGGCAAAGCTGGCCTGCAGCGCCTGAGCGATAGTAATAAACGGCGGTTTGTTCTCGACGTCCAGCGTCAGCGAGGCATGGGTGATACCGGCCTTGGCCAGAATGGCCTTGGCTTTGGCCGGATCGAAACTGAACGGATTGTCTTTCAACGCACCCGGTAACCCGACCGGCAGGAAACTCTGGTGCACAAAATATTGGCCCTTCAGCAGATCTTTAGTGATGCCCTGATAGTCGATCAGATAGCGCGCTGCTTCCCAGAAGGCCGGGTTTTTCAACAGCGGATTGGCGCTATTGCCGGTGTTG
This sequence comes from Serratia sp. OS31, assembly GCF_014164835.1. Lineage (NCBI taxonomy): Bacteria > Pseudomonadati > Pseudomonadota > Gammaproteobacteria > Enterobacterales > Yersiniaceae > Serratia > Serratia sp. OS31. Next base: position 220,795 of record NZ_JACJFQ010000001.1, on the reverse strand, counting down.
AACACCAGGTAATTCTGTTCGGCAGAGGGGATTTCCAGCACCTTCACGCCGGGCTGATTTTTCAGCGCCACGGTTTGGTCCGGGCCCAGTTCGCGTGCCACATCGGCGTCACCCTGCTGGATCAACAGGCGGCGAGTGGCGGAGTCCGGCACGCTTTTAATGATGATGCTTTTCAGCAGCGGCTTGCTGCCCGGCGACGTCGGGTTGGCGTCCAGCACAATCGCCTGGTGCGGTTGATAGACGCGCATTTTGAACGGCCCGCTGCCGGCGGAGTGCATTTTCAGCCAGGCGTTGCCGTAGTCGCCGTCTTTGGCGTTAGGCTGCACCGCCTTGCTGTCGACGATCGAGGCGATCGGCGTGGAGAGAATATTTAGCGCCACCGCCGGACTGACGTTCGCCGTCCAGCTCAGTTGCAGGCTGTGGTCATCGATTTTTTTCAGCTGTGTGTCGATGTTGTTCGGCTGCCAGCCGAGAACGTTGAGGATAAACGCCGGTGACTTGTTCATCTTCACCGCGCGGCTAAAGGAAAAGATCACGTCATCGGCGGTCAGCGGGTTGCCGGAGGCGAAGGTCGCCTGCGGACGCAGTTTGATGGTCAGGGTTTTGGCTACGGGGTCGCCCTGCCAGCTTTCCGCCAGCACCGGCTCCACTTTTGCCGGATCGTCGCGATCCGCCTGCACCAGCCGCTGATACAGGCTGGGGACGGTCTGGATACTCGACAGCTCGTTGGCTTCCGCCGGATCCAGGCTGACGATATCGTCGAGCGATTGCACTACCACCAGCGTATTGGGCGGCGTGGCGGCCAGCGCGGAGGCGGAAAGGGCGGCAAGCATTAACAGCGGCAGGACTTTGGCTTTCATCGATGTTTTCCCTTGAATGCACGGCAAGAAATTATTGTTATCGTTTGTTTTCACGGCATTTTCGCCGCCAGAATGCCACGGTAGAGTCTTTGTCGGCGGCTGACAAAGTCCAATCGGCTATTTGATATGTCCAAAAACACTATAGAACGCCGGGTAACTCTCCGCCCACCGCACCAGAGAATAAAGCCCTCGTTGAAGAGGGCTTCAGACTGCTGACAAACATTCGAAAAGGCTAAACCGGTAGGGGGCGAACATGTTCGACCCGATTTAACTCATTGATTATGCTATTGGGCGCAGCATGCAGCGCCCCTACCATTAAACAACAGAGAACTTTGTCAACGGCCCCAAGCCCTCGTTGAAGAGGGCTTGGGGGGGTGATTAAAGAAGGGGATCGTTTTCCAACAAAGTCTTCAGACGCTGGTGCAACTGCGCGACATAGGCGGTATCGCGTGGCGCCACCCATACCACATTACTGCTGGCGATAACCCCCAGCACGGCGGGCCAGGCGCAAAGATCGATAATGCGTGCCATGGCTTTTGCATAGCCGGAATTCATGTGGATCAGCACAAAGTGGTCGTTATGCTCGACGTCAATCAGCATGGCCGTCAGCGGCTCGTTAATATCAGGCACTGGATGGTGCAGCGCATTGAGAGAATAGACCTTTTTCCCTTTGGCATTCTGCACCTTCATCACCCCCAGCGCGTTCAGCAGACGGGAAACGGTCGACTGGCTGATACCCGAATAGCCCCCCCGTATCATTTCACCGCGGATTTCCTCCTGTGATGAATAGCGTTGGCTCACGACCAGCTTGCGGCACAATGCCAGTTTCCGTTGTTCCTTCTCCCACAGAGTTTCTATTTTATTCGCCATTATGTTGCCTTGGTTTAAAAATGAGTGACAACTCTATATAAATCAATGCAATGAAGATGGGTTAACCGAGGGTGATATGACCCGTCGCAATCATATAAAGGGTAATGATGGCGACAATGACCAAAAGAAGGGCAATCAGCGCTTCGTAACCTTTCAACAACCGCTCTGCGTGCTGGTTTTTTTGGTGCCAGAGGAAGACCAGCAAGCCGGGGACAAACAGCAATGACGTCAGCAGCATTTGGCTGCCGGCGGCATAGCACAGCCAGAAACCATAGAGGGTGCCAATCAGCCCGAGCATCAGATCGCGGGTACGTGATTCACCCGGTTGATAACTTTCCCCGGTGATCGCCAGCTTGAGACCGTAGGCTGCACTGAACAGATAAGGGGGAAGGATGGCGGCAGTCGCGATGGAGAACAGCGCCTGATAGCCGGCGCTGTAGACCAACGTCAGCAGCAGGAAGAGCTGTATCAGACCGTTGGTGATCCACAGCGACACCGCAGGCGATCCATTGGCGTTGGTTTTGGTGAATATCTGCGGAAACATGCCGTCTTTGGCTGCGACAAAGGGTAACTCTGCGGCGAACAGCGTCCAGGCAAGCAACGCACCGGCTACCGACAGAATCACGCCGGCGGCGACAAAGCGTGCCCCCCAAATGCCGACCACGGATTCCAGCACCCCGGCCATTGACGGATTTTTTAATCCATTCAGCGTCGCCTGATCGAGCACGCCCATCGACAGCACGCTGACCAGAATATAAATCACCAGGCAGCCCAGCAGGCCGATCACCGTGGCTTTACCGATATCGGCGCGTCTGGCGGCGCGGGAGGAGACGACCGTGGCACCCTCGATGCCGATAAATACCCAGGTGGTCACCAGCATGGTGTTTTTTACCTGATCAAACAGCGCGGGATGGCTGCCGTCGATCACCATCATGCGACCCCAGAAATCTGCGGTAAAAATGCCGATGCGAAAGGCGATCACTACCGCCACAATAAACACCAACAGCACCAGCACTTTGACCACCGTTAGCACGGTATTGATCATGGCGGCTTCTTGCACACCGCGCAGCACCAGCGCATGCACCAACCACAGAACGATGGAAGCGCCGAGGATCGATTGCCAGTTGTTGCCCAAGCCGAATACCGGGAAGAAGAAGCTGAGGGCGCTGAACAGCAGCACCGCATAAGACACGTTCCCCAGCCAGGCGGAGAACCAATAGCCCCAGGCAGACTGGAAACCAATAAAATCGCCAAATCCCGCGCGAGCGTAGCTGTAAATACCGCCCTCCAACTGCGGGCAGCGAGCGCTTAGGTTCTGATAAATTAATGCCAGGCAGATCATCCCCACCGCGGTGATCAGCCAACCGATCAGCAGTGCGCCAGGTGAGGCGACGGAAGCGAAGTTTTGCGGCAGGCTGAATACGCCACCGCCTACCATGGAGCCGATGACCAGCGCGATCAGGGCAACCAGCCCCAGTTTTTTCTCAGACATGAGGGTTCCTCCAGCTGCGCAGGGCAGCAGGAAAATAATGATTCATAGGTTGAGAGGACGCGGCGGCAGACGATGCCGCCGCGTCGCCAATCAGTCGCCGAGGGTGGCGACCATCACGGCCTTGATGGTGTGCATGCGGTTTTCCGCTTCATCGAATACAATGGAGTGGGCCGACTCGAACACGTCATCCGTGACTTCCAGCCCTTTCAGGCCATAGGCGAGTTCAATTTCCTTACCCACTTTGGTCTGCTCGTTGTGGAAGGCCGGCAGACAATGCATGAATTTAACCTGCGGATTGCCGGTGGCTTTCAGCACCGCGGCATTGACCTGATAGGGCTGCATCAGGTTAACGCGTTCCGCCCAGGCCTCTTTCGGTTCTCCCATCGATACCCATACGTCGGTATAGAGGAAATCGACACCTTTCACGCCTTCATCCACCCGTTCGGTTACGGTGATATGCGCACCGGTATCGCGGGCGATGTCGGCACACTGCGCCAGCAAGGCTTCGTCCGGCCAAAAGGCCTTAGGTGCCACCAAACGGATATCCATGCCCATTTTGGCGGCGCCAACCATTAACGAGTTGCCCATGTTGTTGCGCGCATCACCAAGGTAGGCGAAGGAAATCTGATTGAGGCCTTTACCCGGCGCGTGCTCCAGCATGGTCATCAGGTCGGCCAGGATTTGCGTAGGGTGGAATTCGTCGGTCAGGCCGTTCCAGACCGGTACTCCGGCAAATTCCGCCAGCTCTTCGACGATGTGCTGGCCAAAGCCGCGGTATTCGATGCCGTCATACATACGACCCAGCACCCGTGCGGTGTCTTTCATCGATTCTTTGATACCGATCTGTGAGCCGGTTGGGCCGAGGTAAGTGACCCGGGCGCCCTGATCAAAAGCGGCAACTTCGAAGGAGCAGCGGGTGCGGGTGGAGGTTTTTTCAAAGATCAGCGCAATGTTTTTACCGCGTAGCCGTTGCTGCTCGACATTGCCGTATTTGGCTTTTTTCAGCGCAAAGGCCAGATCGATCAGGGATTGGATCTCGTCGCTGCTGAAATCCAGCAGTTTTAGAAAATGGCGGTGACGTAAGTTTATGCTCATGATCAGATTCCTGTTTATTCAATTTGTTGGGGTAATTAATGTGCCTTTCTCACCGGCCAGGATGCGGGTGGCGTCCTGCAGCGCGCCAATACCGGCGATGCCCTGGCGATAGCGTACAAAATGGCTGGCGGCCGAGATCTTCGGCCCCATGGAGCCGGCGTCGAAGGTGATGCCGGCCAGATCGTCCGGGGTTACCTTGTCCAGCGCGCGCTGTTGCGACGTGCCCCAATCGAGATACACCGCGTCGGCATCGGTCAGGATCAGCAGCGCGTCAGCGCCGATCTGCTCTGCCAGGAAAGCGGCGGACAGATCTTTGTCGATCACCGCCTCTATGCCTTCCAAACGGCCTTCCCGGCGTAATACCGGAATGCCGCCGCCACCGGCGCAGACCACCAGATGCCCCTGCGCGATAAGGGCATTAATCGCGTCGGTTTCGATGATGTTGAGTGGTTTGGGTGAGGGCACCACGCGGCGGAAATATTTACCGTCCGGTTTGATGGTCCAGCCTTTTTCCAGGCTCAGCGCCAGCGCGGCTTTCTGGTCGTAGACCGGCCCGATATATTTGCTGGGGTTGCCGAAGGCAACGTCGTCAGGATCAACTTCGACCTGGGTCAGCAGCGCGCTGATCTGGTGATCCGGCAGGCAGTTTTTCAGCTCCTGCAGTAGCAGGTAGCCAATCATGCCCTGGCTTTCCGCGCCCAAGACGTCCAGCGGGTAAGGGGCCACCTGCGAATAGGCGTTGTTTTGCAGCGCCAGCAGGCCAACCTGTGGGCCGTTGCCGTGCACCAGCACCACGTTCCAGTTTTCTGTCAACGCAGCGATTTGGCGGCTGGCAAGTTTGATGTTGCGACGTTGGATATCCGCCTCAAGCGGTTCTCCACGACGTAGCAGGGCGTTCCCACCCAGGGCAACCACCACTGTGGGTTTAGTCATGATGTTTTACTCCGTCGGGGTTAGATGTCGTCGCGTTCCAGTGGGCAACTCATGCAACGAGCGCCACCGCGGCCGCGGCCCAGCTCGTCACCCCGGATTGGCAGTACGGTGATGCCTGCCTTATCGTATTTTTCATTGGTCCAGGTATTGCGTTCGTAGCCGATCACTACGCCAGGTCGGATGGTCAGCACGTTATTGGCGTCATTCCACTGTTCACGTTCGGCCTCGAAGCTGTCGCCGCCGGTGGTGATGAGTTGCACCTGGCTGATGTTCAGAGCGCGTTCGATAGCGGTCAGGAAGTGTTTTTCCTGTTGACGATGCAGGCCGCCCTTACCGTCTGGCGTCAGCGTCCAGCACTGCGACTCTTTGCGCACCACTTCCGGGTAGACCGAGAAGGTATCCAGGTTGATGTGGGTCATGACGGTGTCCAGATGCATGCAGGAGCGGTGCTTAGGCAATTCCAGTGCGATAACACGTTCTGCCTGATGGGATTTGAACAACGCCTGCGCCAGGAATTCCACCCCTTGTGGCGTGGTGCGCTCCGACATGCCAATTAATACGGCACCGCGGCCAATGACCAATACGTCGCCGCCTTCCAGCGTGGCATGATCGTAATTACGTTCTTCATCGCCGAAATAAGTGGTGAAATCACCCTTGGAAAAATAAGGATGCCATTTATAAATGGCGCGCAGATTATTGGTTTCACGCTGGCGTGCCGCTTTTGCCATTGGGTTGATAGACACCCCGTTATATATCCAGCATGAGGTATCGCGGGTGAATAAATGGTTAGGTAACGGCTTCATAATAAAGTCGGTGCCCTGATGAGTATCAACCACCATATTATTGAAGCTGTCCGGGACTTCTTCATAAGTCAGGCCACCGGTCATATGGCGTGCCAACTGGCGGTCGGGCAAATCCCCCAGCCAACCGCGAATATCGGCGGCAAATGAAGGCCCCAAGCGGAAATCAGAAACCTGCGCCGACAGCAGCCACTGCTTGGCGGCGGGAATGCTCATGGTTTCGGTCAGCAAATCAGTCAGCAGCAAGACTTCTACATTTTGCGCCCGTAACGTTTGGGCAAAGATATCGTGTTCCTCACCGGCACGTTCGACGGATAATACATCATCGAACAATAATTCCTGACAGTTAGAAGGGGTTAATCGTTTTAAGCTTAAATTAGGGCGATGCAGCATAACGCTGCGTAATTGGCCTATTTCAGAACCTACATAATTCCTATTCATGTCATTTCCTATTATCAGATCCAGGTAATATCAGACGGAATGAAATAAAGGGTTTATTTCACTTAATGAGAATGGGTGCCGTTCCGTTGCCGCTGATAATAAACATTGTCCTGAGGTGTTTTGTGACGGAAATCACATTGATATAGGATGGGTGGTGAAATTAATTATCAGTTGACCAATATCATTGTTTTGTTGGAAATTATATCTTCCAAAATGCATTAATACTCGAATGTCACGTTAATTATTCATATAAACGTATGTTTAGATTAATGGTTTGTTGTCTAATTTATTGTAATTTATGTGTTTTATTTTCATGGTGGCAAGGTTATTCATTAATGAAAAATTAATATCCGTTCGAAGGTAAATTTCTTTGAATTTTTATTCCTGATTGTGACAGAGGATGGTTTTTTATTTTTGTGACGCCGTGGGATTAAATTTTATTACTGACCAACAAACAAGCCGTTAGCATCAGCGGTTTTACAAGGTTGGGGAGAATTAGGCGCTTAGGGTGCATAAAAATCCGCTGTGCGGGGAGATAAAGGGAAATAGTTAATCAGTCAGGTTGTGGGGTGGGGAGAGCCCCCACCCGGGGAGGTCATGGTTACAGGCTTTCGCTCAGGGTGGCGACCATCACCGCCTTGATGGTGTGCAGGCGGTTCTCGGCCTGATCGAACACCACGCTGTGTGCGGATTCGAACACTTCATCGGTCACTTCCATGCCGCCGTGCAGCCCGTATTGTTCGGCCATTTGCTTACCGAGCGTGGTCTGGTCGTCGTGAAACGCCGGCAGGCAGTGCAGGAATTTGACGTTCGGGTTGCCGGTCAGTTTCACCATCGCCATATTGACCTGATAAGGCTTCAGCAGCGCGATACGCTCCTGCCAGGTTTCTTTCGGCTCGCCCATCGATACCCACACGTCGGTATACAGGAAGTCCGCGTCCTTTACCCCTTCGGCAATGTCTTCGGTCAGGGTGATCTTGGCGCCGGTCTGTTTTGCCAATGCCTGGCACTCCGCGACCAGCTCCGGCTGTGGCCAGCAGGCCTTCGGTGCCACCAGCCGTAGATCCATGCCCGCCAGGGCGGCAGCTTCCAGCAGGGTGTTGCCCATGTTGTTGCGGGTGTCGCCAAGGTAGGCGAGCTTCACCTCGCTCAGCGGCTTGCCCGGCAGGTGCTCCTGTACGGTCAGCAGATCCGCCAGCAACTGGGTCGGGTGGAACTCGTTGGTCAACCCGTTCCACACCGGCACGCCGGCATGGTTGGCCAGGGTTTCCACCAGCGCCTGACCATAGCCGCGGTATTGAATACCGTCATACATCCGGCCCAGCACCCGGGCGGTGTCTTTCATCGACTCTTTATGGCCGATCTGGCTGCCGCTTGGGCCCAGATAGGTGACCTGAGCACCCTGATCGAAAGCGGCAACTTCGAAAGAGCATCGGGTACGGGTCGAGTCTTTTTCGAAGATGAGCGCAATATTTTTGCCCTGCAGGTGGCGTGTTTCCTGGCCTTTCCGCTTGGCCTGCTTTAACTCGGCCGAAAGCTGCAGCAGCGCCTGAAGCTCCGCCGGGGTGAAATCCATTAACCTTAGGAAGTGACGTTTGTAGAACGGGTTTATGCTACTCATTGCCGTGTATCCTGCTTGTTGTTATTGAATTAAAATTCACTTTATATGTATGAATATTCAATTTCAACCCCGCGGTAGAAATCTTTCACGTTTATCGTGGAAGCAATGCCGACGGTGTGTGAAAATAGAAGGAATACAGGCCATTTGACTTGAGGATATAGGCATGGCAAACCGCGAACAGCTAGAAGAACAACGTGAAGAGACCCGCCTGATCATCGAAGAACTGCTGGAAGACGGCAGCGATCCGGAAGCGCTCTACACCATCGAACACCACCTTTCTGCTGAGAAGTTTGAAGTGCTGGAGCAGGCCGCCGTTGAAGCCTTCAAGTTGGGCTACGAAGTGACCGACGCTGAAGAGCTGGAAGTGGAAGACGGTACCCTGGTGATGTGCTGTGACGTGATCAGCGAAATCGGCCTGAACGCCGAGCTGATCGACACTCAGGTAGAGCAGTTGGTGGCGCTGGCGGCACGTTGCGGCGTCAACTACGACGGTTGGGGCACCTACTTTGAAGATCCGAACGGCGAAGAAGGTGACGACGACGAAGAAGAAGGTGACTTCATCGACGAAGACGACGACGGTAAACGCCATTAATTAATCTTGTGGGCCGGCGCTCGCCGGCCCCGCCTATCCCGCCGTCTTTCAAGCCGCTGCGCTAGCGGTAACTTGAAATGCATAGGGCAGTTGAAGCAGATGAAATACCAATCCCTGTTAGCCCCCATTTTAAACTTCCTGCACTGCGAAACCCCAGACGCCTGGATTGACGCCGCCCGTCGTCCGGAAAACCTGCCGTTGTTGCTGACCGACCATATGGTGTGCGAGCTGAAAGCGGCACAGACCGGCATGTGGCTGATCCGCCGTTACGTGGCAGACAAGGAGAGCGGCGATGCCTTGTTGGCGCTGCTAAGGCCTTATGAAGCGTTTCTGCATGAAGCGCAGGGCGTGCCGGAAGCCTTGTTCCAGCAAAACAATTTCACCCGCAAGATCTTGCCCAAGAACGGCTCGGCCTACGGCCAGGATCTGGCGGACAAGATGGTGCTGCTGATCAAAGAAGAGCTGCACCATTTTTCGCAGGTGCTGGAGATCATGCTGGTGCGACAGATCCCGTATAAGAAGATCACCGCCAGCCGCTATGCCAAAGGCATGATCCGCGAGATCCGCACCCACGATCCGGCCACGCTGATTGATAAACTGATTTGCGGCGCCTATATCGAAGCCCGCTCCTGCGAGCGTTTTGCCCGGTTGGCACCGCATCTGGACGATGAGTTAAACCGTTTCTACGTTTCGCTGCTGCGCTCCGAGGCGCGCCACTATCAGGATTACCTGCAGCTTGCCGAGCAGATAGCCGGCGGCGACATCAGTGAGCGGGTGGCTCATTTCGGCCGCATTGAAGCAGAGCTTATTCAAACGCCGGACAGCGAGTTCCGCTTCCACAGCGGCGTGCCCGCCTTCGCCTGATAGCCGGGCGCCCGCGCAAATAAGTTACGCCGGTGCGCCCAGCAGTAAGTCCACCGCTTTTTCCGCCAGCATAATGGTCGGCGCATTGGTATTGCCGCTGGTGACCTGCGGCATCACCGAGCAGTCGATCACCCGCAGTCGCTCAAAACCGTGCACCCGCAGTTGCAGATCGGTCACCGAGTCCTGCGGCGATTGGCCCATGCGGCAACTGCCTACCGGGTGATACACAGTCTTGCAGAAGTTGCGCACAAACTCCTCCAACTGGGCCTCATCGTTCAACCATGCCGGCTGCGGCATCAGCAGGTCTTTGATCAGCGGCTTGAGGGCCGCGGTTTGCAGGAAGCGCAGGCCGAACTTCACCGCGCGCACGCTGCCGGCCAGATCTTCCGGATGGCCGAGGTAGTTGGCGTGCAACTTCACCGGATCGCGCGGATCGCGGCTGCGCAGCAGGACTTCCCCTCGCGCCTTGGGCTGTAGATAACCGACCTTGAGCGTGAAACCGTGGATATTGGGCAGCGGCTCGCCGGGCACGTCGTCCCAGCTGTCGAGCATCGGCAGGAAGTGGATCTGCACATCGGGCCGGCCGTCACCCTGGCTGTCGGTGAAGGCGGCGCCTTCCAGCACGTTGGAACTCAGCACGCCGCTGCGAAACGCCAGCCATTCGGTACCGTGGCGTAGCGCCTGCAGCCCGCGATCGGCGCCGTACAGGCTGATCGGTTGCCGGGTGCTGACGTTGATCGACATATGCAGATGATCGTGGAAGTTCTTGCCCACCGGCAGATCGGCGATCGGCGTTATGCCCAACTGTTGCAGATGTTCGCGTGGCCCAATGCCGGACAGCATCAGGATCTTTGGCGATCCGAGCGCGCCGGCGCTGAGGATCACTTCCTTTGCCGCATGCGCGGTGACTTCGGCACCGCCGTTTTGGCTATACACCACGCCGGTGGCAACGTTGTTGTCCAGCACCACCCGATGAACCAGCGCATTCAGCTTCACCACCAGGCGTAGGTCGTTACGCACCGCTTTCAGGTAGGTGCGTGCGGTGCTGGCGCGTTCGCCGTTATGGGTGGTGGTCTGGTAGAAGCCGACGCCGTGCTGGCTGTCGCCGTTGAAATCGTTGCGGTAGGGCAGGTTCAGCTCCTGGCCGGCGCGGATAAACGCCATGCTGAGCGGGTGACGGTAGCGGTTCTCGCTGACCGGCAGCAGGCCCTCACCGCCGTGATAGGTATCGGACAGGCTCTCGTTGGCCTCGGCACGTTTGAAATAGGGCAGCACATCCTGATAGCCCCAGCCGACGCAGCCGTAACGTTCGGCCCACTCGTCGTAATCCTGCCGCTGGCCACGAATATAGATCATGCCGTTGACCGAGCTGCTGCCGCCCAACACCTTGCCCTGGGCGATCTGCATGCGGCGGTTGTTGGCGTGCGGCTCGGGTTCGGTTTCGTAGGGCCAGCTTTTTTTGGCGATGATTTTCGCCACGCCGGCCGGCATCTTGATGAATAAATTATTGTCGTCGCCACCGGCTTCCAGCAGTAACACCCGCGCCTGAGTGCGGCGGATCAACTGCGCTGCCAGTACGCAGCCGGCGGACCCTGCGCCGACAATGATGTAATCAAAAGCATTTTCCGACATGACTGCTCCCTGTGCGATTACGGCATGAGCCTGTCATGGCAGAGTATCGCAAGCGGACGGCAGGTCAATTTCAAATCGTTAATTTATTAATGAATATCACATAAATTGTTTTTAATTTTTATTAATTAATTGATTTTTATAAATAAAAAATAAAATGTTCATATTAATATTTTTGCGATATTGCGTGGCTGTGATGATGCCGGCGCGAAAAATATGTGGTGATAAATATCCGGCGCATTGTTTCTAAACGGAATATTAAATATGAGATTTATCCGAGCGGGAAAGAGGATGTCAGCACAAAAATGCTGCTATATGATGAGCCACTCTGTGGTTGGATAAGATATTAAGAAATATGGACATTTCGATTAATAAATCTAATTATTTAAAAGGGATTGCCATCATATTGATGCTGATCCATCACCTGTTTGCCTACCCGATCCGAATTAGCCCGGATATCCCGGTCTATCATATTGTTAACAGCGTTGATCTTGAAATGTATCTTGGTCTGTTCGGCAAGATTTGCGTTTCGATGTTTCTGTTTCTGTCCGGTTACGGGTTTTCGCTGAAAAAAGAAGTGTCGTTCCACTATATCTGGGGCAAGCTGAAGAATTTATATATCAGCTATTGGATAGTGTTATTTATCTTTGTCCCCATCGGCATTTTCTTCTTTCCCGGAGAAAGGTATAGCCTTTCCCTGCCGCTGTTTCTCGAAAACCTGATTGGCATTAAATCCACGTATAACAGCGAGTGGTGGTTCTTCAAACTCTATGTGCTGTACGTGCTTTCTCTGCCGCTGTTATCACGGCTGAATATCTACCCTTTGCTGGGGCTGCTGGTTCTGGCGGCGCTGTGCGGAAGAGGGTTACAGTATTTCGCCTGGGCGCCTGAAATCCTGATCGAATATTGCACCTGGCTACTGCCTTTCGGTTTTGGCATGGTGTTTGGCCGCAGCAAACACATGCCGGCGGACTTCTGGCTGTCGAAGCTGATTGTTACCCTGAGCCGCACCCATCCGCTGATCTTGCTGATGGTGACGGTGGCGGTGTTTATCGTCGCCCATAATCCGGGGCTGCTGCTGGTGACGCCGCTGTTTATCATCGCGATGATGAAAACCGCAGACGGGCTGGGCAGCACGGTGAATCGGGCGGTGGGCGAGCTGGGCAAGCATTCGATGTACATGTGGCTGACCCACAGCTTCTACTGCTATTACTTCACCCAAAAGCTGATTTTTGCGCCGCGCTACACGCCGCTGATCCTGCTGCTGCTGATTGTGGTGTCCTACCTGACCAGCCTGGTGCTGAGCCGGATTGAGCTGGCGATCAAGGGCAGGGTAACGGCGTAGGGACGTTGAATGCTGCGCCCGTGATGACCGCGGGCGCAGCGGCAAGATTAAAGCGTTTTCAGCATGGTGACTTCGCAGTCGACGTGGCCGGTGGTGCCCATAGCGTGGTCGATATGCTCGAAGCCCAGATGCTCGTACAGGCCGATGGCCTGCATCAGGCTGGCGGTGGTTTCCAAATAACAACAGCGGAAGCCCTGTTGACGGGCAAACTCCAGTGCCTGCAGCGCCAGGCGTTTTGCCAGGCCCTGGCCGCGTAAAACCGGCAGGAAATACATTTTCTGTAATTCGCAAATATCGTCGTCACCGCCCTGCAGCGGGGCCACGCCGCCACCGCCGGCAATCCGGCCATCGACTTCTATCACCCAATAAGCGCTGCGGGGCAGGCTGTAGAGCTGATACAAGACGTCCAGATTGGGGTCGGAAACGGTATAGCCTTTGTCCGCCGTCAGGCCGTGCTCGGCAGAGACTTCGCGAATGACATTAGCAATAGCGGCGTTGTCGTCAGCCGTTATTGGGCGCACCAGAAGACGTACTGGGGTTGCTGTTGTCATAGTTACACTCGCCATAAAAAGAACCCGAAGGGTTCCGGAATATCGTTTTTTGTGCAGACAAAAACGCGCCGAGTTTGTATCTCGGCGGCGTCCATGCAGCAATATCTTGTAATAACATCTAAAGCGGGCCGGATGCAACGGCGATAAAAAAACAGCGGGGAAATCCCCGCTGTTTTTCAACTGTGGCAGTGAACCGAAAGATTACAGCGCGGCGATGGTCGCCTGCTGTTCCTGCAGCTTCACTTTGCCTTCTTTGCAGGCTGCCAGACGTTCGCGCTCTTTGGCGACCACGGCTTCCGGCGCGCGCGCCACAAAGCCTTCGTTGGCCAGCTTGCCTTCGATCGAGGCGATTTCTGCATCCAGCTTGCCCATCTCTTTCGACAGACGCGCGATTTCGGCGTCTTTATCGATAAAGCCGGCCATAGGGATCAGCAGCTCGGCGCCGTCCACCAGTTTGGTGACCGATACCGGGCCTTTGTCACCCGCAGGCAGCAGGGCGATAGACTCCAGACGCGCCAGACGCTCGATAAAGCTCTGGTTCTCCTGCACGCGACGCTGGGCGTCGGCACTGCAGTTGCGCAGCAGCACTTCCAGCTGTTTGCTTGGGGCGATGTTCATCTCAGCGCGAATGTTACGCACCGCGGTGATCGCCTGCTTGATCCACTCCAGGTCGTTCAGCGCCTGCGCGTCTTCCAACGCGGCGTCGTACTCTGGGAAGGGTTGCAGCATGATGGTGTCTGCGGTTTCGCCGGTCAGGGTTTTCACGCGCTGCCAGATGGTTTCGGTAATGAACGGGATCACCGGGTGCGCCAGGCGCAGCAGGGCTTCCAGCACGGTGATCAGCGTGTGGCGGGTGCCGCGCTGTTCCGCTTCGCTGCCGTTGCTCACGACCGGCTTGGTCAGCTCCAGGTACCAGTCACAGAACTGGTTCCAGGTGAATTCGTACAGGATGTTGGCGGCCAGATCGAAGCGGTAGGTGTCCAGCGCTTCGCGGTAAGCCTTCACCGTACGGTTGAATTCGGCCAGGATCCAGCGGTCCGCCAGCGACAGCACTTTCTCGCCGCCGTTGAAACCGCAGTCCTGACCTTCCGCGTTCATCAGGACGAAGCGGCTGGCGTTCCACAGCTTGTTACAGAAGTTGCGGTAGCCTTCCAGGCGCTTCATGTCCCAGTTGATGTCACGGCCGGTAGAGGCCAGCGCCGCCAGGGTGAAGCGCAGGGCGTCGGTGCCGTGCGGCTCGATGCCGTTCGGGAACTGCTTCTCGGTGCGCTTGCGGATTTTCTCCGCCAGCTGCGGCTGCATCATGTTGCCGGTGCGTTTTTCCAGCAGGTCTTCGAGCGAGATGCCGTCAACCATGTCCAGCGGGTCGATCACGTTGCCTTTCGACTTGGACATCTTCTGCCCTTCGTCGTCGCGGATCAGACCGGTCATGTAGACCGTTTTGAACGGAACCTGCGGCTTGCCGTTTTCGTCCTTCATGAAGTGCATGGTCAGCATGATCATGCGCGCAATCCAGAAGAAGATGATGTCGAAGCCGCTGACCATCACGCTGGTCGGATGGAAGGTTTTCAGCGCGTCGGTCTGCTCTGGCCAGCCCAGGGTAGAGAAGGTCCACAGGCCGGAAGAGAACCAGGTGTCCAGCACGTCTTCGTCCTGAGTCAGCACCACGTCGGCACCCAGGTTGTTTTCGCTGCGAACTTCTTCTTCGCTGCGGCCAACGTAGACTTTGCCGTTCACGTCGTACCAGGCCGGGATACGGTGACCCCACCACAGCTGACGAGAGATACACCAGTCCTGAATGTCGCGCATCCAGCTGAAGTACATGTTTTCGTACTGCTTCGGCACGAACTGAATTTCGCCTTGCTCAACCGCTTCCACCGCCACTTTCGCCAGCGGTGCGGTACGTACGTACCATTGGTCGGTCAGCATAGGTTCGATCACCACGCCGCCGCGGTCGCCGTAAGGCACCGTCAGGTCGTGCGGTTTGATCTCTTCCAGTAAACCCAGCTCTTCAAAGGCGGCAACCACCGCTTTACGCGCCGCGAAACGCTCCAGGCCACGGAACTGGGCCGGGATTTCGTTGCAGTAATCGGTGCAGATTTCGCCGAGGGTGTTGAACACTTCCGCTTCCTGGCGGATATCGCCGTCGAAAGTCAGGATGTTGATCATCGGCAGGCCGTGACGTTTACCGACTTCGTAGTCGTTAAAGTCGTGCGCCGGGGTGATTTTCACGCAGCCGGTGCCTTTTTCCATGTCGGCGTGCTCGTCACCGACGATGCGGATGCGACGGCCCACCAGCGGCAGAATGATTTCTTTGCCGATCAAATCTTTGTAGCGCGGATCTTCCGGGTTTACCGCCACGCCGGTATCACCGAGCACGGTTTCCGGACGGGTGGTGGCGACCACCAGGTAATCTTTGCCTTCGGCAGTTTTGGCGCCGTCAGCCAGCGGGTAGCGCAGGTGCCACATGGAGCCTTTGGACTCGCGGTTTTCCACTTCCAGATCGGAGATGGCGGTGCGCAGTTTCGGATCCCAGTTCACCAGGCGTTTGCCACGGTAGATCAGATCTTCTTTGTGCAGACGGACAAACACTTCGCGTACCGCGTTGGACAGGCCTTCGTCCATGGTGAAGCGCTCGCGCTCCCAGTCCACGGAGTTGCCGAGGCGACGCATCTGGCGGGTGATGGTGCCGCCGGATTCCGCTTTCCACTGCCAGATTTTGTCGATGAACGCATCGCGGCCATAGTCATGGCGAGTTTTGTTTTCTTCTGCGGCGATCTTGCGCTCAACCACCATCTGGGTGGCGATACCGGCATGGTCGGTACCGGCCTGCCACAGGGTGTTTTTACCCTGCATGCGCTGGTAACGGATCATGGTGTCCATGATGGTCTGCTGGAAGGCGTGACCCATGTGCAGGCTGCCGGTGACGTTCGGCGGCGGGATCATGATGCAAAAGCTTTCCTGGCTGGTATCACCGTTTGGCTTGAAGTAACCCTGGTTTTCCCAGTGATCGTACAGCTTCTGTTCGATCTCTTTCGGGTCGTATGCGGTATCGAGATGACTGTTTGTCTTTTCCATTTTATATCGTTGTTCAGTGAGTTGGCGGCGTTGCCGTGGTCAAATGGAAGCCGACGCTGCGATAAGCTTTATATCGGTCGCGCGCCAACTGTTTTAAGGTGTCTTCGTAAGGGACGAAGTCTACCACTTCATGGAAAGCAGTAGCAAAATCTGCAAACTGCGGCAGCAGGGCGATCAGCAGATCGCGCGGTGAGTTGCCGCGTTTGCCGGGCCAGCACAGCTCGACCGGGGCACCGTAGTGCGGCCCTTCGCCGGCCAGATTGTGCGGCACGAACTGGTGCGGATCGCGCTGCCACAGCGCTTCGTCCAACCGCTGGGCCTGTTCCTGGCTTTCGCAGGCGATCAACACCCGCTTGCCGGAGCGCCAGCGTTCGGCGGCAACGGCGCAGGCCACGGCCTCATGCGCGCTGAGCGCACCTGCCGGTTCCGCGTGTTCGAGTAAATAGAACGTTGCCTGTTTCATGATCTGATTCACCGCTGCCAATAAAAAATGTAGGGGCACAGCATGCTGTGCCCCTCGGGATTATACCTGAATTACCGCTCAGATTTAATCGTCGCCGTTTAACCCCGCGCGATTAAGCAGGAACTGAGACAGCAAGGCTACCGGACGGCCGGTTGCGCCTTTGGCCTTGCCGGAACGCCAGGCGGTGCCGGCGATATCCAGGTGCGCCCAGCTGTACTTGCGGGTAAAGCGCGACAGGAAGCAGGCTGCGGTGATAGCCCCGCCCGGACGGCCGCCAATGTTAGCCATATCGGCAAAATTGGAGTCCAGCTGCTCGTAGTACTCGTCGGACATCGGCAAGCGCCACGCGCGGTCACCGGCCTGTTCGGACGCGCCGATCAGTTCGTGTGCCAGCGGGTTGTGGTTCGACATCAGGCCGGTGATGTGGTGGCCCAGCGCGATCACGCAGGCGCCGGTCAGGGTGGCAACGTCAATCACCAGCTCCGGATCGAAACGCTCAACGTAGGTCAGGGTGTCGCACAGCACCAGGCGGCCTTCGGCGTCGGTGTTCAACACCTCGACGGTCTGGCCGGACATGGTGGTCAGCACGTCGCCCGGACGATAAGCGCTGCCGCCCGGCATGTTTTCACAGCCGGCCAGTACGCCGATCACGTTCAGCGGCAGGTTCAGTTCCGCCACCACGCGCATCACGCCGTACACGGTGGCGGCGCCACACATGTCGTACTTCATCTCGTCCATGCTGTCGGCAGGTTTGATCGAGATGCCGCCGGAGTCGAAGGTCAGCCCTTTACCCACCAGCACAATCGGCTTGGCGTCCGGGTTCGGGTTGCCTTTGTATTCCATCACCGACATCAGCGATTCGTTCTGCGACCCTGCGCCAACCGCCAGATAGGCGTTCATCCCCAGCTCTTTCATCTGCTGTTCGCCGATGACGCGGGTGGTGATGTTGGTGCTGAAGGCGTCCGCCAGTTGACGAGCCTGAGAGGCCAGGTAGCCGGCGTTACAGATGTTCGGCGGCATATTGCCGAGATCTTTCGCTGCCTTGATACCGGAAGAGACGGCCAGACCGTGCTGGATAGCGCGTTCACCGCTGGTGAGCTCACGGCGGGTCGGCACGTTGAACACCATTTTGCGCAGCGGACGGCGCGGCTCCACTTTATTGCTTTTCAGCTGATCGAAGGTGTAGAGCGTTTCTTTTGCGGTTTCCACCGCCTGACGCACCTTCCAGTAAGTGTTGCGGCCTTTCACGTGCAGCTCGGTCAGGAAGCAGACCGCTTCCATGGAGCCGGTATCGTTAAGGGTATTGATGGTTTTTTGAATCACCTGTTTGTACTGGCGTTCATCGAGCTCGCGCTCTTTGCCACAGCCAATCAACAGGATGCGTTCGGAGAGAATGTTAGGCACATGGTGCAGCAGTAACGTCTGCCCGACTTTACCTTCCAGTTCGCCACGGCGCAGCAAAGCGCTGATATAACCATCACTGATTTTGTCGAGTTGTTCTGCGATAGGGGACAAGCGGCGCGGTTCGAAAACGCCGACTACAATACAGGCACTGCGCTGTTTTTCCGGGCTACCGCTTTTTACACTGAACTCCATGCACTCTCCTGAATCTTAAAGACAAAGGCAGGCGCTACGGCTAGAATAACGTACTCCGTAACGATCTCCCGCCATTGAGTTAACTAACTATGTTAACCTGAACGGCGTAAATTGCTCTGTTTTGGCGACTATAAGTAAGTTCCTATAGGACACCCAAATGCTAGATGTTGTAATACTATTTTAGCTGTGTCGGTTGCCATATGATGAGAATAAATGGCGGATTAGCGATGAAACTATCGATTTTCCTGCAAAAAGACAAGTTTTCACAGGCGTAATAAGCGTGATCATCATAAGATATCTGGTACGGGAAACGCTAAAGAGCCAAATCGCGATCCTTTTCATCCTGCTTCTGATCTTCTTTTGTCAGAACCTGGTCAAGGTGTTAGGCGATGCGGTGGACGGCGATGTCCCGACAAATTTAGTTCTTTCTTTGCTCGCATTGGGTGTGCCGAAGATGGCGCAGCTGATCCTGCCGTTAAGCCTGTTTCTCGGCTTATTGATGACGTTTGGGCGGCTGTATACCGACAGCGAAATCACCGTGATGCACGCCTGCGGGCTGGGTAAGCGTACCCTGATTATCGCCGCGATGGTGCTGGCGCTGATTACCTCCGCCGTGGCAGCGGTCAACGTGTTCTGGGCCGGCCCTTTGGCCTCGCGCTATCAGGACGTGGTGATCAGCGAAGCCAAAGCCAACCCCAGCATCGCCGGGCTGGCGGAAGGGCAGTTTAAACCTTCGCAAGACGGCAACGCGGTGCTGTTTATCGGCAACGTAAAAGGCAGCACCTTCAACGACGTTTTCCTGGCGCAACTGCGGCCGAACGGCAACCAACGCCCGTCCGTGGTGGTGGCCGAACACGGCAAGATCAACCAGATGAAAGACGGTTCGCAGGTGGTGACGCTGGACAAGGGCACCCGCTTCGAAGGCACCGCGCTGCTGCGTGACTTCCGCATTACCGATTTCAACGACTATAAAGCCGTGGTCGGCCACCGCACGGTCGCCGTGGACGGCAACCAGGCCGAGCAGATGTCGATGCAGACGCTGCTGGAGTCTGACGACCCGGACGCGCGCGCCGAGTTCCACTGGCGCCTGACGCTGGTGCTTTCCGTGGTGATCATGGCGCTGTTGGTGGTACCGCTTAGCGTGGTCAACCCACGCCAGGGCCGCGTGCTGAGCATGCTGCCGGCCATCCTGCTGTATTTGATTTTCTTCCTGCTGCAGACGTCGCTGCGTTCCAACGGCGGCAAGGGCAAACTGGACCCGATGATATGGCTTTGGGTGGTCAACGCGGGGTACTTTGCGATCGCGCTGGCGCTAAACCTGTGGGATACGGTGCCGATGCGTAAGCTGCGTGCACGCCTGAGAGGAGCGGCCTGATGTTTGGCGTTTTAGACCGATATATCGGTAAGACGATTTTCAACACCATCATCATGACGTTGTTCATGCTGGTGTCGCTTTCCGGCATCATCAAGTTCGTCGACCAACTGCGTAAAGTGGGCCAGGGCGAGTACACGGCGCTGAGCGCCGGGATGTTTACCCTGCTGAGCGTACCGAAAGACATCGAGATCTTCTTCCCGATGGCCGCGTTGCTGGGCGCACTGCTCGGGCTGGGCCAACTGGCGACGCGCAGTGAACTGGTGGTGATGCAGGCTTCCGGCTTTACCCGCATGCAGATCGCCGGTTCGGTGATGAAAACCGCTATCCCGCTGGTGCTGTTGACCATGGCGATTGGCGAGTGGGTGGCACCGCAGGGCGACCAGATGGCACGCAACTACCGCGCGCAGCAGATGTACGGCGGCTCGCTGCTTTCCACTAAGAACGGCCTGTGGGCGAAGGACGGCAACGACTTCATCTACATTGAGCGCGTGGCGGGCGAGAAAGAGCTTTCCGGTGTCAACATCTACCACTTCAACGACCAGCGCAGGCTGGAGACGGTGCGCTATGCCGCCACCGCCAGCTTTGAAGACGGCGTGTGGAAGCTTTCGCAGGTGGATACCTCCGACCTGACCAATGAAAAGCAGGTGACCGGCACCCAGACGCTGACCGGCGAATGGAAAACCAACCTGACTCCGGACAAACTGGGCGTGGTGGCGCTGGACCCAACCTCGCTTTCGATCAGCGGCCTGCACAACTACGTGAAGTACCTGAAACAGAGTGGTCAGGAAGCCAACCGCTACCAGCTGAACATGTGGAGCAAAGTGTTCTCGCCGCTTTCCGTCGCGGTGATGATGCTGATGGCGCTGTCGTTCATCTTCGGGCCGCTGCGCAGCGTGCCGATGGGCGTGCGTGTGGTGACCGGTATCAGCTTCGGCTTCCTGTTCTACGTGCTGGACCAGATATTCGGCCCGCTGAGCCTGGTGTACAACATGCCGCCGGTACTGGGCGCGTTGCTGCCAAGCATGCTGTTCCTGCTGATCAGCGTGTATATGCTGCTAAAGCGCAAGTAGCGGCATGACAGACGATTTAAAAAGGCGTAGCCATGCGGTTACGCCTTTTTTGTTTCTGGGGCCCTGTAGCGCGCTGATACTGATATCGCTATGCACAGGTGCACATTATCGTCGATATCATCCGTGGGGGCGCTGCACGCTGCGCCCGTGCCGTTTGCCGCAAGTATCGCCGATGTCTTCCGTAGGGGCGCTGCACGCTGCGCCCGTGCCGTTTGCCGCAAGTATCGCCGGTGTCATCCGTAGGGGCGCTGCATGCTGCGCCAGTGCCCTATGCCACAATTATCCCCGATAGACACGCCTTACTTCGCCCAAATAATGAACCCAACGTGACCCCGGCGACGATTTTTTCAGCACTTAACTCATTGAACAACGGATAAGTGTTGCACGTGGATCGCTGAAAGGTATAATGCACCCGTTTTCCGCATACTACTTGCAGTGCCGAAGTGGCGAAATCGGTAGACGCAGTTGATTCAAAATCAACCGTAGAGATACGTGCCGGTTCGAGTCCGGCCTTCGGCACCATTAGTACAGCGCGAACAAGAAGCCACCGAGAGGTGGTTTTTTTGTGCCTGGGATTTGGCATGGTGGAGTGCCCCCGTTCCGGTAGACAGTTTCTGTCCTCGCGGCGAGGCCTTTTTGAAGGCCTCAGGGCTGACGCCACCGAGATGGCTGTGGTGCCGGGTACGGCTGTAGCACACTTCAATGTAATCGAAGATATCCACCCGGGCCATGCCCTGATTTTTATAGTGAGTTAACCCAACGGGCAGGAAAACTCTCGGCAGTGCAATCAATTTATGCAGGCAAGCTACGCTGCATATCCAGATAGGTCGATAAAAATGACCTTTTTAAACCTAATCCCCCAACGTATTTATGACAGCGGCATATTCCGACTCTGTGTCGATGAAATTCGTTTTTTTAAACATATGGCTGGGATAGATCCAGGGTATCGACAGGTTCCGGTGATATGTCGATAAAATGCAATTTTTTAAACATGATGGCGTGACATGTTTATGGCATCGACATAAGATGGCTATATGTCGATGAAAACGGTTTTTATAAACATATGAACTGGGATCCAGAAACTCCTTACAACGATTTGCCGATACTGCCGCCCGATCTGGAGCGTGTTGAAACGCGTAATGTACTCAAAGCGTGCATAAGTGCGCGCGCAGCGATCGCAGAGTTGAAAACTGCAGGTGAGCTGATCCCCGATCAAGGTTTGCTGATAAATATCCTTCCTATGCTGGAAGCGAAAGACTCTTCGCGCATTGAGAATATCGTGACTACCAGCGATCGGCTCTTCCAGTATGCAGATCGCGCAGATGGTGCAGATCCGGCCACCAAGGAAGCGCTGCGCTATCGTACAGCACTTTATGATGGCTACACCCACCTTGAGGCTTATCCGCTCTGTACAAACACCGCGATAACTCTCTGTACCAAATTACGCGCAGTGCAAACCGATATCAGGAAAACGCCGGGTACGGTATTGCGCGATCAGAACAAAAACGCGGTGTACACCCCCCCCGTGGGTGAAGACGCTATTCGTAACTTACTGGCGAATTGGGAGCGATTCATACACGGCGATGATGATTTAGATCCACTAGTAAAAATGGCTATTGCGCACTATCAGTTTGAGTGCATTCATCCCTTTCCTGACGGGAACGGGCGAACGGGCCGTATCCTGAATATCTTGTATTTGATTCAGACTGGGCTGCTTTCGCTGCCTATTCTGTATTTATCTCACTTCATCCTGGAGCGGCGTGACGATTACTACATGCTCCTGCGCAGGGTGACAGAAGAGGGGGATTGGGAATCATGGATCTTGTTTATGCTGGAGGCGGTAGAGAACACGTCTCGGTGGACGACTGACAAGATATCGATTGTGCGGGCATTGATGGCAGAAACCACAGAATATGTGCGCCAGAAGCTGCCGAAAATTTACACCCATGAACTTATCCAGACGCTTTTTGCGCAGCCGTATTGCCGGATCGATAACCTTGTGGAACGCGGCGTAGCCAAGCGCCAGACGGCATCAACGTATCTTAAGCAACTGGTAGAAATTGGTATTCTGGAGGAAATGAGAGTTGGCCGTGAAAAGCTGTATATCAACACCAGGCTGCTACAGGAATTGAATCAGTAGTTATATACCCATTAAGGTAGGGGCAACGACCTATCCGTGCTCAATAAGTGGGGGGAGTTCACGGTCACCCCCTCAATTAAAGAATGCGCAGAAAGCGGTTATCCCCAATTTAACCGCGTTGCCGCACCTCGTCATTGGCACTTTTGCAGGCACGCCTCGCAGTCCGCTGAACGCTCATTTCTATCCAAGAGATACTGGACTAACCGGGAGTGATGATTATCATGTTATCGATACTACCGATCCAGAGAGCGTGTTATGCAACATATCATTGAAGGTTTCCTCAGCTTCCAGAAAGAGATTTTCCCACAGCGTAAGGAACTCTTCCGCAGCCTTGCTTCCAGCCAGAACCCTAAAGCGCTTTTTATTTCGTGTTCTGACAGCCGCCTGGTACCCGAGCTTGTGACTCAGCAAGACCCGGGGCAGCTTTTCGTTATCCGTAACGCAGGCAACATCGTTCCTTCCTTTGGCCCGGAGCCGGGCGGGGTGTCGGCGACCATTGAATACGCGGTTGTGGCATTGGGCGTCACGGATATCGTGATTTGCGGCCACTCGAACTGCGGCGCCATGAAGGCGATAGCCTCTTGCCAGTGCCTTGATCCGATGCCGGCAGTGGCCCACTGGCTGCACTATGCGGACGCGGCCAAAGCGGTGGTAGAGAAGAAAACGTGGGATAACGAAATCGACAAAGTTAACGCTATGGTCGAAGAGAACGTCATCGCCCAGCTAAATAATATTAAGACTCACCCGTCCGTTGCCGTGGGCCTGCGCAACAACGGCCTGCGTCTGCACGGCTGGGTGTACGACATCGAAAGTGGCGAGATCCGTACGCTGGATAAAAATACGAAGAATTTCGTGTCACTGGCGGATAACCCCGCAGTTCACTTCGAATAAAGTGATCCTTGGCCTTGGCTATCAAATTCAATCCACGTTTCGGCGTGGATTTTTTTAGGGGCAGGTCTAAATAATCATGTCCGCTTTTGATACTCACTAAAAGCCATAGCAGATCCCACGATATGGCGAGGGCATCTATCCTCTATAGAGGATAATATTTGCTTTATCCGTTATAGGGGATAATACTCATTTCATCCGCTTGGGAGGATAAAATGAAAATCACCTCGGCACAGATGCTGGCGCATACATTACGCAACGAGCGTAAAAAGCGTAACCAGAGCCAAAGCAAAACCGCTGACAGCGTTGGGTTAAAACAGGCGACGGTTTCCGCGTTTGAAAACAACCCGGACGGCACCCGGCTGGAGACGTTGTTCAAACTGCTTGCTGCGCTGGACCTGGAGCTACAGGTCACCCCGCGTGGCAAGCCGGTAGATCCCAAGACCTGGGATCAGGAGTGGTGAGCATGGAAAAGCTACGCGTGGTGTGCCTACACACACTCTACTTACCCCCTATGCTCAAGCTATAGGCTACGAGCACGAGGGACTCCAGACATCAAACTTGCACCCATTTTGGCCACGGACAATTAAGTTAGGCTGATTTTATGAGATAATCCCGGTCAATATAACTTTGCATACATTGTCGCCTACCCGTATGGAAATTAATCCATGATGGCATATCTGCTCATCGAGGCTTAGACCTTAGGTACGGGAACCCAACTATTTTCATAAGAAAAAGAGAACGCATTTACATGGCTAAATCACCAACCAAGAAAGCTGGCAAAGGCTTCGAAGAAACACTTTGGGATACCGCCAACCAGCTACGTGGCAGCGTGGAATCCTCCGAATACAAGCACGTAGTGTTGAGTCTGGTATTCCTGAAATTTATCAGCGACAAGTTCGAAGCCAAGCGCAAGCAACTGATCGCCAACGGTCAAGAAGCCTTTGTCGATATGGATGTCTTCTATCAGCAGGACAATGTCTTCTTCCTGCCACCAGAAGCCCGCTGGTCTTACGTCAAAGCCCGAGCTAAGCAAGATGACATCGCGGTGATTATCGACACGGCCCTTTCTACAATAGAGAAACGCAATGCGTCGCTGACAGGTGCCCTGCCGGATAACTACTTCTCCCGTCAGGGATTAGAGGTGAAAAGACTCGCTTCTCTCATCGATAGTATTGAGAATATCGACACCCTCGCCAACGAATGCGATCTGACAGAAGAGGACCTCGTTGGCCGCGTCTACGAGTATTTTCTTGGCAAGTTTGCCGCCAGCGAAGGCAAAGGCGGTGGTGAATTCTATACCCCGAAAGCAGTGGTGACCCTGCTCGCTGAAATGCTTGAACCCTATCAAGGCAAGATCTATGACCCTTGCTGTGGTTCAGGCGGTATGTTTGTGCAGTCCCTCAAATTTGTTGAAAGCCATCAAGGTAAGAGTAAGGACATCGCTATTTACGGCCAAGAGCTTACCAGTACAACCTATAAGTTGGCCAAGATGAACTTGGCGGTGCGCGGGCTTTCGGGCAATTTGGGAGAGCGTCCGGCTGATACTTTCTTTGCCGATCAGCATCCAGATCTCAAAGCCGATTTCATCATGGCTAACCCGCCATTTAACCTGAAGGACTGGCGCAACGAGGCGGAGCTCACCAACGATCCACGCTTTGCAGGTTTTCGCACTCCTCCAACCGGCAACGCTAACTATGCTTGGATCCTGCACATGCTCTCCAAGCTGAGCGAAGACGGCACTGCGGGCTTTGTGCTGGCCAATGGCTCGATGAGCTCGAATACCAGCGGTGAAGGCGAAATCCGTCAAAAGCTGATTGAAGATGACCGCATCGAATGCATGATTGCCTTGCCGGGGCAGCTGTTCTTCACCACCCAAATCCCGGTTTGCCTGTGGTTTATCAGCAAAAGTAAACAAGCCAATCCTCAATATGGTTACCGTGATCGTCGCGGTGAGACTCTGTTTATCGATGCCCGCAATCTGGGCACTATGGTAAGCCGTACCCAAAAAGAGCTGACTAAAGAGGATATCGCTACCATCGCTGATACTTTCCACGCCTGGCGCAGCAGCGAGAGCGAACTCAAGCGTCGCATAAAAGCTAAGGAAATCAGTGTCGAGCAATACCAAGACCAAGCAGGTTTCTGTAAGGTCGCGACCCTTGATGCAATACAAGCTAACGACTTTGTCCTCACTCCAGGCCGCTATGTCGGAGCTGCAGATGTGGAAGATGATGGGATTGCTTTCGAAACCAAGATGCAGGAGCTGACCCAAACGCTTTATCGGCAGTTGGATGAAGCGACAACGCTGGATCAGGCGCTCCGCACCATTATGGAGGAACTGGGTTATGGGGAGTAAGCAATTAGTTACGACGAAGTTAGTCGATCTATGTGAATTAATAGTGGATTGCCCTCATTCAACCCCAGAATGGACTGACTCAGGTTATATCGTTCTGCGTAACCAAAATATTAGGAACGGTTCTCTCGATCTATCATCTCCAAGCTTCACTGATGAAAATGGTTATAAAAGCAGAATAAAGCGTGCGGTCCCAAAAGCTGGCGATATTGTCTTTACTCGTGAAGCACCTATGGGGGAGGTTTGCCTTATTCCTGAAGGACTCCAATGCTGTTTGGGACAACGACAGGTTTTATTGAGGCCAAAAAATGGAGTATCTGGAGAATACTTGTTCTGGGCACTTCAATCTCCATTTGTTCAACATCAAATTTCTTGGAATGAAGGTACCGGCACGACTGTTAGCAATATTCGAATTCCGGTATTAAAAGTTTTTGAAATCCCTCGTTGGTTTAAAAGTGAGCTACGAATTGCTTCTCATTTGAGTGCGATCAAGAACAAAATAACCCTCAACTACCAAATCAACCAAACCCTAGAGAAAATGGCACAAGCGCTGTTTAAATCATGGTTTATAGATTTTGACCCCGTGGTCGATAACGCCTTGGATTCAGGGTTTTTCGAGCAGGATTTAGAGTTCTCTGATGAGTTGCTGCGCCGTGCTGAGGCCCGCAAAGCGGTGCGGGAAAGTGCCGACTTCAAACCCTTATCGGAAGATATCCGCCAGCTATTCCCTGCAGCTTTTGAGGAATGCTCGGAGCCTTCACTTGGCCTTAGTGGCTGGGTGCCGGAGGGGTGGTCGGTTAAATGTGTGTCTGAGGCTATTTCTATTAACCCAAAAGTGAGTTTGGCTAAAAATGCTATTGCAAAATTTGTCGATATGAAAGCTCTTCCCACAACTGGTTATTCGATAGAAGAGGTCATCGAAAAACCTTTTACTGGTGGGATGAAATTCAAGCAAGATGATGTATTAGTCGCCCGTATAACACCATGTTTACAGAACGGTAAAACGGGTATAGTCGACTTTTTGTCCGATAAAGAAGCAGGTTTTGGCTCAACAGAATTCATCATTCTTCGAGGTAATAAAAATATACATTACTCATATATTGCTTGTTTAGCTCGACATGAACAATTTAGACAACATGTTATGCAAAGTATGGTTGGTTCATCGGGACGCCAGCGAGTACAAAATGGTTGCTTTGATAACTATCAGATCGCAGTTCCACCCATCGAAGTAATGAATAGTTTTGCCAGTCTAGTTTTACCTTCTTTTAAGAAGTTAAAACAGAATACAAACGAAAGTATTTCGTTAAATAGGCTTCGCGACACACTGCTCCCCAAACTAATCTCCGGTGAACTGCGCCTTAGCGATAGTGAGGTCAACACCGCAGACGAAGTATTGGCATAAACCATCCGACCACCACACGGTTTATTTATGGTGAGGCGGTTATTACCTGCTCGGTCACACTGACAACAACAAGACAAGAAGCCATTGCCATGAGCCATATTTTCACGGAAGCGAAGCTGGAACAGGCCATTATCTCCCTACTGGGACAGCACTCGAATGCGGAAGGCCAACCCTGTTACCCTCATTTTGTCGGTAGCAATGTGCCGCGCAAAGAGAAAAGTGAGGTGCTGATTACAGATGACCTGCGCCAGTATCTGGCCAACCAGTATCAGGTTGAGGGGATCACGGAAGGGGAGATTTCTCACATCCTCCATCAGTTGCAGACGCTTCCTGCCAGCGATCTCTATCAGAGCAATAAAACCTTCTGCCACTGGCTCAGCAACGGCTTTTTACTTAAACGAGAAGATCGTAATAAGAAAGACCTCTATATCGAGCTGATGGATACCAGCACCTTGTCAGAGCAGTTAGCCAGCTTATTTACAGGGCATGGCGAAGAGATTGCCGAGGTGGGCAATAATATCTACCGGTTGGTTAATCAACTGGAGATAGAAGGCCAGCCCCGGGACGGCGGACTGCAACTGCGTATCCCCGATGGCATCTTGTATGTGAACGGCCTGCCGCTGGTAGTCTTCGAGTTTAAATCGGCGGTACGTGAAGAAGAGGCCACTACCTATGATGCCTGGCGCCAACTTTGTGTGCGTTACAAGCGTGATATTCCTAAGCTATTCGTCTATAACGCGTTGTGTATTCTTAGTGACGGGGTGAACAATAAGCTGGGAAACCTGTTTGCTCCATACGAGTTTTACTACGCTTGGCGCAAGGTGAACGGTAATGAATCCACCGAGCAAGATGGTATCAATGGTCTTTACACTCTGATCCAAGGGCTATTCCATCCGGTCCGTTTGCTGGACGTGTTGAAGAACTTCATTTTCTTCCCAGACACCAGCAAACAGGAAGTGAAGATCTGCTGTCGCTATCCGCAGTATTACGCCGCCCGCAAGCTTTACTACAACATTAAAAAAGAGCGCAAGCAGATAGCGGCCAACGGCGAGAATATCGGTGGCACCGGTAAAGGGGGAACCTACTTTGGTGCTACTGGCTGCGGCAAGAGCTACACCATGCAGTTCTTGGCCCGCCTGCTGATGAAGAGCGTCGATTTTGCCAGCCCGACCATTGTTCTGATTACCGACCGCACCGATCTTGATGAACAGCTCGCGAAGCAATTCTGCAATGCTACTGCTTTTATCGGCGATGCGGTGATTGAACCAGTCACCAGCCGTCAGGATCTGCGAGACAAGCTGGCCGGATGCGCTAGCGGCGGGGTATTCCTGACCACCATTCACAAGTTTACTGAAGATATTCAACTGCTCTCCAATCGCAGCAATATCATCTGTATTTCCGACGAAGCCCACCGCAGCCAGATCAACCTCGACCTGAAGATTAGCATCGATGCTGAAAGCGGAACGGTCAAAAAGACCTACGGTTTTGCTAAGTATCTACACGACTCGCTGCCTAACGCGACCTATGTTGGTTTTACCGGCACCCCTATCGATGCCACCCTGGATGTGTTCGGTCCTACCATCGATAGCTACACCATGACCGAGTCGGTTAACGATGAAATCACGGTGCGGATTGTTTATGAAGGACGAGCCGCCAAAGTGGTGCTTGATAACAGTAAGCTGGAAGAGATCGAGCAGTACTATCAAGAATGCGAAAAACTGGGTGCCAGTGAACACCAGATTGAAGAGAGCAAGAAAACCACGGCCAATATGAATTCCATCCTGGGCGATCCGGATCGCATCGAGGCATTGGCTAAGGATTTCGCCCAGCATTACGAAAAACGGGTGACGGAAGGTTCGACCATCAAAGGCAAGGCGATGTTTGTCTGTGCTAGCCGCGAGATTGCTTACGATTTCTATAAGAGTTTGAAGCTACAGCGCCCGGATTGGTTTGAGGCGAAACAGGCTATAGATGGTGCCACCCTTACCGAGCAAGAGAAAAAAGAATTGATGAGTCTTCCTCTGGTCAACATGGTCATGACCCGAGGCCAGGATGATGATGAGGCTATGTATAACTTGCTCGGTACTAAGGAGTACCGCCGTGAGCTAGACAAACAGTTCAAGAACCCTAAGTCCAACTTCAAAATTGCCATCGTGGTCGACATGTGGCTAACCGGTTTTGACGTGCCCGAACTTGATACCATTTATATCGATAAGCCACTGCAAAAGCATAATCTTATCCAAACTATCTCGCGGGTAAACCGCCGCTTTGAGGGCAAAGAGAAGGGGCTTGTGGTCGATTACATCGGCATCAAAAGCCGGATGAATATGGCGTTAGCTATGTATTCGAAGGCTGATAAATCCAACTTTGAAGATATCCAGCAGTCACTGATTGAGGTGCGTAATCACCTGCATCTGCTTACTCAGTTATTGCATAACTTTGACAGCAGCGATTACTTCTCTGGCACACCTACACTACAGCTGGCATGCCTCAACCGAGCTGCCGAGTTTGTTCTGCAGACTAAGAAGATTGAGCTGCGATTTATGGGATTGGTGAAACGCCTGAAAGCTGCCTATGACATCTGCGTTGGCAGTGAGAAAGTCACCCAGGATGAGCGTGAGCGAATTCATTTCTATCTGGCCGTGCGTTCTATTGTCTACAAGCTGACTAAGGGCGATGCACCCGACACTGCGCAGATGAACCAGAGAGTGCGTGAGATGGTTGCCGAAGCGCTCAAGGCTGAAGGGGTAGAGGAGATCTTCACCTTAGGCGAAGATAAAGCTGAGACCATCGACATATTTGATGACGAGTACATGGCTCGCATTAGTAAGATCAAGTTACCCAATACCCGGATGCAACTACTGCAAAAAATGTTGGCAAAAGCCATCAGCGATTTTCAAAAGATGAATCAGCTTCAGGGGATCAATTTCTCCAAGCGTTTCCAAGCATTGGTAGAACAGTACAATCAGCGTAAAGAGAACGATGTGCTTAACGGGGAAGAGTTCGATACTTTCACCCAGCAGATGGCCGACATGATCTACGACATTAAGACCGAGATGATGTCGTTTGCTGATATTGGCATCGACATGGAGGAGAAGGCCTTCCTGGATATTTTGTTGCATATGTGTGAGAAATATGAGTTCACCTATGACAAGGATAAGATGCTGGCTTTAGCCAAAGAGATGAAGGTGATTGTTGACGACAGTGCCCAGTATCCGGACTGGAGCAACCGTGACGATATCAAGGCTAAGCTGAAAGTAGATCTTATCCTGCTGCTACACCGCTTTGGCTTCCCTCCTGTGGCCAATGATGAGGTCTATAAAAGCGTACTGGAGCAGGCGGAGAACTTTAAGAAGTATCTGCATGGTTGATTTATCACATTGAGGTTTTGCATGAAGTTTCATATGTAACTGATTGCCGCCTAAAATGGGGATAGATGCGAGACAATTATCTTAGGCATTGTAAAAATCCGCGGATAGCAGGCCATGTTGCCTGCGGTTTTTTTAATCAAAAACATAAAGCTATGTAATGTTTGTGATGTTTACCTCTTGATTGTTTTCCTTGCCTGATCAACCCTTGAATAAGGCCCAGTTCAAGTGGCGTCAGTAGGTGCACATTTGCACTGGCGTGCATGTAATCAGGATATCAAAAAGAGAATAATCAGGATGAAAGCCAAAGAAGCAAAATTACTCGATTTTCTACGCACAGCCCCGCAGTTAGTTATACCTATCTATCAGCGTCTTTATTCTTGGGGTTTGAAAGAGTGTGAGCAGTTATGGGACGATATTATTCGCTGTGGTAAAGATGAAAGTAATAACGGTCATTTTATCGGTTCAGTAGTGTATATTGAGCATGGCCTTTATTCTGTTACGTCACAGTCTCCGTTACTCATAATCGATGGGCAACAGCGTGTTACTACCGCCTCTTTGTTAATCGCAGCCTTAGCTGAGGCTGTAGGACAAGACGAGTTTATCGAGGGGTTTAATCAGGAACAATTACGCGGATTTTATTTGACCAACCCGTTATTGTCTGGCGAAAAACGTTATAAATTAGTGTTGTCTCAAACGGATAATGCAACATTACGCGCTATTGTTGACAGGAAATCGCAGCCGGAAGCTTACTCGATCAGGATTAAAGAGAATTTTGAGTTTTTCCAAGATAAACTGAAAAATAAAGAGTTACAGGAAACAGTATGTAAAGGGCTTAACAAGCTTATTGTGGTTGATATTTCATTGCAGCGTGGTTATGACAATCCACAGTTGATTTTTGAGAGTATGAACTCAACAGGGAAGAAGTTGAGCCAGGCTGATTTGATCAGAAACTACATTTTAATGGGGCTGGATAACGAACGTCAAACTGAGCTGTATAACGACTACTGGCGAAAAATGGAACTGCTTTTTGGCCAAGAGGCTTACTCTGAACAGTTTGATTTCTTCATGCGTCATTATTTAACGGTTAAAACCGGCGAGATCCCGAAGGTTGACGACGTTTATGAGACATTCAAGCAACATTTCTACCGGAGCAAACAGTCAGTTGATTCCGTTGTTGCTGATATTTACCAATATGCGGTGTATTATTGCGCCATTGTACTCGGGGTAGAAAAAGACAAAAAACTAAGAGAGGTATTCCAGGACATCCGTGAACTGCGTATGGACGTGGCATATCCACTTATTTTAGAACTGTATAATGATTACCAGAATGAAAAGCTACAACATTCTGAGTTCGTTGCTGTTTTACGCTTAATAGAAAGCTATGTTTTCCGTCGGGCAGTATGTGCTATTCCTACCAACTCGATGAATAAAACCTTTGCCGGTCTCAGTAAAAGTTTCAAAAAAGATCGCTATCTGGAAAGTGTTCAAGCAGCATTTATGATGCTACCTTCATATCGTCGTTTTCCTAATGATGACGAGTTTAAGCGAGAAATAACTCATCGCGATCTGTATAATTTTAGAAGCCGTAGTTATTGGCTGAAAAAATTTGAGAATTTTAATCACAAAGAGCGTGTTCATGTCGATGAATATACCATCGAACATATCATGCCTCAGTGTGATAATAATGTGGAGAAAGTACCTTTAGTATGGCAGAAGACGCTCGGTACCGAATGGCAACGTGTGTGGGAAACTTGGCGCCATACGTTAGGTAACTTAACATTGACTGGTTATAACTCTGAGTATAGTAATAAATCTTTTGCTGATAAGCGCGACATGGATGGTGGATTTAAGCATAGCCCACTTCGCTTAAATGAAGGATTATCGATTGTAGAAAACTGGGATGAGCCTGCAATTCAAGCTCGAGCAAAAGTGATGGCTGAGAAAGCCAGTATTGTATGGCCAGCAGTGAATCTGCCCGTTGAGGTTCTTAACGCGTATAAACCTGAAGATGAAATCAGTCGTTCGTACAGTATTGAAGATCATCCACACTTAGCGAAAGAACAAGTAAATGTGCTTTTTGAGGCATTCCGAAAAGCAGTATTAGCACTTGATCCTTGTGTATCTGAAGTGTTCCTTAAACTCTATATTGCTTATAAAGCCGAGGTGAATTTTGTGGATGTTATTCCTCAGGCTAAGCGTCTATTACTGTCACTAAATATTCCTATTGCAGAGCTCGAGGATCCTCGCGGTTTGAGTCGTGACGTGACGAAGTTAGGCCGGTGGGGAAACGGTGATGTAGAGGTCGCTTTTGAAAATAAAGAAGATTTACCTTATATAATGGCATTGGTGACTCAAGCTTTTGAACGGCAGATGGAAAGTTAATATTACTCATAGAGGCGGACTAGACTCTTCTTACTTAATGTAAGAAGAGTTATAATTATAATATTTATTTTCTGTTGTTATTTAACTATAAATGGAAATCATGAGTATTCAGTGAGGCTGTAATGAACAGGTTTATTAACTTATTTTATAAGACTTGTATAACTACAGTGTTCCCTATGATTTTAGGAACATTGTTTTTTTCGGGTGTTATAGAGACTTATAAAAATGATATGACATCACGCAAAGAAATTCTTGATGATTATTATAGACCAATGATAGCGTCCCAAGCTAACTGTCAAGATATTCATAGTAAGCTTATTAATAAGTATTACTATATTTCTGGTGCTAGCCAAAGTTTTTCCGATGAGATAGTTAAGGTTAGCCAGATGGATTGGAGTAAAATTACTTACCCACAAGCAATTTTATCTAAGTCTATAATCGAAAATTTTACTGAAAGTGTCTCGCAACTTGAAGTGTTGAAAGTTAATCAATCAAAATGTTTTTCAGAATTACGGCAAAGATATAATGAGATGTCTATAGTGTTTGGAGTATATAATGATTATATAAAGATAGTAATTAATGAGAATAAAAAAATAAACAAACTATATCAAGAGCGTAGTGTGTTAATGCCGGGAAAAGAGGGGTTAATGGATAGGTATGCGAAACTGTCACGTGAGTTTTTTGATTTCTATGAAGATGAAAGTAGAATGAAACGTGTTTTACATGATATGAATGATGTCGCTATGCCATTATCTAAATATTATTATGACTTAGGTGGTAATGAAAAGATGATTTTTGATACTGAAATTGAATTGTTCAATAAAGTGAATGAAGTGTTCGCTAGAGAGTTAAATGAACGTTATAAAAGAGGATATATATCTAAGTGGTTTTTATAAGGGACTGTAGTTGGAGGTTATTTAAACTCATTACTATCATCAATTTTAGAAATGAAGCAGGAGTATCGATAGGATTCTGCTTCATTT
This sequence comes from Serratia sp. OS31, assembly GCF_014164835.1. NCBI lineage: Bacteria > Pseudomonadati > Pseudomonadota > Gammaproteobacteria > Enterobacterales > Yersiniaceae > Serratia > Serratia sp. OS31. Next base: position 186,601 of record NZ_JACJFQ010000001.1, on the reverse strand, counting down.
TTTATTTATTAACGTAATTTGTGATACGTGTTTTTTAGTACGCGGAGTTATCCAACTCACTCAATGATCTTTCGTAAATATCAAATAATACAGACACTAAATGAGCAGTAGAACTCAGATATCGCTCGAATTGCTCCCAATCATTATCTTTCTGTTCTTTTCTCAACAAGTCACCCAAAAGTATCAGCCCATGACAAAGACCTTCCACATGTTCCGCTGAAAGCGCAGCAAGGTCGAGAAGCTGTGTGGAAGTAAGTTCATGAAGATCGATCTGGCTAAACAGTTCGCGATAGAGAGCGATGGTGTTAGTGGAGGGTTCTGACGTGAAAGTGTTTTCCATGTGGTTGTTCTCCTTAGTGTGGTGTGCCGCTACTACCATGTGACGCTAAACCCATGGTGGTAGCCCAAACGAAGTTAGCGTTACCGGACACTAAGGAAACCGGCGCTTCTTGCGAAGCCTCCGCCTGGGCCACCATGATTCTGGATGTTCGAGGCCCCAGCATTATATACATAATGCTGCTTAGTGTATGTGTTCGGAACGCTAACTCCGGCGACGGATTTTGCCGCAGCGAGCAAAATTATATCGTTGTGCTCTTGGCGATAAAATAGACTGTTTAAAATTACAGGTGATTACTGCCAATATTGGAATCAAGATCGCAGCAATTAATTTCTAACATCATCATCGTCAAAGAATGAACACAATAATCTATTGTAAACATCCAACTCATTTGCAAAATTAATAGGTTGCGATATATTCACTGAAATTATTTTTTTGCTGTGAGTATTCGTATGCTGTATGCCGTAATTGCAGAGATGGACAAATCCAAGTGGAATGATAAGCCTGGTGAGGAATATCACTTCCCTAAGCGTTACGCAAAAATGCTCATACCTGGAACTCGCGTTGTCTACTACAAAGGCCAGATTAAGGACCGGAGTTACCGGCCGCTACGGCTTTCTGATAAACCGCACTATTTTGCGATAGCCACCATTAGTAGTGTTTATCCTGATCCCAACGCAAAACGTAGCGATTTATATGCTGTGGTGACGGACTTTCAGCCATTCACTGAGGCTGTGTTGGCAAAGAAGGGTGAAAACTACTTTGAGTCTATTCCTTCTAATCGCGAATCAAACTACTGGTACGATGGCGTACGCCCCATAACCGAAGAAATATTTGAAGCGATAGTCGAGCATGCGGAGCGGGGTGCGGTAGTAGTTCCGGAAGAGAAGGCGGTGGAAGAGGAAGGGGATTACAACGACAGTTTTGAGTCCGAAGCAACCCATCTTGAAGGTGCAAAAATCAGCTACTTCACGACCAAGTACGAACGTAAGCCACTGTTAAAAAACCAAGCAGTGAAATTACATGGCACTACATGTTGCGTCTGCGGTTTCAACTTCAAGGCATTTTATGGTGAGTATGCAGAGGGATTTATCCACATCCATCATTTGTTGCCGGTCTCGGAGCTTGGCGGTGAGAAACCCGTTAATCCAGCTACAGATTTGGTGCCGGTCTGCGCTAATTGCCACAGTATCATCCATCGTAAAAAAGATAGAACCCTCTCTATTGATGAACTCAAAGAAATGATCCAGCAGCAGAAGGGGTGAGTCTGAGCTTACGACGTAATCTGCGGCAAGGTTGAGCGGTCATACTACCTCAAAACACTAGAGCCAACTCCCCACCAAATGAATAAGGCTGTAAATCTGCAGCCTTATTCGATGAACTTACGAACCCATCACCCCAAATCGGCCCCATTACTGGCTATGACGGTTTTGTACCACCAGAAAGATTTCTTGCGCGTGCGGGCGAGGGTGCCGTTGCCGCTGTCGTCGCGGTCGACATAAACCAGGCCGTAGCGTTTGCTCATTTCGCCGGTCGATGCCGCTACCAGGTCAATGCAGCCCCAGATGGTGTAGCCCATCACCGGCACGCCGTCGGCGATGGCGTCGGCCATTGCGCGGATGTGCTCCCGCAGGTAGCTGATGCGGTAATCGTCGGCTATCTCGCCGTCGGCATTGAACTCGTCGTGTGCGCCTAGGCCGTTTTCCACCAGGAACAGTGGCTTTTGGTAGCGGTCGTACATCATGTTCATGGTGATGCGCAAACCCAACGGATCGATGCCCCAGCCCCAGTCGCTGCGCGGAATATGCGGGTTGGTCAGGGATTTCACCACGTTGGCGGCGCTGCTGTTGTTGTCGTTCATATCGGCAGACGCGCAGCGCGAAGCGTAATAGCTAAAGGAGACAAAATCGACGGTATTCTTCAGGATCTCGGCGTCGCCTTCCTCCATCACGATACTCACGCTTTTCTCACGGAACACTCTGGCAGAGTAAGCAGGGTAGGCACCGCGGGCCTGCACGTCGATAAAGAACAGGTTCTCGCGGTCTTTCTCCAGCGCGGCCCACACGTCTTCCGGCTTGCTGGACCAGGGGTAAAAATTGCCGCCCGCCAGCATGCAGCCCACCTGGTTGGCGGGGTTCACCTGGTGGGCGATGCGGGTCGCCAGTGCGCTGGCAATTAGTTCGTGGTGCACGGCCTGGTATTTTACCTGCTCGGGGTTCTCGTCCGCCTCAAACACCAACCCTGCGCCGGAGAACGGGCTGTGCAGCACAATGTTGATCTCGTTGAAGGTGAGCCAATACTTCACCAACCCGTCGAAGGCTTCGAAGCAGGTGCGGGCATAGCGGGTGAAAAACTCCACCATTTTGCGGCTGCGCCAGGAGCCGTACTCGGTCACCAGGTGCATCGGCACATCGAAATGGCACAGCGTCACCAGCGGCTCGATGCCGTATTTGCGGCACTCTTCGAACAGGCTGCGGTAGAAGGCGATGCCTTCCGGGTTGGGCGTCAGCTCGTCGCCGTTCGGGTAAATCCGGCTCCAGGCGATGGAGGTGCGGAATACGCTAAAGCCCATCTCCGCCATCAGCGCAATGTCGTCGCGGTAGCGGTGGTAAAAATCAATCGCGTCGTGGCTGGGGTAAAACTCGTCTTCGCGCAGGGTAAAGCGCTTCTCCAGGCCGAGCTTTACCGGCATGCGGTTGGGGCCATGCGGGATCATGTCAACCGTGGTCAGCCCTTTGCCGCCCTCGCGATACCCCCCTTCAGACTGGTTGGCGGCCAGGGCGCCGCCCCATAAAAACCCTTGCGGGAAAGTTGAATCAGACATGCAATCCTCAATTGTCTCAGTGGGTAGCGTTAGCGGTATTGGCCGCAGGCGCGGTTGTCGTTGGGGCCTCTTCGCTTTCCGGAATGTCTTCGAAGCCCAACAGCAGCGTGAGCACGAAAGACAGCACCACGGAAAGCACCATCACGCCGCCGACCCAGACAATGCTCATTGGGTTCGACGGGTCAAAGAATTGCACGCTGGTGAACAGGCCGGGCGAAGCCATCGAATGGCTGGCTAATCCGCCAATGCCGGCGACGGCGCCGCAGATAAAGCCGCTGATCAGGCTGGCGATTAATGGGCGTTTGAGGCGCACCGCCACGCCGTACAGCGCCGGTTCGGAAATCCCCGCCACAATGGCGGAAGCGGCGGCGGCCAAGGCGGTCTGGCGCAGCTCGCGGTTCTTGGTTTTGAACGCCACCGCCAGCGAAGAGCCGCCGAGCGACAGGTTGGCGCCAATCTCCGAAGGCATCACCATGCCCTCTTTGCCGGTTTCGGCGATGGTCTGAATGATGGTCGGGGTGAAGACGCGGTGCATGCCGGTCATCACCAGCAGCGGCCAGATCGCCCCCATAATGGCGACGGAAAGCCAGCCCAAATAGCCATGCACGGTGTACACCAGCGCCGAGATACCGCTACCGATCCAGATGCCCAGCGGGCCGATCAACACAATCGCGATCGGCGCGGCGATCAGCACAATCAGCATCGGCTTAAGGAAGTTCTTGGTCACCGCCGGGGTGATGCGATCGACCCATCGCTCGATATACGACAGGATCCAGGTCATCACCAGCGCCGGGATCACCGTGTAGGTGTATTTCACCGCCGTCACCGGAATGTAGGCGAACTCCACCGCCTGGCCCTGCGCCGCCTTGGCCATCAGATCGATAAAGTTAGGATGCAACAGCACACCGGCAATGGCGATCGCCAACGACATGTTGGTTTTGAATTTAAGGGCGGCAGACGCGGCGACCATCACCGGCAGGAAGAAGAACGCGCCGTCGCCAATCACGTTGAGGATGATCAGCGTCGACGAGCCTTTGTCGAACACGCCGGCCATATCCAGCATCATTGCCAGCAGCTTCACCATCGAACCGCCGATGATGGCCGGGATCAGCGGCGACATGGTGCCGACCAGCGCGTCGAGAATGCCGGCGCCAATGCCTTTCAGGGTGATTTTGCGCTTTGCCGGTGCGGCCGCGGGGGCGTTGCCCGGCATGCCGAGCGCCAGCACCGCCTGATAGGCTTTCGACACTTCGTTGCCGATGATCACCTGGCACTGCTCGCCGCTGTGCACCACGCCCATCACGCCGCTAATCGCTTTGAGTCTCGGCGTGTCGATCAGCGCCTTGTCTTTCACCACGAATCGCAGGCGGGTCATGCAGTGCGTAACGGCTTCGATGTTCGCGCGGCCGCCCAACGCATCCACGATGGCGTGCGAGATCTCTGTGTAGTTCTTCGGCATGGAATATCGTCTCTTAGATATGAATTCGGATTGCCCAAAGGCGAATTTGCGCTACCAGGGCGATCCGCCGTTCCATCTCAATGAAACGCCCACAAGAAACCGGTTTCACAAAATCATGCTGATCTGTTTTTGTTATGGCAAGAATTATGATTTTTTGGTTTTTCATTTTGTGAGGTCAGTCACTTTAAGGCCGAAAGGGACGGCAGCGGCAGGCGCGAAAACATTTCAAAGCCGGGGCGTCTTGGGTAGACTGCGCGGAACCCTGGATTTTGACGGCGCAGAGATGGCAACAATACTTGAGGTGGCAAAAAGGGCCGGCGTTTCGAAAGCGACGGTGTCCCGCGTGTTATCCGGCAGCGGCTACGTGGGCCCGGAAAAGCGCGAACGGGTAGAGAAAGCCATCGCCGAAACCGGCTATCGGCCCAACCTGCTGGCGCGCAACCTCGCCACCAAAACCACTCAGACCATCGGGCTGGTGGTCACCAACACGCTGTACAGCGGCAACTATTTCAGCGAGCTGATGTTCCAGTCGGCGCGCATCATGGAAGAGCACGGCCGCCAACTGATCCTGGCGGACGGCAAGCACACCGCCGAAGAAGAAAAGGCCGCCATTCAATTCCTGCTGGATCTGCGCTGCGACGGCGTGATCATCTACCCGCGTTTTCTGTCGATTGCGGAAATGGACGAGATCATTTCCCAGCACAAACAGCCGATCCTGGTGATCAATCGTCGGTTAAGGCTGAACGACAGCTACTGCATCTTCAGCGATCAGCACGCCACCAGCGCGGCGGCGGTGGGGCACCTGATCGAACAGGGGCACCGCGATATCGCTTTCATCACCGGCTCGCTGGATTCACCCACCGGGCTGGAGCGGCTTTCCGGCTATAAAGCCGCGTTGGCGGAGCAGGGTATCGCCGTCAATAGCGCCCTGATTGTCGAGGGGAAGTGGAATGCGCAAAGCGGCATGGCGGCGGTCGATACGCTGCTGGCCAGCGGCTGCGCTTTCAGCGCCATTGTCGCCAGCAACGACGAGATGGCTATCGGCGCCATCAAGCGGTTGACGGAGCGCCAGATCCCGGTGCCGTCCGCCGTTTCGGTGATAGGTTTTGATGACATCCCGCTGGCACCTTATACCATCCCCTCGCTCTCCAGCATGAAAATGCCGGTGACCGAGATGATCAAGGAAACCATCAATCGGCTGGTGTCGATGCTGGACGGTGGCGAGCTGAGCAAGCGCCCCACCTTCCCGGCTAGCCTGATCCTGCGGGACTCGGTAGCGGCGGGGCCTTATTTTCAGAAGGAATGAGGGGGGATTAGGCTGCGCAGGCAAAGGCGCAGCCTGGTGAACTTAAGGTTATGTCAGGTCGGCAAACCGCTGGCGGATCGTCTCCTCCGGCAAATCCACGCCAATAAACACCAAGGTGCTGCGGCGCTCTTCCTCTGGCAGCCACTCGCGATCCCAGTCGGCGTTATACAGCCGTTGTACGCCCTGGAATAACAGCCGGCGCGGCTCGTCCTTGATCGACAAAATGCCCTTGTAGCGCAGCAGACTGTCGGCGTATTCCAGCAGCAGGCCCTCCATCACTTCGGAAATCTGCATCAGCTCCAGCGGCTGGTCGTGGTACACCACGATCGAGCCAATGTTGTTCTGCGCTTGCGGAATGCGGCGAAACAGCGGCGCCGGCGGCGTCAGGGTCAGCTTGTCGTTCAGCACAAAGCCTTCGATGTCGAACAGCACGCTGAGATCGATCTCGCCGTGCGTCACTTTATACACCGGTGCGCGGGCGTTCATCTGCTGCAGGCGTTGGATCAGCGCTTCGCAGTCCGGTGCCACGTCGGTTTTGGTCAGCAGAATGCGGTCGGCGTAGCCCACCTGCGCCTGCGCGATGCTGAACTGGGTCAGTTGTTGGTCGGCATGTGCGGCGTCCACCAGGGTGATGATGCCGTCCAGCAGGAAGCGTTCGCAGAGGATCTCGTGCGAGAAAAAGGTCTGGGTGATCGGGCCGGGATCGGCCATGCCGGTGCATTCGATGATCAGCCGATCGAAGGTTAATTGGCCCTGGTCAACGCCGTCCAGCAAGTCCAGCAGCGCATCCGCCAGCTCGTTGGATTTGCTGCAGCAGATGCAGCCGTTGCTCAGGGTGGTGATGCGGCTGGCGCGGTCGCCAATCAGCGCATTGTCGATCGGCACTTCGCCGAATTCGTTTTCGATGACCGCAATCTTGTAGCCGTGCTCGGCGTTGAGAATATGGCGTAGCAGAGTGGTTTTACCGGCGCCCAAAAAGCCGGTCAGAATGGTGACTGCGATGGGTTTCATTACGGGTCCTTATTAACAGCAGCGCATGCCGCCTTTGCCGTCCCCACCGTAGCGGGCCTGCTGGCGTTCGCGGAAAAACTCTTTATAGGTCATCACCGGTTTGTCCGGGTGGTTGTCTTTCATATGCTGGGCGTAGGTATCGTAGTCGGGCACGCCCACTAACATGCGCGCTGCCTGACCGAGGTATTTCCCCGCCTGGCCGAGATTTCCGAACATCGCCTTCTCCCCAAAAAATTACCCTGCATAACAGCTTTCATTATGCAGGGTATCCGTTAAATCACCATCAGTGCTGCGGTGAAACTTTGACGTCCCCCTCAGTTACGCCGTTGGTAGGCGCTTCTTCAGGCACCGGCACGTAAGGCGTTTCCTGGTCGCTGCGGTTCGGGTTTTTGTGCGCCGCCATGGCGGTCTTCACCCCGTAGAAGATGATGCTGTACACCACCAGCAGGAACAGAATGCTCAGCCCGGCGTTGGTGTAGTTGTTCACCACGATGTGGTTCATGTTAGCCACTTGCTGCGCGGTCAGCTCGGCACCGCCTTCGGCGATTTTGCGCTTGTACTCACCGGCCTGGAAGAAGAAGCCTTCCAGCTGCGGGTTGTCGCTGAACAGCTTCAGACCCAAGGCGTAAGTGGTACAAATCAGCAGCCATACCGCCGGCAGCACGGTGACCCAAATGTATTGGGTGCGCTTCATCTTAATCAGCACCACGGTACCCAGCACCAGCGCCACGGCGGCCAGCATCTGGTTGGAGATGCCGAACAGCGGCCACAGGCTTTTCACGCCGCCGAGCGGATCGACCACCCCTTGATACAGCAGGTAGCCCCACAGGCCCACGCAGCCGGCGGTGCCGACAATACCGGCCACCAGCGAGTCGGTTTTCTTCAGGAACGGCACGAAGTTGCCCAGCAGATCCTGCAGCATAAAGCGGCCGGAACGGGTACCGGCATCCAGCGCGGTCAGAATAAACAGCGCTTCAAACAGGATACCGAAGTGGTACCAGAAGCCCATGTTGGCGCCGGGAATGATCTGGTGGAACACGTGGGCGATACCCACCGCCAGCGTAGGTGCGCCACCGGCGCGGTTCAGCACCGAAGGCTCGCCGATGTCTTTGGCGGTCTGCAGGATCTGTTCCGGGCTGATGACAAAGCCCCATGAGCTGACGGTTGCCGCCGCGTGGGCGGTCACATCTTTCAGTGACGCCATGATCATCGGCGCATCTTCGGTCCCCAAACGGTGCAGGTCAGGCATGGTGATGCCCAATGCTGCCGGCGGGGTGTTCATGGCGAAGTACAGGCCCGGCTCGATAATCGAGGCCGCCACCAACGCCATGATGGCCACGAAGGACTCCATCAGCATCGCGCCGTAACCGATAAAGCGCGCGTCTTTTTCATTGGCCAACAGCTTCGGCGTAGTGCCGGAGGCGATCAACGCGTGGAAGCCGGACACGGCGCCGCAGGCGATGGTAATGAACAGGAACGGGAACACCGAGCCTTTCCACACCGGGCCTGTCCCGTCGACAAACTGGGTGATCGCCGGCATTTTCAGCTCAGGGTTGAGGATCACGATGCCAATCGCCAGCCCGACGATAACGCCAATTTTCAGGAAGGTCGCCAGATAGTCGCGCGGCGCCAGGATCAGCCAGACCGGCAGCAGGGCGGAAACGAACGCATAGCCAATCAGCGTATAGGTGATGGTGGTGTCTTTAAAGGTCAGTGCCGGGCCCCAGTACGGATCGTGGGCAATTACGCCGCCGAACCAGATGGAAGCCACCAGCAGCACGATGCCAATGATCGACACTTCGCCCACCCGTCCCGGACGCAGGAAGCGCATGTAAACGCCCATAAACAGGGCAATCGGCACGGTGGAGCAGACGGTGAACACGCCCCACGGGCTTTCCGCCAGCGCTTTTACCACGATCAGGGCCAGCACCGCCAGGATGATGATCATGATCAGGAAGCAGCCAAACAGCGCGATGGTCCCCGGTACCGGGCCCATTTCCTTTTTGATGATCTCGCCGAGCGAAGCGCCGTTGCGGCGCGAGGAGATGAACAGCACCATAAAGTCCTGCACCGCCCCCGCCAGCACCACGCCGCCCAGCAGCCACAGCGTGCCGGGCAGATAGCCGACCTGCGCCGCCAGCACCGGGCCCACCAGCGGGCCAGCCCCGGCAATGGCGGCGAAGTGGTGGCCGAACAGCACGTTTTTGTTAGTCGGCACGTAGTTCAGGCCGTCGTTATTGACCACCGCCGGCGTCGCGCGGAAGGCGTCCAGCTTCATCACCTTGGTGGCGATGTACAGGCTGTAATAACGGTACGCCACCAGATACACCGCCACCGAGGCGACGATGATCCACAGTGCGCTGATGTGTTCGCCACGGCGCAGCGCAACCACGCCCAGGCAGGACGCGCCGAGTATTCCCAGCAGCATCCAGGGTAAGTGTTTTAAAATCCCCTCTCTGTTCATTGAGGTGTCCTTAGTTCAAATCTGCAAAATGAGTGAGTTAACCCGCTTATAAGATGTTTCAGGCACGCGGCCCGGTGCGGATAACGTTCGGGTATAGGTTTAGGAACAGCTCATCATTGCGGGTTGGGGCAGGGGAAGACAGGCGAATTTCAGTCAGCGGTGCTATAGGGGGCCGAACGGTTGAAATTCAGGGGTGAGCGGTGGGGCGTTGCCGGGGGAATTGCGACGCCCCACCGAGAGCCGGGTCAGTAAATCTTTCTGGCGTTGATCCCGGCGGGGAAAATGCCGGTGGCGAAGATGTGTCCGTTAACCTGCAACTGGTCGTCGGGCAGCATTTCGACCGGGTATTCGTGGGTCAGATAGCTGAGAAAGTTGTTGCGGTCGTCGAGCGTCTGAAAGCCGATCAGATCGTAGAAAAACAGCGATTCGATTAAGCCGTGGTGCTCGGGGATCTGTCTGAGCAGCGCCGTCGACGGGAACGGCAAATGGAAGAAGAACGCACAGGGGTTCAGCAACCCTTGTTCTTTCAGCGCCTGGCCGCAGGGCAACAGCTGGTAATCATCAATACAGATGATGTCGTTCGGGCAAACATACTCGCAGGCGATATCGGCGAAGTGCCGGTTGAGCTGTCGATAAGCGCGGTAGTTTTCCGGCGTGAAATGCGCCTTTTCCGGGTGGTTATGGAACACTGGCCACAGGCCATCGTGATAGTAGCCCTGATAGTGGAAGTGAAACTCCTCGGTCGACAGCGGAAAGGTCACCTGTTCGTAGCCGCTGCGGTGCTGGTAACTGACCGGGCGCAGCAGCGCATCACCAAAGTTCTGTACGTCACCGTTCCAGCCCAGCCACAACCCGCGATCGTCGTCGTTCTGGCTGTCAGGCGATAGGGCCTGCGTAGCGCAGGCCAGATCCTTGCCGTCACACTGCTTATTCGAGATCAAAACCAAACGAGACATGCTGCGTTCCTTGTTCAGGTTACGAATAGGGGTTAGAGCATCCAGCGGGTTTCCGCTTCGGTGACCTGCGCTTCAAAGCGGCGCAGCTCGGCGCTCTTGCAGGTGTGCCACAGCGCGGCAAACGCCGGGCCGAGGTTTTCCTGTAACGGCGGGGTTTGCCGGAACAACGCCAATGCCTCCTGCTGGCTGAGCGGCAGTGCCACCGCGTCGCCATTTTCATAGCCGTTGCCGCAGGCCGCCGGTGGCAGGGGCTGCGCGTGCTCCAGCCCATACAGCATGCCGCTCAGCATCGCCGCTACGGCCAGATACGGGTTGGCATCGGCCCCGGCCAGCCGGTATTCGATGCGCTGGTTGGCATTGTCGGCGCAGGGCAAACGCAGTGCCACCGTGCGATTGTTGTGCCCCCAGGAGGCGCGCAGCGGTACGTGCATGCCGGGGCGAAAGCGGCGGAACGCGTTAACGTTGGGCGCGAATATCGCCATCGAGGCCGGCATCAGCGCCAGCATGCCCGCTATCACCTGGGTCATGGTGGCGCTCAACTCGCCCGGCAGGCTGGCCAACAGGTTGTTGCCCTGTTCATCCTGCAGGCTGATGTGAAAATGCAAACCGCTGCCGGCGGCTTGGGCACAGGGTTTGGCCATAAAGCAGGCGTGCTGGTGGTGTTTCTCGGCGATCTGGCGCGTCAGCCGCTTCAGGGCCAGCACCTGATCGCAGGCCTCCAGCACGCGAGCGCTGTGATGCAGGTTCAGCTCATACTGGCCGGAGGCGGCTTCGGCGACCACGCCGGTCAGCGGCAAGGCCTGCAGCCTGGCCTGATGCTCGATGTCATTGAGCAACGCCTGGTGGCGCTCCGGTGCATCGACAGAAAAACTCTGCGTCGGGCACCGTTCGGCGTCAGTCAGTTGCTGCAGCGGATCCTGCAGATAAAACTCCAGCTCTGCCGCCACGACCGGGAAGTAACCCTTGGCATGCAGGCGTTTGAGCACCTGTTGCAGCACCACGCGCGGCTCCAGTTCGCAGGCGTCGCCGTCGGCATTTTTCATTGTCAGCAACAATTGGGCATGGTGCTGCGGATCTCGGGCGCAGGGCCGCAAAGTACCGGGCACCGGCAGACACAACCTGTCCGGCTCGCCGGCCTGTTGGCCCAGTCCGCTTTCTTCGATCACCTGGCCGCCAAGATCCATGGCGTAGATCGATAGCGGGAAATAACAGCCTTTATCCAGCGCAAACAGCTCGGCGACAGGCAACCGTTTCCCGCGGAATTGACCGTTCAGATCGTTGAGATAAATATCGACGTGTTCGGTGTCCGGGTAGCGCTGTAAATACTGTTCCACTTCTTTGTGGAATGAACGCGCCTGCGAAGCTGGAATATCTGCCAGCAGCGGGTTAAAACCAATAACGTTAGCATGCATGGCAGCCCCCGAAATAAATTAAAGTCGCGGGGGAAGTTATTATCAGGGCAGGGGATAAACACATGAGGCATCCGTCTCGTAAGGCCATATTGGCGATGTAATGATGTTATCCGCGCCCCTAAAACCTGTCTGTAAAAACGCCGTAACTTTATTTATGGCCGGAATAAAAAAGCTGTAAATAAGGGGCGTGGCTCTGATGGCTGAAGAATAAAAGGCTGCATATACTGCTGAGAACGCCGTTATAAGGAGAGAAAATAATGATCAGAGCTTTTATCGTGTTTGCCGCCGTGATGACGGCGTTCAGCGTCGGGGCCTCTTCTGAAGCGGCATGGGCCAGCGGCGATAAAGCACTGCAAACCGCCTGCCTGAAAGCCAGCAGTTTGCAAGGGGCCAAAGCCGTCGGCAGCATTATCCATTTTGGTGACGACGTCGGTTACTCGGCCCTGTTGATCGCCGGGCGCTATCCGCAGGCGTTTATGCATAACAAAGCGGGCAAAGAGCTGTGCCTTTACCAACGAGCCACTAAAAAGGCGGTGGTTCAGGACGCTGACGGGATGGCGGGGAAGCCGTAGCAGCAGGGTTCTTGGCGGTACAGTTTTAAAAATGGCGTTGTAATTATAGGCTGTAGTCTATAATTTGGTCGTTCGGTATACACCTGCATTGAAAGGATACTTAAATGGGTACTTTAAAAGAAATGTTAGCTTCGCGTACCCCTGATAGCAGGCAGCGAATTGAGGAAATGGCAGAGGAAATGCTGCTGGAAACGCGCTTATATGAGGTGCGGGAGGCACTGGATATTTAACAGCAGACACTGGCGAATAATCTCGGTATTTCGCAGCCCTCTGTTGCCGCTATAGAGCAGCGTGGCAATGAGCTGAAGATTTCAACATTAAAACGGTATGTGGAAGCGATGGGTGGAACACTGCGACTGGATATCGAACTGCCTGACGGCAAACACCTTGGATTTAGGGTTTAAAACGAGAGCGTTCACTGGCCAGTTGATAGACGTCGCCCCGCTCACGTTTGCCAACGGCCACAACCGCGATCACAAGGCAGTCGTCGATCACTTCATAAACCAACCGAAACCCCGAGGCGCGCGGCTTAATTTTGTAACAACCCGGCATTCCGCGCAGTTTCGCCGAAGGTATATGAGGGTTTTCGCAACACTTCTTCAATTTCTTGGCAAACTGCTGTTGAAGCACCTTATCAAGCTTGCTCCACTCCTTGGCTGCAGTCTCACGAAATTTGACCGTATACGTCATGCCAAATGGTCCAAATTAATGTCAATCAGCGCCTCGTTGCGACGTTCTGTGACCAGTTTGACCAGCTCCTGATCGTCCAGCGCATCGAGCATTTGCTCATACAACTCGGCTGGTACACAATAAAACGCAGGTTGATTTCGGTTGAGGATTGCCACAGGGTAGCCGTCTCCGGCACCGACCGTTTCCATCGGGTTTTTCTTGAGTTCGCTAATACTTGCACTGATATCGCTAAGAATGATATTTGGCATGTTGCCTCCATAATAAGACCAGTTAACAGGTCTTATTATAATGCATAAAAAGACCAGTCAATAGGTCTTTTTGTATAAATTTACCACTAAAATACCTGCTGGAACTCAATATTCAAACGTATGAATTCTCTACTCTCAAGGGGAGGGCAAGCGGATACCGCGCATGTGCAATCGCTCTTTTGCCAATGTCACCCAACCACTAGCGGATAACTTCCGACTCAACCACTACCGATCCGCCATCAAATCCCCAGCGATGCAGCGGCGAATATCGCCCTGTTTTGCCTGATGAAAAGTGTCATAGGCCCAGTGTGCAGTATTGGATATAAACATAGCCATCTCCCAAAGATAATTTTTATATCAGATCGGGAGCATGAGAAAAGATTCAAAAAGTCCCCGGGTAAATAACCCAGGGACTTGTGTATAAGAAACAGGCCGAGGCGCCCTTATGCCGTTATTTCAACGCGATACGGATCACGTCGTCCGGCGCCGTGGCTTCTTTCTCACGGCTGGAAGCCTGTTTGACGCTCACGTACAGCGTCTGACCATCCGGTGACAGCGCCAGGCTGTTCGGGTGGGTTGGGGTCTTGATGGTTTGCAGCAGCTTGTAGTTCTTGGCGTCGATCACGCTGACCTGGCCTGCCTGGCGATGGGTGACATACACCTCATTGCGCGTCGGGTTGAACAGGACCGCCAGCGATTCCGGCACGTCGATTTTGCTCAAAATCTTGCCGTCGCGGGTATCGACCACCAACACCTGTGCCTGCTTGGAGTCGGTGATAAAGGCGCGATGCGTGGCAGGATCCAGGCTGATGTTCAGGAAGAAGTGCTCTTTGGACTCGTCCAATTTCTTGCGGCTGAGCACCTTGTTGGTTTTGGTGTCGATAGTCACCAGCTCGCCGTCGGCGTTGGTCACGTACAGGCGGCTTGCGGCCGCATCCAGCGCCAGACCGGTACCGTATTTGCCGGTTTCGGTGATGGTGGTGCGCAGGGTCAGGTCTTTGCCGTCCACTACCCAAACCACGCTGGATTCACCCAGCCCGGTGATATACAGGGTGTCGGTGGTGGCGTCGGCCACCAGCTCACGCGGTGCCAGCGGTTTTACCGTTTCGGAGCGTTTACGCGCATCCAGCACCAGGCGGCCTTTAACCTCACCGGTTTTACCGTCGATGGCCGTAACCGAGTTATTGACGGTGTTGCCGAAGAACAGCGTGTCGGTTTTGCTGTTAATGGCCGCGCCGAAAGGTTTGATATCGTTGTGAATGATCTGGGTGATATCCAGCGTTTGCGGATCCAAACGATACACTACGCCGCCTTTGTCCAGCTTGCGGCTTTGCGAAGTGGCCAGATACAGCGCGTTCTCGCCCTGGCTGTAGACCATCTCATAAGCGCCTTTGCCGACGGGCTTGCGCAGCAGTTCCGGCTCGCCCTGGGCCAGCAGCGGGGCGGAAAACAGCATTGAAGTGAGCAGCAGCAGTGGGAAAGCGGCGCGTGCGCCAAAGCGGCGGTTGGTGGTTGTTGCAGAGTTCATAACCTCTCCATGGAGTTAAAATGCCTGTCGCCGCAGGGCGGTTGCCCAGAGGCTAAAAAGCTCAACATTGAATTCAAAGCAAAATCCGGCCGGTCGCGTCGCGCCGGGCCTTCTGTTTGCGAATAATAATCATTATTCATGCTGGAGGGGAGTGATTTCTACCCAGGCTGGGGTGAAAATCACAATGTGAAGAGTGCGCAGAAGGTTGCTGATGTCGTGCCGCCGCGTGGGTTTCCTGGTTTTCCCTGCCGGTAGATAACCCATAATTAATTTAGCTACGTTATTGTTTGGTGGCTGTTATAATATTTATTTGTTATCTCTTATAATAAAAACCCGATAATAACGGAGGTTTCTACGGGTTAAAAAACCTCATTTTGTGCGTTATGTGAGCGGTTAATTACATTGTCTTGCATTGAATTACAGTTGAATACTTTTAGGGTGAAAAAATCATCCGGTGGTGAATAATCTCAGGTTATGACATGAATTTTTATAACTTGCGTCATTTGCACACATCGGGTAATTGTTTATGCGTGGCTTAAGACCACCGTATTTATAAAAATAATTTTTCGGGCAGGGGTAATAATGAGATATATAAAAACGCCAATATTCATTGGCGGCGTTGTGCTGTCGGCGTTATCCGCCGGCGCGCAGGCAGAAATCACCATTCTGGATAAAAACCCGCAAAGCAATGTGTTGCTGGCACCACTGAGTTTGAAAGTCGGCGGCAGTATTCGCCCCGAGTGGATATTTAATAATGGCCCGGAGCCGGGATATTATAAAAATGGTCACGACGGCGGCACGCGCTTTCGCTTTAGCGGCGACTATGCACTGACGCAGGATACCTCGGTTATCGGCTACTACGAGTGGGGTGTCGATCTGGCACATGCGCTGAGTTGGGACGGCCACTACAACGAAGACGGCAAACGCGACTATCAGCGCCAGCTGTATGGCGGCTTCAAAGATGACCGCTACGGCACCTTAACCTTTGGCCACCAATACGGCATTTATTATTCGGTTGTCGGCATTAAAAGCGACGTCTGGGATAACGATGGTCATGCGGGCGGCACCGGCATTGGCATATCCGGCGACTACGACGGCGGTAATAAACCGAAGAACAGCCTGAAATACACCAATGATTTTGGGCCGGTCACCTTATACGCCAACTATTTATTACCAGAAGACGATTTGCACACGGCGGATAATCTCATCTATCGCCGTAAAGGCGGCGGCGGGTTGGGGTTTGATTATAAGGCGACGAAGGAATTAACCTTCAGCGCGGCCTACAGCTACACCGACGCAAAAATCAAAGACAATCAATATAACGAGAAAGAGTATCACCAGCAGTTGTCCGGCACCGCGCTGACCTGGCAACCCAATAACTGGTATATCGTCGGGACCGCCAGCTATTACAAAGACTATGTGCCGAGCACCCGTGAACGTACCTTGTCGCATTATTTCGCCGGGAGCGGTTACGGGGTAGAAGGCTTTGTCGGTTATACCTTTAATATCGACAAGCCTTTCCTGAAATCGATCCAGCCTTATGTGGCCGCGGACTCGCTGCAATTGAAGGGCGACGAAGAGTACCACGCCAATCACGTTTACCTTGGGGCGGGTACCACCATCGGCTACGGCCTGTCGGTGTATGTGGAACGGACGCTGGCCAACAGCAGCGACAACGAGCCGGACTCCACCTGGGTGACGGTGTTCTACGACTTCTGATCCCCCGCACAAACTTTCCAGGCCGGCCTCGTTGCCGGCCTTTTTGACTGGTTATTTCACAGGGTGATCCAACCGCCCTGTGCCCGATCCGCCGCGGTTTTCTCCGCCAGATAGCGTGCCGGCGGTTTGCCCACCGCTTTGCGGAACATGGTGACGAAGCCACTGGCGCTCTCATAGCCCAGATCCAGCGCCACCCGCTGTACGGTCTCCCCCTTGGTCAGGCGTTGCAGCGCCAGCATCACGTGCAGTTGCCGTCGCCAGTGGCCAAAGCTCATGCCCATTTGCTGTTGCAGGGTGCGGTTGAGGGTGCGTTCGCTCATGCCGATGCGCTGAGCCCATTGGCTTAGGGTGGCTTTGTCCGCCGGATCGGCCAGCAGGCGCTCGGTCAGTTGGCGAATGCGTGCGTCATTGGAGACCGGCAAGTGCAGGTTCTCAATCGGCGCGGCGGCCAATTGATCCAGGAGTACGCCAATCAATCGCCCCTCTGGCCCTTGCTCGTCATACAGCGGATCAAAACCGCTGGCCTGAAGTAGCAGTTCGCGCAGCAACGGCGAAACGGCCAACGTACAGCAGTTGGTAGGCAACCCGGTGATGGCAGCCTGATCGACAAACAGCGCGTAACATTCGGTGGCTCCGGTACCCTGAGCGTTATGCAGCACGTTGCTGGGCATCCAAAGCGCACACTGCGGCGGGACCAGCCACAGGCCGTTTTCCACTTCACAGCGGATCATGCCGCGCATCGTATAAATCAGCTGCGCTTTTTGGTGCCGGTGATGGGCGACTTCCCAATCCTTGTTAACGGTGGAACCCTGCACGGCGAAAACCGCCCGGGGCACCCGATCGATATCGAAAAGCGGCTGAGTGATAAAAGGCATGAGAATTATTCTCAATTTGGCGCAAATGAAAAACATTATGTCCTGATTGTGCAATGTGGTCTAGTGCTTCCGCCGATAAAGTAAGCGCACGTTTCCGAACTCTTAGGAGAAATCTCATGTCATTAGATTCTGCAACCTTCCCGCTGGTCTGGATGCGTCAGCAAGCCGCCGGCGAACCGAAAGATACCCTCGCCGAATTTGCCGAATTCAGCACCTTGCTGCAGCGAGAACAGCCGTTTGTGCTGCTTTGCGATCGTCGTATGGATGAGAGCGGCGAGCAGGATCGCGACGAGCGCACCCAGGTTGCCCTGTGGAAACGCGATCACCGCGAGGCGCTGGCACAGTGGGTAAAAGGCATGGTGCTGATCGAGCCGGACGACGTGCGCCGCCAGGCGGCGGAAGAGTTTGTCGATTTCGCCAGCCGCTTCTGGGGCTACCCGGTGAAGGTGGTGGCCAGTGAGCAACAGGCCCATGAGTTGGCACAGCGCCTGCTCGAGCCACGGGAACAATAATTAATAAGGAAGCGCCATGTATCAGCAACAGGTAATTGCGCAACTGCTGGCCTGGATTGAAGCAAACCTCGACCAGCCGCTGACGCTGGACGATATTGCCGCCAAATCCGGTTATTCCAAATGGCATTTGCAACGGCTGTTCAAGCAGTTGACCGGCCATATTCTCGGCACCTACGCCCGGCGCAGGCGTTTGACCGCCGCCGCGCGTGAGCTGCGGCTCACCCACACCGGTGTGGCCTGCATTGCCGATAAGTACCAGTTCGATTCCCAGCAGACCTTCACCCGTTGCTTCAAGAAACAGTTCGGTTTACCGCCGGCCGGCTATCGCCGCAGTGCGGATTGGTCCAGCCACGGCATGCAGCCGCCGCTGCGGATGGCAGAAGGCCCATTGCCGCAGGGGGATATTGTCACTCTGCCGGCCATGCAGCTGGTGGGGCGTACCCAGCGCCGCTGCTGCACTCTGGGGCAAATGCAACGTTCGAAAAATGAGCTGCGTCAGTATGTCTGGAACCAGGTGTTGCAACCCGAAGTTGCGCCACCGGCGGTGGTCTACGGCCTCACCAGTCTGGAAGCGGACAGCCGACAGCTTGATGGTCAACGCATGGCCTATACTCTGGCGCTGGCGGATGAGCAGGCCGTAGGGGAGCAGGTGCTGATCGAACAGGGCGATTATGCCAGCTTTACCTATCAGGGGCAGGTTGAAGAGTTGCCAAACTTCGTGGACCGTTTGTATGAAGCCGCGATGCCCATGATGAAAGCCGTACGGCGCCCCGGACAGGATATCGAGCGTTTCTATCCGACGCCGGGTGAGTCTTGCAACGCACCCGGTACGGCGATCCGCTGCGAATACCTGATCCCGATTCGTCGAACGTCGCCGCCGGCCGCCGCGCTTTAACGGCAGTTTTCACAGAAAAACCTCTTCGTGCTGCACCAGGTTACAAAAAAGTTCGATATTGCGCTGGTAATGTTTCACACTTAGGCCGATGTGCACATATAATGCGCATCCGGTCATTTATGGCCGCATAAACCTATATTGATAACTGCCAGTGGCCACTACCAACACGAAGATGAAAATGAGCATTCGCGCGTTCCTAACCCTGTTTACGGCACTGGTGGCTTTCAGCCAGGCTGCCTTCGCCGTTGTATACCCTTTGCCTGCCAAAGACAGCCGTCTGGTGGGTGAGAACATCCAGATCACCGTACCGGAAGACAGCAAGCTGCCGCTGGAGAGCTTTGCCGCTCAATACCAGATGGGCCTGAGCAATATGCTGGAAGCCAACCCGGGGGTGGATCCTTTCCTGCCGAAGGCGGGCAGCACTCTGACCATCCCACAGCAGTTGATCCTGCCGGATGCGCCACGTGAAGGCATCATCATCAACAGCGCTGAGATGCGTCTGTACTACTACCCGAAAGGCACCAACACCGTGATCGTGTTGCCCATCGGTATCGGCCAGTTGGGCAAAGATACGCCGCTGAACTGGACCACCACCGTGCAGCGCAAGAAAGACGGCCCAACCTGGACGCCAACCGCCAAGATGCGCGCAGAATACGCCGCTGACGGCGAGATCCTGCCTGCGGTATTCCCGGCCGGTCCGGACAACCCTATGGGGCTGTACGCGCTGTACGTCGGTCGCCTGTATGCCATCCACGGCACCAACGCCAACTTTGGTATCGGGCTGCGCGTGAGCCACGGCTGTGTGCGTCTGCGTGCTGACGACATCAAGTTCCTGTTTGAAAACGTTCCGGTCGGCACCCGCGTGCAGTTTATCAACGAGCCGATCAAAGCCAGCGTTGAGCCGGACGGTTCCCGTTACATCGAAGTGCACAACCCACTCTCTGCTAACGAAGAACAGCTGCAGTCCAAAGATCCGGTGCCGTTGACCATCTCTGCGCCAGTGGGCAAAGTGATGATGGACCCGGCGGTTAACCAGAGCGAAGTGGACGCGGCAATCAAAGCCCGTTCCGGTATGCCGGTTAAAGTGAACTGATTGATTCAGTCGCTGTAGAAAAGACGCCTGCGGGCGTCTTTTTTATGGCTAAAAAACACCGTTTTGCGCAGGTCTCCGCAGTGCTTTTCCTTTCGTTACCTCTGCCGCTTTAAAGGTCCGGTACTGTCAGCAAAAGCCAGATTTTCTCGTTGCCTTAAACGGGCATCGCGAAGCTGTAGGTGGGCAAAATTGCGACAGGGAACTGCCGGGAGGCCCGTCGCTGAAACTTCTTTCTCTGGTGCAAAAACACGGCCTGAAGATCTTGCTGTAAAGTGTCAGAATAATCACAGCTTACCTGCCTATGCGTTACCGCTCTAAGTTCTCCCTGACAATTATTCCTCAAAAAATCATCGTTAATTAATTGGTTATATATCCCCTCCGACCAGTGATTGCCTGAGAAAAAACTCTCAAAACCGCTGCATTGTGAAAATAAGATCACACAAACGTAACAAAAGATAAACATAGGCTCTCTATATTGGCTGCTTTGCTTTTGGGAGGGCGTGTCATGCGTAACTGGAACGAGCCGAAAAAGAACAAAGCGCACATCGAACTGATCCCGATGATCGACGTAATGATGTTTCTACTGGTGTTTTTTGTGTTGATTAGCCTGAACGTGATCCCGGCCCTTGGGCTGAAGACTCAGTTGCCGTCCGCCGGTAGCGCTCAGCAATTGAAGCCGCAGAAGAAGGCGATCATCACGTTGGGCGCTGAGGAACAACTGCAGTTGGACGGTCAGCCCATTGCGCTGAGCGCGTTGGTCAGCACGCTGAAACAACAGCAGCAGGAAAACCAGACCACCACCATTATCGTCAACAGCGACAAAGGCGTTGCGGTAGAACGCCTGGTTGCGGTGATGGATAACCTGCGTCAGGGCGGTTTCTTCTCCGTCTCCATCGCCACACGGAAGCTGTGACATGTATCTGCTCTATCGTTCACGTCACCTTTTCAGCTGGTTGCCGGCGCTGATCGTCGTGGGCTGCGTGCTGTTCGCCAGCCAACAGGCGGCGCTGAAAATTCAGCCGCGCTATGACGAAACCGCCATGGAGCTGGCATTGGTCGAGCCGGAACCTCAGCCACAGCCGGAACCGGAGCCGCCGGTGGAAACCCCACCGCAACCGGAGCCACCGCCGCCGGAACCAGAGCCCCTTCCTGAACCTGTGGTGCCTGCACCTGAGCCGATTGTCGAGGCCAAACCGGTGCCCAAGCCGCAGCCGAAACCCAAACCCAAGCCGGTGAAAGAGAAAGCCAAACCGGTGGAAAAGGCCAGGCCGGTCGCGGTGCCGACAGCGCCGAGAACCCTGGTCAGCAAGCCCGCCGCACAACCCGTTCCGCCGGCTCCGGCGGCACCGAAGGTGAACGCGCAGGCCATTGAAAACGGTTATCTGCAGGCATTGCGCCATGAGCTGGAGCAGCGCAAGCGCTATCCCAGTGGGCGGCAGGCTTCGCTTGAACGGCCGCAGGGCAACGTCGAGGTGTGGCTGGAGGTGGATCGCAGCGGTCGGGTGATCTCGTCCGGCATCACCAATAAGGCCCCCAGCATGCTGCTCAACCGTGCAGCGCTGAGCAGTTTGCAAAGTATCAGCCAGGTGAAGCCGTTCCCAAGTGAGGCTTTCAACGGGCAGACAACCAAAAGATTTTCAGCCACGTTCAATTATCAGGCGCCTTGAGGCCTGGCATAACAGTTTGATTTTTAGGGGATGGAAACAATGAAATCTTTCAATCGATCTGGGATTTATCTGGCAGTGATGTCGGCGATGTTGCCGGGTGCAGTGCTGGCAGCGGACTCGACCGACGTTGGCACCATCAACGTAAAAGGGCAGTCGCTGGGGGGCGGCATGATGGTGCAGGAGGACAGCGCCAAGTCGCGTTCCACCGTCACCAAAGAGGCGATGGATAAAATGCCGGCGGCGGCCAACGCCATCGACAAGCTGAAATATACGCCGGGCCTGAACGTCAACAGCAACGACGCCAGCGGCCTGAGCGGCGTCGATTACACCATGCGTGGCATGAACTCCGATCAAATCGGCCTGTCGATGGACGGGATCCCGATCAACGACTCCGGCAACTATGCGGTTTATCCGAACCTGCTGGGTGATTCGGAGAACCTGGGGGAAGTGTTCGTCACCCAAGGCTCTTCGGAAGCCGACGGCCCGCACATTGGCTCCAGCGGTGGCAATATTGGCCTGGTGACGCGGCGTCCGTCTAAAGACTTCGGCGGCTTCGTCAAACAGACGCTGGGCAGCAATAACCTGAGCAAAACCTTTGCCCGTCTGGAGACCGGTGAGTACAACGGATTCAGCAACTGGATCTCCTATTCGCACACCGAGGCCAAAAAGTGGCGCGGGGAAGGGCGTCTGTACTCCAACAAGTTCGAGATGAACTCGTTGTATGAAGACGGTAACGGCAACAGCAGCAACCTGATCATGAAGTACAACCAGCAGAATAACGTTAACTACAACACCCTGAGCAAGGCGCAGTTCGCGGAGGACCCCCGTGGCGATTATGACACCACGCCGTCCTACAACAACCGGGGCCAACTGACTCGCTACTACAAGCTCAACCGTAATCCGTTCGAGAATTTCAACCTGACGTTCACCCAGAAGCTGCAGCTGCGCGACAACCTGGCATTGACCCTGCAGCCGTACTACTACTGGGGGAACGGCGGCAGCTTCAGCGGCCAGACGGCATCGGTATTGTCCAATACCTCGGACCGGGCCGGTCAGTATGACCTCAGCAACTTGCAGTCCAACACCTATTACCGCCCTTCCTGGACCCAGACCTGGCGGCCGGGCATCACCACCAAGCTGAAGTGGGACATCAACGATCAGCACAGCCTGGATATTGGCTACTGGTATGAGCGTGCGCGCCAGTCGCAGACCCAACCGTTTATCGGCATCAAGGACGACGGCAACCCGGAACAACTCTCGGGCAAACCGGGCGGTTCCGATCAGGTGAAGGACGCCAACGGCAAAACCGTACAGGGGCGTAACCAGTACACCATTACCCCCGCGCAAAAAGTGTGGCTGCAGGACACCTGGTTTGCGACGCCGGACTGGACCTTCGTCGGCGGGCTGGCCTATCAGTACGTTGAACGAAAAGGCGATAACAAGGGCAGCCTGTATAACGTGCCGGAAAAGCGTGATGCCAAATACCATGAATTGCTGCCTAACTTCAGCGCCAGTTACAAGCTGAACCCGGAAAACCAGGTGTTTTATAACCTGACGCGCAACATGCGCACCCCGCCAAACTATGTGTTGTACAACGTCGGCGACTCTATCAGCACCAAACCGGAGCTGAGCTGGAACCATGAGCTGGGCTGGCGCTTCGAGCGTGAAGATATGCTGCTCAGCGCCTCGTTGTTCTACATGCGCTACAGCGACCGTCAAATCTCCACCACCAACCCGGCCGGTGACTACGAGATGATGAACATCGGCAACGTAGAGAACAAAGGGCTGGAGCTGGAGTGGAGCGGCCAACTGCCGCATAACTTCAACTACTACACCTCTTACACCTATACCGAGTCCAAGCAGAAGAGCGACATTGTCAGCAACGGCGGCCTGCCGCTGCCGACCAGCGGCAAAGAGGTGCCGAACGTGCCCAAAAACCTGCTTAACGTAACCCTGGGTTATGACGACGGTTTGTATTACAGCAGCGTGAGCGGCAAATACGTCAGTGCGTTCTACGGCGACCTGACCAATGACGAGAAGATTGGCGGCCGTACGGTATTCGATCTGGCGGCGGGGGTGCATCTGCCGGTGGACAAGAAGATCGTCAAGAGTGCGGCACTCCGTTTTGGCATCAGCAACCTGTTTGACAAGGAGTACCTGACTTCGGTGCGTACCACGACCTTCAACGCCGCACCTTATAACGGCGTGAGGGCCAGCACGCCTTACTACAACGTCGGTGAAGAACGTACCTTCAGCGTATCGCTGGAAGCCACCTTTTAACTATTTATACCCTGCGGCTTTCAAGTTGCAGCCAGGCGGCCAACTCGCTCATCCCCAGGCGCTTACTTAAGTAAGTAACTGGGGTGAGCGAGTGCAGGTAACAACGCTGCGGCTTGAAAGACGACGGATAAGAGAGCTGAACGATGAATGCCAATCTATTACACGACATTATTTTCTACGTGATGTACGCCGCGCTGGCGATTGCACTGGTGATCATTATCGAACGTGCGTTGTACTTCGCCTATACCCAACGCCAGGCGCGCCGACTGGAGCAGGCGCTGACGTTGGACGTGCACCGCACGGCCGATCTGCCGGATGAGCTGACCCAGCGCAACAGCCTGCCGCTGGCGGTGATTTCACCGGTGCTGGAGCAAAAACACCGTGCCGGTGACCGCGAGGCGATCGGTGATCTGATCGACGCTCAGTATCTGTTGAGCAAGCCGCTGATGGCGAGAGGCCTGTGGTTGCTGGAAACTATCGTTACCGCGGCGCCGCTGTTGGGGCTGCTGGGGACGGTGATGGGGATTATCGAAACCTTTAAGGCACTGGCTGCCTCGGGGGTGTCCGAGCCGAGCCTGGTTTCTGCCGGGATGGGCACCGCGCTGTACGCTACCGGGCTGGGTATCGCCATCGCGCTGCTGTGCCTGGTGGGGAACAACTATCTGCAAAGCCGCATGGAGCGGATTAACGAACTGTTGAAGGTACTGCTGATCCGCGCCGGTGCGCCTGGCAGCCGCCCGGAAAACGGCAGCCGCGAGCAACGGGTTGACAGCGAGGTGCCGCGCTATGCCTAATGGCCGTCATTCACGGTGGCCACTGGGCCGCCTTTACACTGCGTTATGGGGTGGTTGTCTGTTGATGTTGAGCCAAAATGCGGCGGCGCGCTTTGAAATTCCCGGCTACGAGCTGGTGTACACCGCACCGGTAGAAACTGCGTTGCAGGCGGATGACCTGCGCAACACGGCCGAGGTGTGGCAGCAGATGTTTGATGCGGCGAAAACCCGCATCGATCTGGGCCAGTTCTACGTGGCGAACCAACAGGGTTCGCTGCTGGATGGCGTGCTGCAGCATCTGAAAGCGGCGGGGGAACGTGGGGTAAAAATTCGTTTCCTGATGGAAGAGAAGGGCATCCGCATTTCTACTCCCGAAACGCTTGAACAGCTCAAGGCGATCCCGAATCTGGAGCTGCGTATCATCCCTTACCAGCGGCTGAGCGGCGGCATTCTGCATGCCAAATACCTGCTGGTGGACGGTGAGCAGGCGTTTGTCGGCAGCCAGAACTTTGACTGGCGCGCGCTGGCACACATCCATGAAACCGGGTTGCGCATCAGCGATGCCGGGGTCGTGGGGCAGATCCAGGCGATCTTCGAACAGGACTGGCAGGCGCAGGCGTTGCTGGCGGCGGATAAACCGGTGCCCCAACTGACGTACCAACCCACGGCGGAAACGCCGCAGGGCAATTACCTGATCGCCAGCCCACGCGCCTACAACCCGACGGGCGTGATTGACTCGCAGCTTGAGCTGCCGCGCCTGTTGGCTTCCGCCAGGCAGCGGGTACGGGTACAGGTGATGGACTATGCGCCGTTGTCTTTTGGCCCGGAGCGCACCCGGCCTTACTACGCGGTGATCGATAACGCCCTGCGCAGCGCCGCCGCGCGCGGTGTGCAGATCGAGCTGATGGTTGCCAACTGGAATACCAAAAAGCCGGATATCGCCTGGCTGAAGAGCCTGGCGGTGGTGCCGAACGTACAGGTGAGAATTGTCACCATTCCACCGGCCAGCAGCGGGTTTATCCCGTTTGCCCGAGTGATCCACAGTAAAATCATGACCATCGACGGCGGGATCGCCTGGGTGGGCACCAGCAACTGGACCGGCGGCTATCTGGACAATTCGCGCAATCTGGAGATTGTGCTGCACGACGCGAACATGAGCCAGCGGCTGGACAAGTTGTACAGCCAACTGTGGGACAGCCTGTACGCCGAACCGCTGAAGCTGGATTACGACTACCCGACGCCCAAACCGGGCGGCGAGTCCAAATAGTGTGAAATAGCGTGCTGGTTATTATTTATCGTTGGATGACGTTTCACACTTCTGTTCTTTAAAGGAAAGGGTGTTATCGTCAAAATAAGCAACGGAGACCACCCCTTTTTCCAATTCAGCGACGGTCGCTTCAGGGGGAAGATTATTACATTGGTAGTTGGGGTGATAATGAAGCTCAACAAGGAATTTTTTTGCGATAAGACTGACGGCCGGTGAGCTGATGTCATAAGTACTTTGCATGCCTATGACCATTAAAGAAGCCAGTATGAGAGGCGCCGCTATGCGCGGCAGCATGATGAGCTTTTTCACTTCCAACTCTTTGTTCGCATCGGGTGAGAGATGTTTCTTCCCGGTTATAAGACGCTGCGCCGTACGTTTAATAAAGTTCGGTGCAAATATTTGCAGCGGCATGGTGACGAACATTGGGATGAGAATGGCTAGCCATTCCAATACGGCCATTGTGATAACGCACAGCAGGATGATGCTCAAGTAGGCGATGGGTGTATACAGGGTCGCGACTATCGTGGTCATTTCCGGGAAAAAACGCGCGTTGCTGTGGGTGAGTTCTGTTAGCCAACTCTTTGACATGGCAGATGAAATGTAAAAGGCTAACGTTCCTATACCGGCCAGCAGGACTTTCCCTGCCAATCTTGCCCAGGTTTTTCTTATCACCCACTCACACCTGGATTTTAAATCCAACAGGGCTGCGAACGCATAGATCCCAATGCTGATCTGCAACAACAGCAGGCTCTGGACGTTAATCAGAAAAGCGTAGGGAATATGCAAGGTAATGAGAAATGTGGCGATATAAAGCAGGAACTCTGTCGCAAGAGATAGCTTATAAAATTGCCGGGTGTTGATCACTAAACGCCAATAGCGTCTGATTAGCTTTTTTTTGATTGTGGGAAACAGGGCAACGGTTCTGAGCAACAATAAGGTCGGCATCGCCATAAGCAAGCACAGGGTTATGGCATAAATAATATAATTTTTGTTGTAGAGAAATAGCGCGAAGAAGACCAGTAAAATGCTTACCACAAATTGGATGCGTCGTTTCCCCGGTGGGATGCTATTTAAAATGGATTTGAGCGAGAGGCGGCTCATCATTAATTCCTTGAGAATCAAAAAATGGACGCCGCCCAGAGTAGCATTTTTTAGTCTGCCCTCATAACCAGATAAGACATTGAAATTATTTCCGCCAGCCGCTTTTTTCCAGTGCCGTCAGCAGCTGTTCAGCGCTCAGTCCTTCCGCCCGATGGCCATTGCCGGAAACGGTATTGGCGGCCAGCAGGGCATTGATAATCGCCTCTTCCACCGCTTCTGCCGCGGCTGCAAACAGCTCGGAGATGTAATCATTGTTCACCATGCGCAGCGGGGTGGTAAAGGCCCCTTTGTTGGCATAGTCGGCAGGGGGGAGGCCGTCATTGCCGGTGGCGAAGGCGATAAAAATGTCGCCGCTCGAGTCTTCGGTACCGCCGCCGGTGCGGGCAATGCCGATGCTGGCGCGTTGTGCCAGACGGGCGCACTGGTGCGGCAACAGCGGGGCGTCGGTGGCCAGGGTGACGACGATCGACCCCATGCCCGGGTGCGGCAGCTGCGGCGTAAACGGCGAGTGAATATGTGCCAAATGACGGCCCACCGGGTAACCGCCCACCAGCAGCGACGCGCGTTTGCCGTGGTTGGCCTGCACGATGGCACCGACCGTCCAGCCACCGCGATCGGCAGGCAGGCGCCGCGAAGCGGTGCCGATGCCACCCTTGAACTCATGGCAGATCATCCCGCTGCCGCCACCGACGGCACCTTCCAGGGGTAATCCTTGGTGTGCCGCCTGCAGTGCTTGCCGCACATGTTCAGGCTTGACGTGAAAGCCGTTGATGTCGTTGAGCAGGCCATCGAAGGTTTCCATCACCACCGGCATATTCCAGTACACCGCGTCGCCGGCCGGCAGCGCTTCGCGTTCCAGCGCGATCAGGCTGTCACGTACCACGCCGACGCTGTGGGTGTTGGTGAAGGCGATTGGGCTGGTGAGCAGGCCGGCTTCGCGGATCCACTCCAGCCCGGTGGCGTCGCCGTTGCCGTTAAGCACATGCACGCCGGCAAAGCAGGGGGATTGTCGCGCCTGACCGGCACGCGGTTCGATCACCGTGACGCCGGTACGCAAGCTGCGCCCCTCGGCCAAATCGGCGTGGATGCTGGCGTGGCCGACGCGAACGCCGGGCACATCGGTGATGGCGTTCAGCGGGCCGGCAACGCCGTGGCCGATTTTAATGCCCAAATCCTGAGCGCGCTGCGACATGGTTATTCTCCTTCAATTGAGGGTTCAACGTGCGGGATAGCCTGCCGGGTGCGCATGTAACTCAGCAGCAGACCAAAACAGAGGATACCGGCGATGATAATAAAGTCTTTCAGGCTGCTGGCGATCAAAATTGTCCATAACACATACAGGCAGCCGATCAGCGCGATCGCCACCGGCAGCGGCCACAGCGGCATCAGGTACGGGTGGTGGAAGCGTGCGCGGCGGCGGCTGATCAGCGCGGCGACCGCCATGATGATGTACACCAGCAGCAGCAGGATCACGGTAAAGGAAGTCAGATCGCCGAGGTTGGAGCAAAAGGCCAACAGCGCGGAGGGAATACCGAACAGCAGGGTGGCGATCCACGGCGTGCCAAAACGCGGGTGGATGATTTTCAATGCCCGGTTCACCTGCGGCAGCCAAAAACCGTCACGCCCGCTGGAGAACATCATGCGGCTAAACTGCGCCACGATGGCGATAATGGCGTTAAACACCGACAGGTAAATCGCACCGCTGACCACCCGTGCCAGCGTCGGCCCCCCCAATTGGCTGACCACGTAGCCGACCGGATCGGCCTGTTTGGCCATTTCCGCCAGGGACGGCGCGCCAATCAGCAAAGCGGTAAAGGGCAGCAGCTCGACCAGTACCACGATCGCCAACGTCAGCATGATGGCGGTGGCCATGGGCTTGCCCTGTTCGCGCATGTCCTCCGCCATATACACCGCGGCACCGTAGCCGTTATAGGAAAACAGTGCGACGCCGACCATGGCGACGATCAGCGGTACGGAAACCGGCGCCAACACGCCTTCGGGATTTAGCATCACCGGCGCGACGAGGATGTCCGCACTTTGGTGCGGGTTGCTGAAGCCCAACCAGGCGATTAACCCCAGCACCGCGATTTCAACCACCAAGAAGGTGCCGGTCAGCAGCGCATTGGCTTTGATGTTGAAAATGGCGCAGGCACCGCCGATCAGGATAGTGATCATCCCGGCGGTAGAGGCGTCGAACTGAGTCCCCAGCGCGGTGTTCAAATAAGGTACGGCACCGGTGGCTAGCACCGCCGGCACGAACAGCGCAGCGCTGAGGATAAACAGGTAAGTTTGCAGTCCGCACAGGGTGCCGAACAGGCGTTTGATAATGCTGTATTCGCCCCCGGCGCTGGGGTGCGCCGCGCCGAGTTCGGCATAGCACAGGGCGATGGTGGCGGCGATAAAGGCGGCGATCAGAAATGAGATAAAGGCACCGCTGCCGGCGCTGGCGATCGCCAGCGGAGCAATAACGAAAATTGAGCTGGCGGGCGTGACGCCGGAGGCGGTAATCATCACCACGTCGAGGACGCTGAGATTACCTTTGAATTTGTGTTCTGGTGTGGACTCAGTCATTCAAAACTCCATTAACGCGTTAGTGGATTATTTTACGGATGGCGGTCGTGCGGTAGAGCATGGCGATGGCATGCCGCTGCCCGGGCCTGATTAAATGGAGCGCGTGGAAAACGAGGCGAATTTCTTCGCCCCTAAAAAATCATTATGTTTATTATGAGATTACCCTTGCCCGGACGGGAAGCTGAAGGTGGTATGCTGGGCGTCATGGGAAGAGGGCCAGCGCTGGGTAATGGTTTTGCGCTTGGTGTAGAACCTGACGGCATCCGGGCCGTAGGCGTGCAGGTCGCCAAACAGCGAGCGTTTCCAGCCGCCGAACGAGTGGTAGGCCACCGGAACCGGCAGCGCGACGTTGATCCCCACCATACCGACCTGAATATGATTGGAAAAATAACGTGCCGCCTCGCCGTCGCGGGTGAACAGGCAGGTCCCGTTGCCGTACTCGTGGGCGTCAATCATCGCCATCGCCTCTTTCAGCGAGCCGACCCGAACCACGCCCAGCACCGGGCCGAAGATCTCCTCCTGATAAATCCGCATTCCCGGTCGCACGTGGTCAAACAGCGTAGGGCCGAGGAAATAGCCCTGGCTGATTTGCCCGCTGTCTTCCCGCACCGCCAGCTTGCGGCCGTCGACTACCAGGGTGGCGCCTTCCTCAACGCCCCGATCGATATAGCCTTTCACCTTTTCATAATGCTGTTGGGTGACCAGTGGCCCCATGTCGTTGCGGTTATCGCTACCGGCGCCGATCCGCATGGCCGCCATTTGCTGCTGTAACCCGGCGACCAGCGCCTCGGCCGTGTCGTCTCCCACCGCCAACACCAGCGGGATGGCCATGCAGCGCTGTCCGCAGGAACCGAACGCCGCGCCCATCAGCGCACTGACGCTGCCGGCGATGTCGGCATCCGGCAGCACCACCGCATGGTTTTTCGCGCCGCCCAGCGCCTGCACCCGTTTGTTCTGACCACAACCGGTGTGGTAGATGTGCTCCGCGACCGGCGTAGAGCCGACAAAGCTGACGGCTTTGACCCGGGGATCGTGCAGCAGGGTGTCCACCGCCTCATGGTCGCCGTTGACCAGGTTCAGCACTCCCGGCGGCAGCCCGGCTTCGGACGCCAGTTGAGCGATATACAACGTGGAGGAAGGGACGCGCTCGGAGGGTTTCAGTACAAAGGTGTTGCCGCACACTACCGCCATCGGCCACATCCACAGCGGCACCATCGCCGGGAAGTTAAACGGCGTGATGCCCGCCACCACCCCCAACGGTTGAAACTCGCTCCAGCTGTCGATGCCTGGCCCGGCGTCCTTGCTGTGCTCGCCTTTCAGCAGCTCCGGTGCATAGCTGGCGTACTCAATGTTTTCGATGCCGCGCTGCAGTTCGCCCATGGCGTCGCTGAGCACCTTGCCATGTTCGGCGGTGATCAACCGGCAGATGGCATCGGCATGCTGTTCCAGCAGCGTTTTTAGACGCATCATCACTCTGGCCCGCTTCAGCGGTGGCGTATCCCGCCAGGCCGGGTAAGCGCGTTCGGCGGCGTCGATGGCGCTTTCTACCGTGGCGCGGTCGGCCAGCAACACCTCCTGATATGACTGCCCGGTAGCCGGATCGTAGACCGGCTGGCTGCGGGTGCCGCCGGTGGCGGACTGGCCGTTGATCCAATGTGCAATTGGCATGGCATGCGCTCCTTATTATTCGGTTGCGTTGATAGCGTCGCCGAGGGCGTTGATCAGCGAGTCGATCTGCGCCTCGCTGCTGATAAACGGCGGTGCCAACTGCAGGGTGTCGCCACCGTAGCGGACATAAAACCCGCTTTCCCAGCAGCGCATCGCCACCTCATACGGCCTGCGTGCCGCCTCACCCGGCCGGGCCGCCAGCGTGATACCTGCCGCCAGGCCAAAGTTGCGAATATCGCTGACGTGGCTGCATCCCTGCAAACCGTGCACCGCCCGTTCGAAATGGGGGGCCAACGCCTGCACCCGTTCGATCATCTGCTCGCGTTCAATGATATCCAGCGTCGCCAGCCCCACCGCACAGCTGACCGGATGGGCGGAGTAGGTGTAGCCGTGCGGGAATTCGAGCAAATATTCCGGTTCATCGGTGGCCATGAAGGCCTGGTAAATCTCGGGGCGAACTACCACTGCGCCCATCGGCTGTGCGCCGTTGGTGACCTGTTTGGCAATATTCATGATGTCTGGCGTGACGCCGAATGCCTCGGCGCCGGTCAAGGCGCCACAGCGGCCGAAGGCGGTGATCACTTCGTCAAAAATCAGCAGGATATTGTGTTGAGTACAGATCTCGCGAATGCGTTGCAGGTAACCGACCGGCGGTACGATCACTCCGGCAGAACCGGAGAAGGGTTCGATAATCACCGCGGCGATGGTCGAGGCGTCACGCAGTGCGATGATGCGGTTGAGTTCCTCCGCCAGTTCAGCCCCCTGCTCGGGCATGCCGCGTGAAAAGGCATTTCCCGCCAGTTGGGTATGGGGCAGGTGGTCCGCTTCGGCGCTGGCACCAAAGGCTTTACGATTGCCGGCAATGCCGCCCACCGCGATGCCGCCAAAGTTAACGCCGTGGTAGCCCTTTTCGCGACCGATAAAACAGGTTTTTCCCGCCTGGCCTTTGGCTCGCCAATAGGCACGAGCCATTTTTAACGAGGTGTCTGCCGCTTCGGAGCCGGAGCCGGTGAAAAACACGTAGTCCAGCCCGGCCGGGGTCATGGCCTTGATTTTGTTAGCCAGCTCGAAAGATAAGGCATGGCCGAACTGAAACGCCGGGGAATAATCCAATCGGGAAAGTTGCCGGTGAGCGGCATCGGCAATTTCCTGGCGGCCATGGCCCAATCCGCAGCACCACAACCCGGATAACCCGTCAAAAATCTTGCGACCGTCCTGGCTGGTATAATAAACGCCTTGCGCGTGGCTTATCATTCTCGGGTTGGCTTTAAAATTACGGTTGCCGGTAAAGGGCATCCAATGTGCTTCTAACCATTCACGGTCGGCTTTATTTTCACGGTGATTTAAATCAGCCATTTTTCCCTCCGAGGGGGAGAACAGGTACGGTTAATTAAATACTCTAACGTGTTAATGAAATGTTGAGTGAAATTGACTATGTTCTGCTTCTTCACTAATGTGAATAATCATATGTCGAAACTTACTTAAGGTTTTATGCAAGTAAAAAAGCGCGCATTGTTGGGCCAATTATCGGATATGGATCTGCGGTTGCTGCGGGTATTCAAGGCGGTGGTCGACTGTGGCGGCATGAGTGCCGCCGAGCTGGAGCTGAACATCAGCCTGTCGACCATCAGCAAGCACATCAAGGATCTGGAGCAGCGGCTGGGCCTGACGCTGTGCCACCGCGGGCGCGAGGGGTTTGCGGTTACTGACGAAGGGCTGCTGATTTATCAGGAAACCGTGAATCTGTTGGCGGCGACCGAGGCCTTTCGCCGTGGGGTGGATGATGTGCATCAACGCCTGGGTGGGCAGCTGCACGTGGCGATATTCGACCATACCGTCAGTAATCCTCAGGCGCATATCGGCCGGGCGATTGCTTTATTCAGCGAGCAGGCGCCGGATGTCTCTTTGCAAATGTATGTGGAGCCGATAAATACCATTGAACGCGGCGTGATTGACGGCCAATTTCAAATTGGCATTATTCCCATGCACCGCAGTGCGGAAAGTTTATCTTATAGTTCGTTATTTCATGAGAGGATGTTCTTATATTGTGGCGCGCAGCATGAATTATTTTCCGCTCATCATGAAATGCTGAATTGGGATCTGTTGCACAATTATGCCTTTGCCGGATTAGGCTACCATTCGCCGAATATGGAACTGAGCCTGCAGCAACATTTACATCGCAAGGCAACGGGGTTTGCCCAGGAGTCGATCGCGACCCTAATCCTTTCCGGCAAGTACGTCGGCTTTCTTCCCGACCACTATGCGGCGTTTTTTGTCGCGCAGAATATGATGCGCGCCATTAAACCGACGCTGTTCCGTTATCACTGCGAGTATTCCAGCGTGCTGCGGCGTTCGCCCGGCCCGCAGCGGGTGGTCAAGCTGTTCCACGAGTGCCTGCTGGCGGCTCATGGAACAGCTTAATGTTTACTGCTCTTTCTTCTTACCAAAAATCTTGATCAGTACGCCGACCAGGATGCCAATCGCGATGCCGGTGAAAATCCAGCTGATGATGCCCATGTCCAATCTCCCGCTATTACTTTGATCTAATTATATAATCATTCGATGCGGAATGCGCCTTCGATCATCAGTTGCCGCTGCGGCACGCTGTAGTCGATCAGCGAGTTCTTGCTGTTGGATTTTGCCAGCGTCACCGCCAGTTCGTCGGCGGAAATCGGCAGGTCATCCTGCCAGAAACTGGCGATGGCATTGCGGGTAATAAAGTCGATCAGGTAGCGTTCCGGGCTGCCATGCTGCTCGGGGAACAGACGGGCGGCAAGCTCAGCCATCAGCGCCCGCTGCTGCGGTTGTTCGCTTTTCGCCAGCAGTTCGAGGAACGGCAGCAGCAGGCGGCCGCAGACCTGGCCGTGGTGATAGTCGCGCAGGGCGCCAATCTCACCGGCGATGCCGTGGATCACTCCCAGCCCGGCGGCGCTCAGCGTCAGGCCGCCAAGATAGGAGGCTTGCATAATAGCTTCATGAGCCTCGGCGCTGCGGTTGAGCGCAGGCCAGGCCTGCAGGAAGTGGCGGATGCCGGTCAGCGACATCTCGCGCGTCATGGCGTTGGCGGTTTTGGACAGATAGGCCTCGAACAGGTGGGTAAAGGCGTCGATGGCGCAGTAGGCCAGCACCTTGTCCGGCGCACCCTGCAGCAGCTGTGGATCCAGGATGGCAGTCTGCGGCACAAAGTTGTTATGGCGCAGCGAGGCTTTCACCTTGCTCACCTGGGTGTCGGTGAGCACCGCATTCTGCGTGACTTCACTGCCGGTACCGGCGGTGGTCGGGATGGCGATCAGCGGCAAGGTTGCACCGCTGATTTTTGTGTCGCCGATCTTTTCCATATAGCGAAGGGTGGGCAACGGGTGCTCGACCAGCGCGGCGAAGGCCTTGGCTGCATCCAGTACGCTACCGCCGCCAATGGCTACCACGCGTCGCACCTTGCCGCGCCAGCGCGCGACCCAGGCATCTATCTCTTGCGGCGAAGCCTCGTGACTGACGATTTCGGTGCCGAGCAGCAGCGGCGTCAATCCGTCTGCCAGTGAGGAATACACCGCGCCATTGAGGAATGATCGGCAGCTAAACAGCAGCGTCGGCTGTGGTTCGGCGGTCAGTAGCGGGATCAGTTGGCTGATGCTGCCGTGGCCGAACCAGGTATGGCGGTTGGCAATGGTCAGGCTGATAGTCATGTTCTCTCCTTGGCACGCGAAAACCACAGCATAAGCCAGCCTCTGCGGCTGAACCACTGCTTTTCTCTGCCTGACGGGGATTCCGTTAATATATTAATCCAGCCTCGTTCGGCCCTGCCGCAATAATCTGGCGAAGGTGTGATTTGTTTAACATGTAAACGATTATGCGGTTGCATTTGGCGCTATTGAGTGTTTTCTATAACAAGCGGGCCACGGCTTAGCCGGAATCAAGTGATTGTTAATTTATTAATGATGGCGGGGCGAAGATGAATATTCAGGTGGAACGATTATCCGCAGTGATAGACGCAGTCGCAACCCAACGTTTCTATCCCAATCTGCTGGCCTGGCTGGAAGGGTTCTTCGCCTTTGATAACGCCATTGTTTACGCTTTTGAACGCGGCCAGGCACCGCGTTGCCTGATCAAAACCGAGCGTGAAAACAGTGACGCGGTCAATCAGCTCTACCAACAGGGCGCTTACCTGCAGGATCCGTTTTATCAGGCACTGAACGGCGGCGGTGGCGGCGAGGTGCTGACCCTGCGCCAACTGGCCCCCTGCGGTTTCTACCATACTGATTATTACCGCAATTTTTATCGCAAGACCGGCTGGCATGATGAGGCCGGAGTGCTGCTGCCCGTGACACCCGAACGCGGGCTGGGGGTGTTTTTCGGCTCGGCGCGCCAGTCGGTGGGCGTGCGTTATCCGCAGTTGGCTGAGTTACGCGATGCGTTGACGCTGCTCAAGAGCGTAGCGCGGCTGCATGGCGAAGTGATCGTCGCTCCGGCAGAGCCTGAAAGGGTGACGGATCGTGCGGTGCAGGCACGTTATCTGCTGACGCCTCGCGAGCGCGAAATAGTGGATCTGATCCTGGACGGCTGCGGTTCGCAGCAAATTGCCGATCGGCTGTTCATCAGTCTGGGAACGGTGAAAAACCACCGCAAGAACATCTACAGCAAGCTGGCGATCGGTTCGCAGGCCGAACTGTTCAATCTGCTGTTGGCCACCCCGCTGCGTCGCAGCGCCTGAGTGTTAATTATTTGTTGCGAATGTCCCTAAGGGGACATGGCGACGTCGCGCCGACCTCCTGATAATCCGATGTTATGGCATAGGGTCTTCGGGAGTGCGACAGTGAACAATAATATCGAATCGTTAACCTACTACGCGGCAACCAAAAAATACGATCTGCGCTTCCCGACGCTGGAAGAAGATCTGGACGTTGACGTGGTGATCATCGGCGGCGGTTTCTCCGGCATTAATACCGCGCTGGAGCTGGCTGAGCGGGGCATCTCCAATATCGCCATACTGGAAGGGCGTTATCTGGGTTACGGCGGCACCGGCCGCAACGGCGGGCAGGTGATGGCCGGCATCGGCCACGATCTGGAAAAAATCAAACGCCACGTCGGCCCCTCCGGGCTGGAAACCATCTTCAAAATCAGCAACCTCGGCGCCGGGATTATTCGCGAACGCATCAAGAAGTACGAGATTGATGCCGATTTCTGTTTTGGCTATGGCTACCTCGGCAGCAATGCACGCCAGGAGAAAACCCTGCGCAGCTGGCTGAAGGAATTCAAGGCGGTCTCGCCGGATGAAGAGATTGAACTCTACACCGGCGCAGAGGTGAAGCAGGTCGTGGGGTCAGACGCCTACACCTGCGCATTGAAACACATGGGCGGCGGCCACGTGCATTCGCTCAACCTGCTGTTAGGCGAGGCGAAGGCGCTCAGCGGCTACGGCGTAAAAATCTTCGAAAACAGCAGCGTGCTGGGCGTGGAATACGGTTCGCGCATCAAAGTGCGCACCGCCATGGGCTCAGTGCGTGCCAACAAGATGCTGTGGGCGTGCAACGGTTTTCTCAACGGCATGGAGCCGTTCATCTACAACAAAACCATCAATACCTACGCGTTCCAACTGGCTACCGAACCCTTGCCTGAAGAGCTGATCCGCCAGATCAGCCCGATCCGAGGTGCCTACAGCGATATCCGCCCGGTGATCGATTACTACCGGGTGACCAATGAAAACCGGCTGCTGTTTGGCAGCGCCACTCGCTTGATCGAATACATTCCCTCGGATCTTAAGGCCTGGAACCGCAACCTGATGCTCAAGGTGTTCCCGTACCTGCACGACGTGAAGATCGACCTGGCCTGGGGCGGGCCGCTGTGTTGCAGCGCCAACCTGTTCCCGCAGATCGGTACCTTGCCGCAGCATGACAACGTGTTTTATGTGCAGGGCTATTCCGGCTTTGGCGTAACGCCGAGTCATATCGTTTGCAAGGTGTTGGCAGAGGGCATGAGCGAGGGATCGGATCGATACGATCTGATGAGTTCAATCCCGCACGTCAATATCTTCGGTAAAGACAAGCTGCGACGGGTAATGACCACCGCCGGCAAGGTTTGGCACCAGACGTCCGGCTACTGGAAAGGCCGTCGCTAATTTTTATCACAGGAGAGAAACATGAAACCATTACTGCTTAAGCAACCGCTGCCTGAACTGTTGGACATTGGCAGCGTCAGCAACCTGGGCGCCACGGTGATCGACGGTGAGCCAAACGTCGGGGTGGCGAGCCTTTTCGGTGAGCCGACCGATAACCTGAACTGCGGTATTTTCAGCTGCACGCGCGGCACCTTTGTAATGGAGTATCCGTTCTCCGAACACGCCACGGTGTGGGAAGGTAGCGCGACGCTGACCGACGAAAAGACCGGTCAATCCGTGCAGTACCAGGCCGGGGACTCGTGGTTTGTCGAAAAAGGAACCCCGGTACGCTGGGAGATCACCTCGGATCGTTTTGTAAAACATTACCTGGCGATCGTAGAAGGCTGATCGTGAACTGGCCCCTCTCCGCCGGGAGAGGGGCATTCCGCTATCCCAGCACCCGATCGATAAAGTCGGTGATCCGCCTTAATATCTGATCCTTGTTGGTTTCGTTAAAACTCTCGTGCCGCCCGCCTGGATTGACCATCGCTTCGAAATCGCTGCCCTTGAGCAGATCGATCGCGGTTTGCGATTCCGCCATTAACATCAGCCTGTCGTCATCGCCATGTATCCACAGCGTAGGCAGCGTGCCGAAGCCCGGGCCGGCGTTGATTTTCGCCAGGATCTGCTGCATTGCCCGCAGCGTCGGGCGTTTGAACGGCCCATGCCATACCAGCGGATCGGCCTGATAGGCTTCCCCTACCGCCGGGTCACGCGACAGGGTAGCGGGATCGAGCGGCGTATCTGGGATCACCGGCAGATCAAGCAGATCGGAAATCAGGGTTCTTTCGCCAATCAAGGGGCCGGAAAGCACCAGCGCACGCACGTCATCGCCATAGCGTTGAACGTAGCGGGTGGCAATCATCCCGCCCATGGAATGGCCGATGACCACCAGGGGGACGCCAGGATGCAGCCGCTGAAAATGCTCCGTCACGCGGCGAACGTCGTCGACCACGGCGTCATAATCCTCAATCAATACGCGTTCACCCTGCGAAAGCCCATGGCCGAGATGATCGGGGCCGAACACCCGCGCACCCTGGGCTTCCAGCGTACGGGCTACGTACTGATAGCGCCCGAGATGCTCGCCGTAACCGTGCACCAGCAGCGCCAGAAAGCGCGGCCGGTCATGGCCCCAGTCATGCACGGCAATATCGCCATGGCCGCCTTTGATAAAGCTGATCTTCTGTTCAGACATCGTATTTTCTCATCGGAAGGGTCATATTCAGCGTAGCGGCAAAGCGGAGAATGGGTAGGGGCACTGCGTGCGGTGCCCCAGGATATTTAGCGAATAAAGTGCTGCGCCAACGCATCGATAGCCTGACGCTGGAACAGGTTGAAAGCGTCTCGCGGCTGCTGTTGGCGGATGAATGCCAGCAGCGGATCTTCGACCTCGGTGCGAATACCGCTCAGCTGCTCCATCACTGCCAGACCGCAGAAGGGCACGTAGGACTCGGCATAACCGCCCTCGTGCACCATCACCAGCTTTCCCTCACACAGGCGGTCGGCAGCGTCCTGCACCAGAGCCGTCATGCTGCGGAAACTGTCGCTGTGCAGCTGCATGCGCGCCAGCGGGTCGAGGGCATTGGCATCGTAGCCGCAGGCGACAATGATCAGCTCGGGTTTGAAGCGCTCCAGTGCCGGGATCACGATCTGCCGCATGGCATACAGATAGCCGTCGTCACCGGCACCTGCCAGCAGCGGAATATTGATGTTAAAGCCTTCTCCTGCCCCGGCACCGCGGTCCTGTTCACCGGAGTAGCCCGCCGGGAAGCAGCCGTCCTGATGCAGCGACAGCGTCAGCACGTCGTCACGTTGCCAGTAGATATGCTGCGTGCCGTTGCCGTGATGCACGTCCCAATCGAGCACCGCCACTTTGCCCAAACCGTATTTGGCCCTGGCACGCTCGATGGCGATGGGGATATTGGCCAGAAAGCAGAACCCCATCGACCGATCCGGCAGGCAATGGTGGCCCGGTGGGCGCGACAGCGCATAGGCGTTATCCAGTTCGCCCTGCAGCACCGCTTCGACCGCCGCGCAGGCCAGCCCGGCTGACAGTTTGGCTATCTCGTAGCTGCCCGGCCCCAAAGGGGCTTCCTCACCCAACATGCCCCCGCCGTTATCGCTTAGCTGTTTGAAACGTTGCAGGTAGTCGGCCGGATGAATGCGCAGCAGGTCTTCTTCCGTCGCCATGTTGGCACTCAGCAGCTGGAGCTGGCGCGACAGGCCGGACACGTCCATCAGGTTTTTCATCCGCCGTTTGGTTTCCGGCGATTCGGCATGGCCCGCCCCTGAGGGCGGTTGCACCCAGCCGCCGACCGGCAGCGTAGTGGCATGCAGGCCGGTGCTGTGCCAGAAACAGCGTTCATCAAACAAGAAACCGGTTTTTCTTTTCACCTTATTACTCCTGTTAAATGGCGCGTTGAACGCGCGGTGAAGCCAGCGAAATCAGCAGCAGCGACAGCAGCGCACTGCTCAGCGCCCCGACCAGCAGCCTGTCGAAACCGCCTGAAGACTCAATCCAGTAACCGGCCAGCGTTGGGCCGATCGCCATGCCGCCGCCAATCACCAGATTGATGTTGTTCATCAGCTTGCCGTTGTTATCCAGCCCGGCGACGCGGGCCAGGATAAACGGCAGCACAAAGGTCCAGGTAAACTTGAACAGCACCGCCGCCAGCGCAAAGCGCAGCAGCTGCGGCGTGTGGAACAGCAGCGCAATGCCGGCGATCAGCAAGCCGTAACTTAGCCAGATGAGCCCATTGCCGCTTCGCCTGGCGCTGATGAAGGCCGCACCACCGGCACCGACGATGCCAAACAGCGTGGCGGACGCCAGCACCTGGCCGCTGCTGACCGGCGAAAGGCCGGCCGCGTGGGCGATACTGCCGATAAAGGTCCAGACTGCGCTCAGGCTGATATAAAAGGTCAGCACCGCCAGAACGGCGAAGGCTTTGCGCAGCCATGGCGTTGCCGTGGCATGGGCGGTGGATTGCGCAGGATGAAAGCCGCTGGGAAAGGCGGAAAGCAACGGCAAGCTGCACAGCATGATGGCCGCCAGGATCAGGTATACCGCCATCAGGCCAAAATGGGCGAACAGCAGGGGCAGCACCAGCAGGCCAACGGCGCCCAGCACCAGTTGGCCCAGTACCCATAACGCGTAAACCCGGCTGGGGTTGGCGGTGCCACCGGCACAGGTAATACACAGGATCATCAGCGTGCCGCCCGCCAAAGAGGCGATGAAGCGCAGCCCCAGCAGCAGGTGAAAATCACTGACCAGTGCCGACGCCAAATTGCCGACGATAAACACCCCCGCAGCCAGGGTTGCCACCCGGCGCCAGTTAACGCGGCTGATCCACCACCAGGCGGGCAGGGTGGCGAGGCTCATGGCCCCCAGCTCGGTGGAAAACAGATGGCCGATTTGCGCGGGGGTGAGCGACCATTGGCTGGCCAGCTGTGCGGCAACCGCCGGAGCGGTCATCAGGATGCCCGGTGCAATGGCGGCAAAGATGATGATGGCGGTCAACAGCCGCGGCGGGCAGGGGAGAGCCGCCCCGGCAGCGGGTACAGAAACGGAATCACTGAACATAATAAGTATCCCCGCAGGTTAAGCCTGACTCAGATATAACCGCGTTGCCGTATTCTGGGCAGGCGGAAACCGCGCCATGAATGGCGAATAATTAACGAACTTATTTTCTCCACTATAAGCCGATGTTATGGCTCTATTTATTAACCGTGGGCAATAAAGCTGCTGGCCACCAATTCGGTACGGTTGACCACTTCAGTTTTGGCAAAAATATTGCGCATATGGGTTTTTACCGTTGAAAGCGAAATACCCAGCTTCAACGCTATGCGTTTATTACTGGCGCCTTCACGCACCATATTGACGATCTCTTGCTCTTTGGCGGTGAGCAGGCGGGCTTCCCCGTCGGGCAACAGGTCGCGGGTCGCCAGTTCGATCAGCGGCATCACCGCCCGCAGGCGACCGCGTTCCAGTTCGGTAAACGGCGTATCGCGGATCAAGGACACCCCGGCAACGATGCGTTTACGCTGCCGAATAAAGATCTCCGTCATGTCGCGCATATCATTGGGCAGCATAAAGTCATGATAGTAATGGCGGTTATTGGCGATTGCCGCCGGGCTCATGCCGACCATGTTGATGTCTTGCTGGTGAAAGTTGGCCGGCTTGAGCGGATCGATCTGCTGGAAATGGTTCAAATACTGTTGATGGGTCTTATCGGAGATGCCGTGCAAAATATAGTGGTCTGGCCGCAGGTCATGGTTAACCAAATAAAACACCCCTGCGGACACCGGGATCAGGTGCGCAATGGTGGTCAAACAGCTGTTGATAAAGGCATCGGACGATGCAATGTGCATGATTCATTTCCTCCCTTTATCGTTCGGTCTGGAATATTCGGTCAATATGTGAACGATACAAGCATAGTGATAGCAATTGTGCAACACAATAAATACATATTAACAACGTGAGCCTGATTGCAATAAAACACATAAATAACAAGGCAACGAAGAAGCCTCGGCAGCGACAACACCGCGCGAGTGTCGATATTTTATTAATATATTAACGAATCACGCATGGCCTTCCTGCTGAATTTACAGCAATTTCCTCCTCGGCGTGGTGAGCCCCTGGGGTATCACCGGCCTGTCTCGCCGCTGATGCCGCTCCCCGCAGCTCGTTCTTAAGAACGATAGACAGCCTTAATCCCGTTGGTTCTCGCTGTGAAAACCTTTACCAGCCAACGAAAACCATAACGGCTGATTGAGCAAAAAAGGTAAGACGAAAAAGCTATGGTTTGGCCTCGTCCTTAAGGACGATAGTCAGCATTTTCTTTTCCTCTCTATAGTGATATTGCCGCCACTGGCGACGAAACACCTGCAAATGCACCATCAGGGCCAAACGATAAAACTATAAGAGGACATAACCATGAACCTGTCGTCGCGGCTTCATGCCCATCTTGAGCGGGGCAAGGTCGGATTCCCCACCACGCTGGCCAGCTCGGTCGGGGTGATTATGGCCAGCCCGGTGATCCTCACCGTGACCAGCGGTTTCGGCATCGGCGGCGATACCTTCGCGCTGGCGATGCTGATCGCCTTTATCATGATGCAGGCCCAGCTCACCACCTTCTCGGAGGCGGCGGCGATATTGCCGACCTCCGGATCGGTGTATGACTATATCGCCTGTGGTATGGGACGTTTTTTTGCCATTACCGGTGCGCTGTCGGCCTACCTGATCGTGCATATCTTTGCCGGGACCGCCGAAACCATTCTCTCCGGCATTATGGCGCTGGTGAATTTTGAGCACCTTAATACCCTGATGGAAACCCACAATGCCTCCTGGATGGTGGGGGTGGGGTTGGTCATCGTCTTCGGTGCACTCAACGCCTTCGGCATTGAGGCCTTCGGTAAAGCGGAGATCGTGCTGACCTTCGCCATGTGGAGCACCCTGGTGATATTTGGCATTACCGGGCTGCTTTCGCCGCATGCGGTACCGCTG
Source organism: Serratia sp. OS31 (assembly GCF_014164835.1). NCBI lineage: Bacteria > Pseudomonadati > Pseudomonadota > Gammaproteobacteria > Enterobacterales > Yersiniaceae > Serratia > Serratia sp. OS31. The sequence continues at coordinate 143,719 of NZ_JACJFQ010000001.1, read as the reverse complement.
GAAGGCTGGTTTGGCAGCACGCTGAGCCTGAGCGATCCTTTTGCGGTATTCAGCCTGATCGGCATGGCGATGTTCATGTTCGTCGGGTGTGAGTTGGTCACGCCGATGGCGCCGGAGATCAAACGCTCCGCCAGCGTGATCCCTCGGGCAATGTCGCTGGGACTCTGCGGCGTGGCGGTTTGCATGGCGTTGTACGGCGCGGCGCTCAGCCATCAGGTGGAAAACGTGGTGGTAGATGCCGCCAACGGCGTTCATCTGCTGGATACGCCGATGGCGATCCCGGCTTTTGCCGGTCAGGTGATGGGCGAATTCGGCAAATACTGGTTGGGTATCGGGCTGCTGCTGGCCGGGGCGGCGACCATCAACACGCTGATGGCGGCGGTGCCGCGCATTCTTTACGGCATGGCGCTGGACGGGGCATTGCCACGTATCTTCGCCTATCTGCACCCCCGTTTTAAAACCCCGGTGGTGGGTATTCTGGTCGCGGTATTGATCCCCTGCGTGCATGCCTTTGCCATTCAGGGCAATCTCGACCGCATTATTCCGCTGGTGCTGGCGGCGGTGTGCGCCTGGGGCGTGGCCTACCTGCTGGTCACCTGCTCGGTGGTGATCCTGCGTATTCGCCGCCCGGATCTGCCACGCGCTTACAAATCTCCCTGGTTCCCGCTGCCGCAAATTGTCTCCAGCGTGGGCATCGTGCTGGCGATTATCTATATCACCCCGCCGGGCATGGATCCGCGTGCCGTCTATATCCCGTTCAGCATCATGATTGGCCTGACTGCCGCCTATGCGCTGTTCTGGACCCTGTGCGTGCAAAAGGTCAATCCGTTTAAACCGGTGCCGGTCGAACAGGTACTGGAAACGGCCTTTGCCAAAGCGGAAAGCGAGGAGGCGCAGTTTGATCGGCTTACTTCCCTCACTTAATCGCTACTGGCAGCGCTCCCCGGCGGGCTACCAGCCGGGCGTCACCCTCAGCCGGCTGGCGAACAATCTGCAGCCCTATGCCTGCGAGCGCCTTTCGCCCTGCCTGCTGCGCCTGACCTTGCCGCAGGGGCCGGTTATCGACATTAACGAACAAGTCAGCGCGCTGTTTATGGCGCATATCGTTAGTCAGCGTTTCTGCTTGCAGGGGGCGTGCTCGCAGAAGGAGCCGCTGACGCTATGCATTAACGCCGGCGGTTGGTTGCGGCGACGCGGCGTGGTTTATCGCGCGACCCGGGATGATGCCGCAGCGCAGCGAATGATTGCCGCTCTGCGGGGCTATCCGCAGATTGCCGAAACGCTGGAGCAGCTGGATTTTCGGCGTATCCAACTGACGGTCGCGGCCGGTCATTGGCGGCTGGAGATCGAACATTTTGCCGCTTCGGAAGTGGTCAGCCGTTTGCCTGCCGGTCGCCGCTATCTGCGGCTGGAACCGGAGCAGCGGCGCTTGCTGCTGAGCAGCCTGCTGATGATCGGCCAATTGATGGAGAAACTGGATGAGTAGAGTGGTGGTGATTACCGGCGGCGGCACCGGCGTGGGGGCTGCGTGCGCCAGGCTGCTGGCGAGCAGGGGCGATCGGGTGTTTATCATCGGCCGCCGTCGTGAACCTCTGATGGCGCTGGCGGACGACATTGGCGCGCAGGCATTGGTGGGGGACGCCGCCAGCGGTGAATGCTGGCAAAGCCAGCTGTTGCCGGCCATTTTGCAGCAGGCCGGGCGCATTGATTGCCTGATCTGCAGCGCCGGCGGGATGGGGCTGGGGCGCATTACCGAAATGAACGATGACCAGTGGCGTCAGGCGCTGGACAGCAACCTCAACAGTGCTTTTGCCAGCGCCCGCGCCTGCCTGCCGGAGCTGGTGAAAACCGGCGGCAACCTGCTGTTTGTCGCCTCGATCGCTTCGCTGGCCGCCGGGCCGGAGGTTTGCGGCTACGTGACCGCCAAACATGCGCTGATTGGGCTGATGCGCTCCATCGCTCGTGACTACGGCCCGCTGGGCGTGCGTGCCAACGCGGTGTGTCCCGGTTGGGTCACTACGCCGATGGCGGATGAAGAGATGCAGCCGCTGATGGCTGAGTACCACCTTACGCTGGAGCAGGCTTACCAACGGGTATGCCGCGACGTGCCGCTGCGTCGCCCGGCCAGCGCCGAAGAGATCGCCGCTATCTGCCGTTTTCTCTGTTCGGAGGAAGCGTCGATCATTACCGGTGCGGCGCTGGTGGCCGACGGCGGCTCCACCATTGTCGACGTACCGACATTGGCTTTTACTTCCCTTTAAGGAGCATCAAATGAGTACAGAAGCGGTATTTATTCAGGTTGGCGCACTGGCGGAAGGCTTTGCGCCGCACAGCAATACGCTGGAACAGCAGCATGGGTTGAGCGGTAACACGCTGACATTACGTTTTGCCGACGGTGAAATGCTGAGTTGTCACTTTGTCGATGAGCAGACGCTGAGTTGGGGGGAGTACAGGGGCATCGCTTATCGCGCCACCAGCATCCGCCCCGGCATTCTGTTTATCGATTTTCTCGATCCCGCACAGGATAACGCCAGTATTACGCTGGTGTGCGATCGCAACCAGGGGAATTTCACGGCGGTGTATGGCCAATTGCCGGATGAGGAACAGGCCCGTCTGGACGCCTTCAGCCGGGTTGAGCAAGGGCTGCCGCTGACGGCGGTCAACGTTGACTTCCACTTTGGCACGCTGGATAACGCCGATGCTGAGCCGCCACAGTTCACCGACGAGCTGATCGGCATGCGCAACATGTATACCTACAGCCCGACCGAGCGTTACGAACACATTTATCTGAACGACAATTTTTATGCCTGGCAGTGTCTGGACGGCGTGGAAAAAGGGCTGGCGGATGTCGATCGCTGCCATTACGTGAAGGTGGCCGAACAGCTGTACCTGTTTGTCTGGCGGGAGAAGATTGTGCCGACGCTGGGCGTAGTCATGATCGACCTGCAAGGCATGCGCACCGACGGCAAGATCCTCGGCTATCAGGGCAGCGATTTCAACGCGTTGAGCAATTTTGCGGTAGGTGCCCATGCGCAGGTGCTGAACACCACGCGTCACCCACGGGGATAGGCCGATGAATACAACCTATGCGGCCGATGCCTTCAGCGGTCAGGTGGTACTGGTGACGGGCGGTGCACAGGGCATCGGGCTGGCGATCGTCAGTGCCTTTGCCCGACTGGGCGCGACGGTGGTGATGGCGGATCTGCAGCTGCAAAAAGCGCAGGATGCCGCCGAGGCACTGCAACAACAGGGCGGGCAGGTACAGGCGATGGCCTGCGATCTGGCCGATCCGGGGCAGATTACTGAACTGATAGCGGCGGTGGGGTTGCAGCATAAACGGCTGGACGTGGTGATCCATAACGCGGCTTACTTCCCGCTGACGCCGTTTGCCGAGATTGACGCCGTGCTATTGCAACGCACGCTGAGCGTTAATCTGATGGCGCCGTTCTTTCTGGCACAGGCGGCGTTACCCTGGATGAAGCGTCAGGGTGGGGGCTGTATTTTGGTGACTTCGTCAGTGACCGGGCCACGGGTCGCCTATCCGGGGCTGGCGCACTATGCCGCTTCAAAGGCCGGGGTCAACGGATTTATTCGCGCGGCGGCGCTGGAACTGGCGGCGGCCGGCGTCAGGGTCAACGGTGTGGAGCCGGGGATGATCCGCACACCGGCGATGGCCAATCTGGGGGGCGCGGCGGTCAATCAGGCGATTGCGGCCGCAGTGCCGCTCGGGCGATTGGGGGAGCCGGAAGACATCGCGGCGGCGATGGTGTTTCTCGCCTCGCCGGCGGCCGCCTATATGACCGGCCAAACGCTGGTGGTGGACGGCGGCGCATTACTCCCCGAAGCCCATCCTGTTCTTTCTTGACGTTGCAGCGCTGTTGGCTGCTTGCGCTCACCCAAGTCACTAGTAAGCGCCAGGGGACTCACGCCCTGGCCGCCTGGCTGCAATGCCAATTAATCAGAGGATGATAATCGGAAGGATCATTTCTTTGTCGGATGGGCGGTCACGTTGGCGGGCAGTTTGTCCCCCAGAGTGATCAGTTCGTCCAGTAAGGTCATCAACTGGTCCATTTTCTGCTGTGAAAATGCGGCTTCGATTTCAGCGTACCCCTGTTCTACCTGGTGGCGCGCCACTTCATACAGCTCCTGCCCCTGCTGGGTGAGAGACACGTACAGCTTGCGCTGATCGTTAACCGGTTTCAGGCGGAAAATCAGCTTATCGCGTTCCATGCGCGACAAAATGCCGGTCAGGCTGGGGCGCAGGATGCAGGTTTCTGCCGCCAATTCGTGGAATTCGATTGAACGGCTGTTGGCCAGAACGCGAATGATGCGCCATTGCTGTTCGGTCAGGTTATGGCTTTTCAGGATCGGGCGAAAAAAGCCCATGGCGGTTTCACGCGCTTGCAGCAGGGCAATGGTTAAGGACTCATGCATAGATTTGGCCTTGGCTATAAGGGGTTCTTTGTTCCGGCATTTACCGGCGGGGCTCGGCAGGCGGCCCCACGGGCGCTGCAATCCCTTCCTGTAAATCCTGATTTTATTAATAACTTAATAGTAGCCAAGTTTACCCCGATGGATAAAGCGAAAACGCCTATACAGCGGTAAAAATCACCTAAAAATGATTAATCCGTTGAATAATCACGCTAATGTTCATGGGTTGTGAATATTTTGTTATCACGATCACAAATCAATCCACCCGCGTTGCGTAAAAGCTGAACAGCGTATAAAAGTATTCATTAACATATTAATGAATGCCAAATTGCCCTGTTGTGTCATTGAAAGGAGTTTGCATGAAAGGCACCGTATTTTCCGTCGCGTTGAACCACCGCAGCCAGATAGACGCCTGGGATCAGGCGTTTCATCAGCCGCCGTATAAAACCCCGCCGAAGACCCCGGTGTGGTTTATAAAACCGCGCAATACCCACCTCGCCAACGGCGGGGCGATCCCGTTTCCTGCCGGTGAGCAGGTGCAAAGCGGCGCTACGCTGGCGGTGGTGATTGGCAACACCGCCCGTAAGGTGCCGGTTGAACGGGTCGCCGACTATCTGGCCGGTTATGCGCTGGCCAATGACATCAGCCTGCCGGAAAGCAGCTTTTACCGCCCGGCGATCAAAGCGAAATGCCGCGACGGTTTTTGCCCGTTGGGGGAGATAGGTGCATTGGTGAATTCCGAGCAATTGGAAATCATCACCGAAATCAACGGGGTGGAACAGGACCGCTGGTCGACGGCCGATTTGGTGCGTTCGGTGCCGGAACTGATCGCCGCCATCAGCGATTTTATTACCCTGCAGCCGGGCGACGCAGTGCTGATCGGCACGCCGCACCAACGGGTGGACATCAAACCCGGAGATGAAGTGAGGGTGCGTGCCGCCGGTTTACCGACCCTGACCAACCGCGTAGTGCAGGCAGGAGAAACAGCATGAGACACGCCCGTATTCGCCATCATGGCCAAATTGTTAATGTCAGCGTCGACGAGCAACTGCGCGTGACGTTGCCGGACGGCACGGTGTTGCCAGAGCAGGACGTCGAGTGGTTGCCACCGGCGCAGGGCACGGTGTTTGCCCTGGGGCTGAACTATGCCGATCACGCCAGCGAGCTGGAATTCAAGGCCCCGGAAGAGCCGCTGGTGTTCCTCAAGGCGCCGAACACCCTGACCGGCCATCGGCAGGTTTCGGTACGTCCGGCCAACGTCGACTATATGCACTACGAAGCCGAGCTGGTGGCGGTGATCGGCAAGACGGCGCGTAACGTCAGCCGCGAAGATGCCATGGCATACGTGGCGGGCTACACGCTGTGCAATGACTACGCCATTCGCGACTATCTGGAAAACTATTACCGCCCAAATCTGCGGGTGAAAAGCCGCGATACCCTGACGCCGATTGGGCCGTACATCGTCGATCGTGACGATATCGCCGATCCGCACCGTCTGGCACTCAGCACCTACGTCAACGGCGAGCTGCGCCAGCGCGGCAGCACCGCCGACATGATTTTCGATATTCCCTACCTGATCAGTTACCTGAGCGAATTTATGACGCTGCAGCCGGGCGACATGATCGCCACCGGCACGCCGAAAGGGCTGGCCGACGTGCAGCCGGGCGATGAAGTGGTGGTGGAGATTGAGGGCATCGGCCGTCTGGTTAACCACATCATCAGTGAAAAAGATTACGAGGAAAGCCTGCGATGAAAACCATCAACCATTGGATTAACGGTAAGAACGTAGCCAGCAAAGAGTATTTCACCACCACCAATCCGGCCAACGGCGAGGTGCTGGCAGAGGTCGCTTCCGGCGGGCAGTTGGAGATCGATCAGGCGGTGGCTGCCGCCAAGGCTGCGTTCCCTAAATGGGCTAATACGCCAATGAAAGAGCGTGCTCGCCTGATGCGTCGTCTGGGCGAGCTGATTGACGAGAACGTGCCGCAGATTGCCGAGATGGAAACCGCCGACACCGGTCTGCCGATCCACCAAACCAAAAACGTGCTGATCCCGCGTGCTTCGCACAACTTTGAGTTCTTTGCAGAGATCTGCCAGCAGATGAACGGCCGCACCTATCCGGTGGACGACAAGATGCTCAACTACACGCTGATCCAGCCGGTGGGGGTATGTGCGCTGGTGTCACCGTGGAATGTGCCATTCATGACCGCAACCTGGAAGACTGCGCCTTGCCTGGCGCTGGGCAATACCGCAGTGCTGAAAATGTCCGAGCTGTCGCCGCTGACCGCCGATCGCCTGGGCGAACTGGCGCTGGAAGCCGGTATTCCGGCCGGGGTGCTCAATGTGGTGCAGGGTTACGGTGCCACCGCCGGCGATGCGCTGGTGCGTCATAAAGACGTGCGTGCGGTGTCCTTTACCGGCGGCACTGCCACCGGGCGCCGGATCATCGAAAGTGCCGGCTTGAAGAAGTTTTCCATGGAGCTGGGCGGGAAATCGCCGGTACTGATTTTCGAGGACGCCGATATCGAACGTGCGCTGGACGCCGCGCTGTTCACCATTTTCTCGATCAACGGCGAACGCTGCACTGCCGGTTCGCGCATCTTTATTCAGGAGAGCATTTACCCGGAATTCGTCAAACGCTTTGCCGAGCGCGCCAACCGCCTGCGCGTAGGCGATCCGCAGGATCCCAACACGCAGGTTGGGGCGTTGATCAGCCAGCAGCACTGGGAAAAAGTGTCCGGCTATATCCGCCTCGGGCTGGAAGAAGGCGCCACCCTGTTGGCTGGTGGCCCGGACAAACCGGCTGGCCTGAGCCACGGCAATTTCCTGCGCCCGACGGTGCTGGCGGATGTCGACAACCGGATGCGCATCGCGCAGGAGGAGATTTTCGGGCCAGTGGCCTGCCTGCTGCCGTTCAAATCGGAAGAAGACGGCCTGCGCATGGCCAACGACGTGGAGTACGGCCTGGCGTCGTACATCTGGACGCAGGATGTGAGCAAGGTACTGCGTCTGGCCCGCAATATTGAAGCGGGGATGGTTTTCGTCAATACCCAAAACGTACGCGATCTGCGCCAGCCGTTTGGCGGCGTGAAATCCTCCGGCACCGGCCGCGAGGGTGGGGAATACAGTTTTGAAGTGTTCGCCGAGATGAAGAACGTGTGCATTTCCATGGGTGACCACCCGATCCCGCGCTGGGGCGTTTAAGCCTCAACCCATAATAAAAACGAAGGAGATGAGAACAATGACGACAAAACTTACCACCCATGCTGTCCCTGCTCCCGATGTTGTGCGCTGCGCCTATATGGAAATTCAGGTCACCAACCTTAAAGCCGCGCGCGAATTCTACGTCGATATCCTGGGTCTGGTTGTGACCGCCGAGGACGAAAAAAACCTCTATCTGCGGTCGATGGAAGAGTTTATCCACCATAACCTGGTGCTGCGTGAAGGGCCGGTGGCTGCCGTTGCGGCCTTTGCCTTCCGCGTGCGTACGCCGGAAGACGTCGATCGCGCCGAAGCCTATTTCAAAGCGCTGGGTTGCCGTACCGAGCGCCGGGTGAATGGTTTCGCCAAAGGCATTGGCGATTCGGTGCGGGTAGAGGATCCGCTCGGCTTCCCGTACGAATTCTTCTACGACGTGCAGCACGTCGAGCGTCTGGCCTGGCGTTACGATCTCTACACGCCAGGGGCGCTGGTGCGTCTCGACCACTTTAACCAGATCACGCCCGACGTTCCGCGCGCGGTGGAATACATCCAGGGGCTGGGGTTCCGCGTGACGGAAGATATCCGTGATGAAAATGGCGTGGTTTACGCCGCCTGGATGCGCCGCAAAGCCACGGTGCACGACACCGCGATGACCGGCGGCGCCGGGCCGCGTATGCACCATATTGCGTTCGCCACCCATGAAAAGCACAACATTCTGGCCATCTGCGACAAGCTCGGCGCGTTGCGTAAATCCGATCTGATCGAACGTGGCCCAGGCCGCCACGGCGTCTCTAACGCTTTCTATCTCTATCTGCGCGATCCCGATGGCCACCGCGTAGAAATCTACACCCAGGATTACTACACCGGCGATCCTGACAACCCGACCGTGAGCTGGGATGTGCACGATAACCAGCGCCGCGACTGGTGGGGCAACCCGGTAGTGCCAAGCTGGTACACCGAAGGGTCCCTGGTGCTCGATCTCGATGGCCAGCCGCAGCCGGTTATCGAACGCAACGCGCCAAGCGAAATGGCCGTCACCATTGGTGCGGATGGTTTTTCCTATACCCGTCAAGGCGATACAGAGAAAGGCTTTAAGCTCGGCAACACCCTGTAGCCCCCAACGCGCGGACAGGCGTCCGCGCAAATTCGTCTCCCGGAGATTGCTATGCCGCATTTTTATGCTGAATGCACCAATAACATCCGCGAAGAAGCCGAGCTCCCCGCGCTGTTCGCCAAGGTCAATCAGGCACTGGCGGACACCGGTATTTTTCCGCTGGCAGGCGTGCGCAGCCGCGCTATCTGGCTGGATACCTGGCAGATGGCCGACGGTAAGCAAGATTACGCGTTCGTGCATATGACTTTGAAGATTGGTCACGGCCGCAGCCTGGAAAGCCGTGAACAGGTGGGCGAGATGCTGTTTGCCCTGATCAAAGAACATTTCGCCGCGCTGATGGCCAGGCGCTATCTGGCGCTGTCCTTCACGATGGAAGAGCTGGATCCGGTGCTGAACTACAAGCAAAACAATGTCCACGCGCTATTTCGCCAAGGCTAAGGGGCCGTTAATGTTGAATAAAGAGCTGGTGAGTCGTGCCGTGCAGCGCTTGCATCAGGCGGAGCAAAACCGCGAGCAGATCCGCGCGCTGTCGCTGGATCATCCCGAGATCACCATTGAAGACGCTTACGCTATTCAGCGCCAGTGGGTAGAGCTGAAGATCGCCGAGGGGCGCAAACTCAAGGGCCATAAAATCGGCCTGACGTCGCGCGCCATGCAGGTCAGTTCCCAGATCACCGAGCCGGATTACGGCGCGCTGCTGGACGACATGTTCTTCAACGATGGCAGCGATATTCCCATCGATCGCTTTATCGTACCGCGCGTCGAGGTTGAGCTGGCCTTTGTGCTCGCCAAGCCGCTGCGCGGGCCGAACTGCACGCTGTTCGATGTTTACAACGCCACCGATTACATCATCCCGGCCCTGGAGATTATCGATGCGCGTAGCCATAACGTGGATCCCGAAACTCAGCGCCCGCGCAAGGTGTTCGACACCATTTCTGACAATGCCGCCAATGCCGGGGTGGTGATGGGCGGGCGCCCGATCAAACCGGACGCGTTGGATCTGCGTTGGATCAGCGCGTTGCTGTACCGCAACGGCGTGATCGAGGAGTCTGGCGTGGCGGCGGCGGTGCTGAATCATCCGGCCAACGGCGTGGCCTGGCTGGCCAACAAACTCTTCCCGTACGACGTAGAGCTGGAAGCCGGACAGGTGATCCTTGGCGGTTCCTTCACCCGACCGGTTGCCGCCCGACGCGGCGATACCTTCCATGCGGATTATGGCCCGATGGGCTGCATCAGCTGCCGGTTTGTCTGATCGGCCCTTTCCCGGGGGAGAGTGAAAAAACCAATGGAGAACACCATGTTAACCAACCCTTTCAAGCAGGCGTTGCAGGAAAAACGCCCGCAGATTGGCCTGTGGCTGGGGCTGTGCAGCAGCTACAGCGCAGAAATGCTGGCCGGGGCCGGTTTCGACTGGCTGCTGATCGACGGCGAACATGCGCCCAACAACGTACAAACGGTACTGGGCCAGTTGCAGGCCATCGCGCCTTATCCGAGTCATCCGGTGGTGCGTCCGGCATGGAATGATCCGGTGATGATTAAGCAACTGTTGGACGTCGGCGCGCAGACGCTACTGATCCCGATGATCCAGAACGCAGAACAGGCGCGTGACGCGGTGCGAGCCACCCGTTATCCGCCGCACGGCATACGCGGCGTTGGCAGTGCGCTGGCACGGGCTTCCCGTTGGAACAGGGTGCCGGATTATCTGCAACAGGCCGACGCGCAGATGTGCGTACTGGTGCAAATCGAAACCCGCGAGGCGGTGAAAAACCTGGATGCCATCCTGCAGGTGGAGGGGGTCGACGGGGTGTTTATCGGCCCGGCGGATCTCAGCGCCGACATGGGTTTTTCCGGCAATCCGCAGCAGCCGGAAGTGCAGCGCACCATCGATGACGCTATAGCGCGCATCAGCGCCGCAGGCAAGGCTCCGGGCATTCTGACGGCCAATCCGGAACTGGCGCAGCACTATCTGGCGTCCGGCGCGCTGTTTGTCGCAGTAGGGGTGGATACCACCCTGCTGGCGCGAGCGGCGGAATCGTTGGCCAGCCGCTTTAAGCAGGAGCGGCCGCCCGTGCAATCCCCGAGCGTTTATTAGGTTGCAGGCAGCCATCTTATTGGAGACACCATGAGCAACGTCGATTCGCTGCCGCCGGCCAACCCGGCGCAGCAACATAAAGCGTTAACCGCCGCCGAGCAATCGGTGATTAAAAAGTTATTTCGGCGACTGATTATCTTCCTGTTTGTGCTGTTTGTTTTCTCTTTCCTCGACCGCATCAATATCGGCTTCGCCGGGTTGACGATGGGCAAGGATCTCGGCCTGAGCTCGACCATGTTCGGCCTGGCGGCAACCTTGTTTTATGTCACCTATGTGATCTTCGGCATTCCCAGCAATATCATGCTGGGGATTGTTGGCGCGCGACGCTGGATAGCCACCATCATGGTGCTGTGGGGGATAGCCTCGACCTGCACGCTATTCGCCACCGGGCCGACCAGCCTGTACCTATTGCGGATGATCGTAGGTATTACCGAGGCCGGTTTTCTGCCGGGGATTCTGGTGTATCTCACCTATTGGTTCCCGGCTTTTTACCGCGCTCGCGCCAACGCGCTGTTTATGATCGCCATGCCGGTGACTATGGCGATTGGCTCGCTGGTGTCCGGCTATATTCTGGCGCTCGACGGGCTGATGAACCTCAAGGGATGGCAATGGCTGTTTCTGCTGGAGGGCATTCCTTCGGTGCTGTTGGGCGTGGTGGTGTGGTTCTATCTCGACGATACCCCGGCCAAGGCCAAATGGCTGACCGATGAAGAAAAATCCAGCCTGAAGGCGATGATGGAGGCAGACAAGCTGCAACTGGTGCAACCCAATGGGCCGCACAGCCATCGGGCGCTGCAGCAGCGCAGCCTGTGGAGGGAAATCTTCACGCCGATCGTGCTGATGTATACCCTGGCTTATTTCTGTCTGACCAACACCCTGAGCGCCATCAATATCTGGACGCCGCAGATCCTGCAGAGCTTCAACCAGGGCAGTAGCAACATTGTGATCGGTATTCTGGCGGCGATCCCGCAGATCTGTACCATCGCCGGCATGGTGTGGTGGAGTAAGAGATCGGATCGGCTGCAAGAGCGCAAATACCACACCGCGCTGCCGTACCTGTTTGCCGCTGCCGGCTGGCTGCTGGCGTCGGCCACCGATCACAGCATGATCCAGCTGCTGGGGATCGTGATGGCGTCGGTGGGGTCGTTCACGGCGATGGCGATCTTCTGGACCACGCCGGATCAGTCCATCAGCCTCGAGGCGAGGGCGATTGGGATCGCGGTGATCAACGCCACCGGCAATATCGGATCGGCGGTCAGCCCGGTGTTGATCGGGTGGTTTAAGGATCTGACCGGCAGCTTTAACTCTGGGCTGTATTTCGTTTCGGCGTTGTTGATCATCGGTGCCGTGATCGTTTGGCGGATCCCGATGCAGGGTTCGCGTCCACGGGCCACACCTTGAACTGCGGGGGCCGCTTGCGGCACCCCTGCCGGATACCTGTAGGGGTTGAGCATGCTCAACCCGTTCTTGGGGGATGAGGTCACTACATGCAGAAAAGTACCGGTTTTATCGCCAATATCGATATCTGCAAAGAGTACGATGCGCGTTACGCCACCGACGAAGTGCACTATGAAACCTTCGCCGGGCTGGCGGCGTTTTTTGGCCGCGATATGCAGGTGCATTGGCACGATCGGTTTTTCCAGATGCATTTTCTGGAGACCGGCAAGATTGAGCTGCAGCTGGACAGCCAGCACTATTCGGTGCAGGCGCCGCTGTTCATCCTGACGCCGCCCTCGGTGCCCCATGCGTTTTTCACCGAACCGGACAGTGACGGCCACGTGCTGACGGTACGCCAGGAGCTGATTTGGCCTTTGCTGGAACGCCTCTACCCTGGCAGCAATCTGGCGTTGGACATGCCGGGCATTTGCCTGTCGCTGGCGGATGCACCGCAGGAATTGACCGCGCTTAGCCATTACTGGGCGCTGATCCGGCGTGAGTTCAGCCAGAGGTTAGTGGGCCGCGAACAGACGCTGGTGCTGTTGGCGCAGGCGGTGTTTACCCTGCTGTTGCGCAATACCACGCTGGAGGATACCGCCACCAGCGGCGTGCGTGGCGAACTGAAGCTGTTCCAGCGTTTCAACAAGATGGTGGACGAGCGTTTTCGCGATCACCTGGCAGTGCCGGACTATGCTCAGGCGCTCGGCGTCACCGAATCGCGGCTGAATGATTTGTGCCGACGGTTTGCCAATCAGCCCCCCAAAAGGTTGATCTTCGATCGCCTGCTGCGCGAAGCCAAGCGCATGCTGCTATTCAGCGCTTGTACGGTGCATGAAACCGCCTACAGCCTGGGTTTTAAGGATCCGGCCTATTTCGCGCGTTTCTTTAATCGTCTGGAAGGCTGTTCACCCTCGACCTACCGCGCCGCGCAGCATCCCCTTTCATAACGGCGGAACACCGTCTGGATCACAATTCGCGCCGATTGCGGCCAACCCGCCTGAAAAGTACCGGCGTTTGCCGCAAAAGTCTCTTCTCGAAACCGGCCCTGGAAGCTTCAATTAAGCAACCAAAAGAAAACATTATTTTAACAAGCGGCCAAATCCACGGTCTGCACTATGCCGATTACGAGGAAGACTTAAATGAAACCTGAAGACTTTCGTGCTGACAACAAACGCCCGTTCACCGGTGCTGAATACCTGAAAAGTTTGCAGGACGGCCGTGAAATTTATATCTACGGCGAACGAGTGAAAGATGTCACCACCCACCCGGCATTCCGCAATGCGGCGGCTTCGGTCGGCCAACTGTACGACTCGCTGCACGATCCGGTCAGCCAGGATCGCCTGTGCTGGAACACCGATACCGGCAACGGCGGTTACACTCACAAGTTCTTCCGCTACGCCCGCAGCCCGCAAGAGATGCGCCAGCAGCGCGATGCCATCGCCGACTGGTCACGCCAGAGCTACGGTTGGATGGGGCGCACCCCGGACTACAAGGCGGCCTTCGGTTGCGCGCTGGGGGCTTATCCCGAGTTTTATGGTCAGTTCGCTGATAACGCGCGCCACTGGTACAAACGCATTCAGGAAACCGGCCTGTACTTTAACCACGCTATCGTTAACCCACCGATTGATCGCCATAAGCCGGTCAACGAAGTGAAAGACGTTTACATTCAGGTGGAGAAAGAGACCGACGCGGGCATCATCGTCAGCGGGGCCAAGGTGGTGGCGACCAACTCGGCGCTGACCCACTATAACTTTATCGGTTTCGGTTCTGCCCAGGTGATGGGGGATAACCCGGACTTCGCGCTGATGTTTGTAGCGCCGATGGATGCCGAAGGGGTGAAGCTGATTTCTCGCGCCTCCTATGAACTGGTGGCCGGCGCAACGGGATCTCCGTTCGATTATCCGCTTTCGAGCCGTTTCGATGAGAACGATGCGATCCTGATTATGGATCATGTGCTGATCCCATGGGAAAACGTGCTGATCTACCGCGATTTCGATCGTTGTCGCCGCTGGAGCACCCAAGGAGGCTTCGCCCGTCTGTTCCCGTTGCAGGCCTGTGTGCGCCTGGCGGTGAAAATGGACTTTATCACCGCGCTGCTGCAAAAAAGCCTGTCCTGTACCGGCGTGCTGGAGTTCCGTGGTGTTCAGGCCGATCTCGGCGAAGTGGTGGCTTGGCGCAATATGTTCTGGTCATTGAGCGATGCGATGTGCGCCGAAGCTACCCAATGGGAAAACGGGGCTTATCTGCCGGATTCTACCGCGATGCAAACTTACCGCGTGATGGCGCCGATGGCTTACACCAAGGTGAAGCACATCATCGAAAAGAATGTCACCAGCGGTTTGATTTATCTGCCGTCCAGCGTGCGCGACATGAATAACCCGGAGATCGATAAATACCTTTCTCGTTACGTGCGCGGATCCGACGGTATGGATCACGTTGAACGCATCAAGATCCTCAAGCTGATGTGGGATGCGATCGGCAGCGAATTTGGCGGTCGCCACGAGCTGTATGAGATCAACTACGCCGGCAGCCAGGATGAGATCCGCCTGCAGTGTCTGCGCAACGCACAGGGATCCGGCGCCATGAACCAGATGATGGAGATGGTCGACAAATGTCTGTCAGACTATGACCAGCACGGTTGGAAAGTGCCGCATCTGCATAATAATGGTGATATTAATCAGCTGGATAACTTGCTCAAGTGATCCTGAAGGAGGGGTGTATGTCTCAGGAAAATGAACACCGTTTGCTGTTTCGCGACGCGATGGCCAGCCTGTCCGCCGCGGTGAATATCGTCACCACCGACGGCCCTGCGGGGCGCTGCGGCATTACCGCCACCGCCGTGTGCTCGGTGACCGATACGCCGCCGACGCTGCTGGTCTGCATTAACCGCAACAGCGCGATGAACCCGGTTTTCCAGGCCAATCAGCGCCTGTGTGTCAACGTGTTGAACCATGAGCAGGAGCTGATGGCGCGCCACTTTGCCGGGATGACCGAACTCAGCATGGAGGATCGTTTCCGTCTGGAGGAATGGCAGAACGGCGCGCTGGGTCAACCGGTGCTGCGTAACACGTTGGCCAGTCTGGAAGGGGAGATCGAGCAGATCCAGAGCATTGGCACCCATCAGGTTTATCTGGTGCAGATCCGCCAGATCCGGGTGAGTGCGGGCGGTAACGGTCTGATCTACTTCAAACGCAACTTCCATCCGGTGATGCACGAAAGGCTGGCTTTGGCCTGATCCTCATGGGCGCAGTTCACCGCTGCGCCCCACGATTTTAACCGAAGGAATTGACCGGAACTTGAAGCATTAATCTGCAATAGATACCCACCCTAACGCTTGCTTTGTGTAGCTTTAAAGCTACAATATACCAGTGAAAACAATAGTCCATTACCTTACTGCCGATTGTAAAGACCCTTATCAGGAGTGGCTTAACTCGCTGAAAGATCCTATCGCAAAAGCAAAAATCACTACTCGAATTAACCGATTATCTGCCGGTAGCTTCGGCGATTGTAAACCTCTACGAGAGGGTGTTTGGGAGCTTCGAATAGATCAAGGGCCAGGATATCGGGTCTATTATGCTCAGATAGAAAATATCACGTTGTTGCTATTGTCTGGAGGTGACAAACGCAAACAACAGGCAGATATTGAGAAAGCTATAGTTTATTTGAGAGATTATCAGTCGAGGTAATATATGAAATCCCGTGATCACGATGCGTCTGTTATTGAAATGATTCGTAATGATCGGGCCTTTGCAGCCGCGTATTTAAAAACAGCATTAGAAGAGCTTGATGAAGAGGGGGGGGAAACAGCGTTCCTCATCGCATTACGCCACATTGTTGAAGCCAATGGTGGAATGGCGTTTATTGCCGATAAGGCAGGTATATCCAGAGAAACGCTGTATCGCACCCTATCGCCCAAAGGGAACCCTACCTTAAAGACGATCACCCGTGTCGTGCATGCTTCTGGTATGAAGTTCAGTGCAATAGTTTGATTTTTAACATCAACTTTTATTCGCCGCCAAATCACTCACCAGCCGGTTCACCGGATCGCTCATGTTGGTGAATTTACTCAGTTCCGAGCGGGTTACCACCACAAATACACCAACGTTTTTCTGCGGGATCATCGCCATATAGGTGATAAAGCCGCCGCCACCGCCGGTTTTCTGAATAATCCCCGGCAGTTCACCGTTCGGCGCCATATACACCCATCCCAATCCCAGGGCGCTGGCTTCACCCGGCACATCCATTCCTTTCAGCGAAACCAGATCGTTACGCTGGAAGTACATGGTCTGCTCGCTGGCCGCGGTTGATTTGCGTGGGCCGGAGACGTTGGAAGTGAGGAACTGTTGCATCCAGCGCTGCATATCGCGTGGGGTGGAGTAGACGCCGCCGCTGCCGGCTGCGGCCGTGGTGTCGCGGCAGGCGCTAGGGCCGGCTGAGGCGACCATCAGCCGTGAGCACTGTTCGGCACTGGGGGTCAGGGTGGTGTCGACCATGCCTAGCGGCGCGGTGATTTTTTCTTTCAGCAGGGCGCTGTAAGGTTTGCCTGCCGCCCGTGACAGCGCATCCGCCAGCAGGTCATACGCCAGGTTGGAATAAGAGGCGCGTACGCCCGGCGGTACCGTCACGTTGGCGTGCTCCAGCCACTGCCAGCGCTGCGCTTTGGTCGGCCAGGTGAACACCGGCGTTTTTGGCGGTTTCTTGCCCGGTTGCTCACGCGGCAGGGCGCTGGTGTGGGTGGCCAGGTTCAGCAAGGTGATCGGCTGGCGAGCGTTATAAGCCGGTACGTAGGCACCTGACGGGGCGTATTTGCGCAGCGGATCGGTGAGCTTGACCCGGCCTTCCGCCGCCATTTTGACCATCACTTCGCTGGTCATCAGCTTGGTGATCGAGGCGATGCGGATCAGGGAATCCGGGCGCGGGCGCAGGTTGTTGCCGGGTTTGGTGTCGCCAAAACTGCGGTTAACCACCTGATTGCCGTCGATCACCACCAGCGCCATGCCGGTGGCGCCGCTGTTGTAGAAAATGTGCTCGGCATATTGGTCGACGATTTGCGAAGCCAGCTGCGGGGCGGCGGCCTGCGCGGCCAGCGGAGCGGCACACAGGCTCAGCGCCAGCAATGAAGCGGAGAAAGAGTTCTTCAACGGTCGTTATCCATTTTAAAAGGCAGCAGGGAAAGGGCCGGGGACGGCTTAATCTGCTGTCAGTGTAATGTGCCTGAGCCTTGGCTGCATGTGGAAAAAAGGCGGTTTGAGAAAAAATTTCCCACCGCCCTGATGCCGGTCAATCGTCCTACTGCGCGCGGGCGAAAATGGCGATCACTTCGTCCAGATGCGCTTTCATCGCCTTGCGTGCGCCACGCACGTCACGCGCCTCGATAGCGGCCAGAATTTCCCGGTGTTCCTGTTCGGAACGGTGCGGCATATCATCCGGCGTGTAGTGGCGCTGCAGTACGCGGAACATGCTGCCGTAGCGGTGGCCGAGCAGGTGGCCGATGATAAAGGCGTAAGCCGGGTTACCGCTGGCTTGGGCGATGCGGATATGGAACAACCGATCGCCGGGATGGGTGGCCGATCCTGCGCGGTTATCACGGCAGTTTTGCTCGTAGGCCTCGCGGATACCCGCCAGTTCCTGATCGGTGGCGTGGCGCGCCGCCAGTGCTGCGGTTTCGGGTTCGATCAACAGGCGGGTTTGCAGCAGTGAGAACGGCGGCAGCTCGGCGTTAAAATCCAGCTCGATATTCAATTCATCATCGATCTCTGCCCACTGATCCCGGCCAGCCTGGGCCATCACCGGCTCTTGCGATGTCATCACCGGCGTTTGCGCCCGGACGATCACCCCGTTGCCGACTTTGACATCCACCAGGCCAATCACTTCCAGCGCGATCAGGGCCTCTCGAACGGAGGCCCGGCTAACCTGTAACTGCTGGGCCAGATCGCGTTCGGAGGGCAGGCGGCTGCCGGGAGGAAATTCATTGTTATCGATAAGCCGTTTCAATTGGTCGGCTATCTGTCTGTAAATACGAGGGTTTTCCAGTCGGGTAATCGGCATTTTTTACCTTGGCCTTTTCCGTGTTAAGTGATTCAGCGCACAGTTATTAGTCAAACCGCTTGAGTAATCGTTATTCAAGTGTAAAAAATTGGTTAATCAAAAAGCTGTTCCAAGTGTATCTCATAACATTCTCACCAAACCATAACGCGTAAAGCGTCTTTTGTCATGTTAAAGGCCTGACCTTTGATCGCCTCAAGTGGCCTGACCATTAGACCTTTAAGCCAAGGGAGCGAAAATGAATTTAACCGGAAAACGCGTGCTGATCACCGCCGCCGGCCAGGGGATTGGCTTCAGTACCGCCAAACTTTTTGCTGAGGCAGGCGCGCAGGTCATTGCCACCGACATCAACACCGAGCAACTGCAGGGGTTGCCCGGCATCGTGCCAATGACGCTTAACGTCACCGATGCCGCGGCGATTGCGGCAGCGGCGGAAAGCCTTGGCCCGATCGACGTGTTGTTCAACTGTGCCGGCGTGGTGCACAGCGGATCGATCCTGGAGTGCAGCGAGGATCAGTGGGCATTTGCGCTGGATCTGAATGTGACCGCAATGTTCCGCATGATCCGCGCCTTTCTTCCCGGCATGCTGGCGCGAAAAAACGGGTCGATTATCAACATGTCCTCAGTGGCTTCCAGCGTGAAAGGGGTGCCGAACCGCTTTGCCTACAGCGCCACCAAGGCGGCGGTGATAGGCCTGACGCGTTCGGTGGCGGCGGATTACGTCACTCAGGGTATCCGTTGCAACGCCATTTGCCCCGGCACGGTGGAGTCGCCTTCGCTGCGGCAGCGCATCGCCGAGCAGGCGCGCGAACAGGGACGCAGCGAAGAAGAGGTGTACCAGGCGTTTGTGGCTCGTCAACCGATTGGTCGTATCGGCACCACCGGCGAGATCGCTCAATTGGCGCTGTATCTGGCCTCCGACGCCAGCTCCTACACCACAGGGACGGTACAGATTATCGACGGCGGCTGGAGCAACTGAGACCAGACGCTTTGGGCCGCTATGCCCAACCCATTTTTCACAGCGAGGACATCATGAAACTTTTACGTTATGGCGCGCCGGGACAGGAACGCCCAGGGATATTGGATCCGCAGGGGCAAATCCGTGACCTTTCGCAGCATATTGCCGACCTGAGCGGTGAAGCCTTGCTGCCGGGGACCTTGGACAAACTGCGTGCGCTGGACATCAACCTCCTGCCGCGGGTGGAAGGACAACCGCGACTGGGGCCGTGCGTGGGCCACATCGGTAAATTTATCTGCATTGGCCTCAATTATGCCGACCATGCGGCGGAAACCGGCGCGGCGATCCCCTCCGAGCCGGTGGTGTTCAACAAATGGACCAGCGCGGTGGTCGGGCCGAACGATGAGGTGCAAATCCCGCGTGACTCGCTCAAAACGGACTGGGAAGTGGAGCTGGGCGTGATTATTGGCCAGGGCGGAAGTTACATCAGCGAGCAGGATACGATGCGCCACGTCGCCGGTTACTGCGTGATTAACGACGTCTCGGAGCGTGAATTCCAGATTGAACGCGGCGGTACCTGGGACAAAGGCAAAGGCTGTGACACCTTCGGCCCCACCGGCCCCTGGCTGGTAACCGCCGACGAAATTGCCGATCCCCATAGCCTGAACCTGTGGCTGGAGGTGGACGGCAAGCGTTATCAGGACGGCAACACCAGCACCATGATCTTCCGCATTCCGCAAATTATCAGTTACCTGAGCCGTTTTATGAGCCTGCAACCGGGCGATGTGATCTCGACCGGTACGCCGCCGGGTGTCGGCATGGGGCAGAAACCAACGCCTCTTTACCTGAAAGCCGGACAGACGATGCGGCTGGGTATCGAGGGATTGGGTGAACAGCGTCAAACAACCGTACAGGCCTGATGGGGAGCATTGCCATGACAACGATTACCGCACTGCGGGTGGAAGATATTCGCTTCCCGACTTCACTGGCGCTGGACGGATCCGATGCGATGAATCCGGATCCCGACTACTCCGCCGCTTATGTGATCCTGGAGACCGATCGCGCCGATCTGAGCGGCCATGGGCTGACTTTTACCATTGGCCGTGGCAATGAGATCTGCTGCGCGGCGATCCGTGCACTGGAGCATCAGATCGTCGGTGTCACTCTGGAAGAGATCGCCGCCGATATGGGAGCCTTTTGGCGCCGTTTTACCAGCGACAGCCAGCTGCGTTGGATCGGGCCGGACAAGGGGGCGATCCACCTGGCGACCGGGGCGGTGATCAACGCGGTTTGGGATCTGTGGGCCAAAGCCGAGGGTAAGCCGGTGTGGCGGCTGGTGGCGGAGATGACGCCAGAGGAACTGGTGCGCTGCATCGATTTTCGCTACATCACCGACTGCATTACGCCGCAGGAGGCGCTCACGCTGCTCAAACAGCGGGCGCAGGGCAAAGAGCAGCGTCTGGAACGGCTGCTGCAGGAAGGCTACCCCTGTTACACCACCTCCGCCGGGTGGCTGGGCTACCCGGATGACAAACTGCGTCGACTGTGTCAGGAAGCGGTCGATGCCGGTTTCTCCTACCTGAAGCTGAAGGTGGGGCGCGATCTGGAAGACGATATCCGCCGCGTGCGCATTGCCCGCGAGGTCATTGGCCCCGATCGTCAACTGATGATCGACGCCAACCAGGTCTGGGAGGTCAACGATGCCATCCCGTGGGTGAAGCATCTGGCGTTCGCCAAGCCCTGGTTTATCGAAGAGCCCACCAGCCCGGATGATGTCGAAGGGCATCGCCGCATTCGCGAGGGGGTTCATCCGGTCAAGGTCGCCACCGGCGAGATGTGCCAAAACCGCATTATGTTCAAGCAGTTCATCATGCGCGAAGCGATTGACGTGGTGCAGATCGACGCCTGTCGCCTGGGGGGCGTCAATGAAGTGCTGGCGGTGATGCTGATGGCCGCCAAATACAACCTGCCGGTGTGCCCGCATGCCGGAGGCGTGGGGCTGTGTGAATACGTTCAGCATCTGTCGATGATCGACTACCTGTGCATTGCCGGTACCCACGAAGGACGGGTGATCGAATACGTCGATCACTTGCATGAACACTTTGTTCACCCTTGCGACGTCAAGGGGGCGGCCTATATGCCGCCACGTCATCCGGGTTATTCGATCGAGATGCATGCGTCGTCGCTTGAACAGTATCGGTTCCGCGGTTGAACGGGAAACAGGCCATGCTGCGCATCGATGCCCATCAACATTACTGGCAATACCATCCGCAACGCTACCCGTGGATCGGCGAGCAGATGGCGGTGCTGCAGCAGGATTTTGGCCCGGCTCAGCTTGATCCGTTGCTGCAGCGCCACGGTTTTGACGGTGCGCTGGTGGTGCAGGCCCGCTACGGCGAACAGGAAACACAGGAACTGTTGGCCCAGGTGCAGCAAAGCCGGGGTGTGTGCGGGGTCGTGGGCTGGCTGGACATTGCCGGACCGCAGCTGTCGCAGCGGCTTGATGAATGGCGGCAGCAGCCTCTGCTGCGTGGCCTGCGTCATCTGGTACAGGATGAACCGCAGCCGGACGCCTGGCTGGCGCGGCCGGAGGTGCGGCGCGGCATGCAGACGCTGCAGCGGCAGGGCTACGTTTACGACATTTTAGTCACCCATCGGCATTTGACGGCGGCGGCGCAGTTTGCCGCCGAGCACGACGATTACTGGTTGGTACTGGACCATCTCGGCAAGCCGGATATCGCTTTGGGCGCGAAGCACTGGGCGCAGCAGATCAAGCCGCTGGCGGCATTGGGCCATGTGGTCTGCAAACTGTCGGGGCTTATCACCGAAGTGCCCGGTGGCAGGTGGCAGGCATCGCAGCTGCTGCCGTTTTTTGATGCGGCGCTGGAGGTATTCGGCCCGCAGCGGCTGATGTTCGGTTCCGACTGGCCGGTGTGCCTGCTGGCCGGGGATTATGGCCAGGTTTATCAACTGAGTGAGCAGGCAATCGCCACGCTGAGTCCTTCGCAACAGGCGGAGATTTGGGGCGGTACCGCCTGCCGAATTTATGGCTTAACGGAGTCTGGTTATGGATCTGTATCTGAAAGATAAGGTGGTGATCGTCACCGGCGGCGGTTCCGGCATCGGCGCGGCCATCACCCTGCTGCTGGCGGAGGAAGGGGCGATCCCGGTGATTGTCACCAACGCTGCGCCAGAGGCGGAATTTCTGACGCAACTGCGGCAGTTGCAGCCGCGCAGTACGGTGATCATCACCGACTTATGCGAAGAGCGGGATTGTCGGCGGGCAGTGGCGCAAACGCAAGAGACCTTCGGCCGCATCGATGCGCTGGTGAATAACGCCGGTGTTAACGATGGTGTGGGGTTGGAGGCCGGACGCGAGGCCTTTGTCGGATCTCTGGAGAAAAACCTGATCCATTACTACCTGATGGCGCACCTGTGCCAGTCGGCGCTGCAAAACAGCAAGGGCGCCATCGTCAACATCGCTTCCAAAACGGCCTTGAGCGGGCAGGGCGGCACCAGCGGTTATACCGCCGCCAAGGGCGCCGTGCTGGCGTTGACCCGCGAGTGGGCGGTGTCGCTGCGCCATGAAGGCGTACGGGTGAATGCGGTGGTTCCGGCGGAGGTGATCACACCGCAGTATCAGCGCTGGATCAATACCTTCGAGCAGCCGGAACAGCAGCTTGAGAAAATTACCGCGCGCATTCCTTTCGAACATCGGATGACCACGCCGCAGGAAATCGCCAACACCGTGGTGTTCCTGATTTCATCGCGTTCGTCGCACACCACCGGGCAATGGCTGTCGGTGGATGGTGGTTATCTGCATCTTGATCGGGCGATCACATGAGTAGCGGGGCGGGCAGGGGACGGCGCTTTTGTCAGGCGCTCGATCTGGTCGACTCACCGGCGCTGATCGAGGAGTACCTGCACCATCACCAGCGTATCTGGCCGGAGATTGCCGCTCATCTGCGGGAGCACGGCATTTTGGATATGGAGATTTATCGGCTGGGTACCCGGCTGTTCATGATTGTTGACGTTAGTACCGAGTTCGATACCGCGCGGTTTGCCGCCGCGGGTCTGACCAACTCCCACGTGCAGCGCTGGGAAGCCCTGATGTGGCAATACCAGGTCGCCACCCCCTGGACGCCGAAAGGCGAAAAATGGGTGGAGATGGAGCAGATATTTTCTTTGCAAAAACAATAACATCGCTACCCTACCGAGGATATATCAATGCTTGCTGAAAAAAGTGCGGCCCCGCCACCGCTGGGCGTCAAGTCAACCGCCAACCTGCGCTGGGCTTTTATACTGGTCACTAGCCTGTTCTTTATGTGGGGGCTGTCGTATGGCCTGTTAGACGTATTAAACAAACACTTCCAGGAGACATTGCACGTTACCAAAGCGCAGTCGGGATTGTTGCAGGCAGCGTATTTCGGCGCCTACTTCCTGGTGGCGCTGCCCGCCGGCTATTTTATGGATAAGAAAGGGTACAAGGCCGGTATTTTGGTCGGGCTGTGCCTGTATGCGCTGGGGGCTTTGCTGTTTGTGCCGGCGGCATCCGCCAACAGCTTCGCCATGTTCCTGTTCGCGCTGTTTGTCATTGCCTGCGGATTGGGCTGTCTGGAAACGGCGGCCAACCCTTATGCCACGGTATTGGGCGACGCTAAAGGGGCTGAACGGCGGCTGAACCTTTCCCAGTCGTTTAACGGTCTGGGGCAGTTTATCGGCCCGATGATCGGCGGCACGCTGTTTTTCTCTGCCACCCAAGGGGCGAGCAGCGGCGACCAGAGCGCGGTGAAGATGACCTATGTGGCGATCGCCGTGCTGGTGCTGCTGATTGCCTTTTTGTTTGGCCGTACCCGGCTGCCGGACATTCGTGAGGAAGAGCAACCGGAACACGGCGAAATCGCTCAGGGGTTGTGGCAGCACCGGCACTTTGTCAGCGGAGTGATTACCCAGTTCTTCTATGTAGCAGCGCAGGTTGGCGTCGGTGCGTTCTTTATCAACTACGCCACCGAACACTGGAACGAAGTGTCCAACCAAAGTGCGTCCTACCTGCTTTCAATCGCCATGATTTGCTTTATGGTCGGGCGCTTCTTCAGCACCTGGCTGATGGGCAGGGTCAAGCCGGCCACGTTGCTGATGATCTACTCGCTGATTAACATTGTGCTGTGTGGCGTGGTGATGCTCAGCCTGGATGGGGTCTCGGTGGTGGCATTGATCGCGGTGTTCTTCTTTATGTCGATCATGTTCCCGACCATTTTCGCCCTGGGGGTGAAAAACATGGGCAAACACACCAAGCGCGCCAGCTCCTTTATGATCATGGCGATCGTCGGGGGGGCCATCATGCCTTACTTTATGGGGGCGCTGGCGGACAGATACAGTACGGCACTGTCGTATGTGCTGCCGCTGTTGTGCTTCGGCGTGGTGTTTGTGTACGGCCTGCAGCAGCGCCGTCGCTAAGCCCCCGGCCCGTCGGCTCAGACAGCGGCGGGCTGCACGCTAGGTGCCAGCTGGATATTATTGCGGCCGTTGTTTTTCGCCTGATACAGCGCGGCGTCGGCTGCGCGGATCGCCGAGGACACGTCCAGCTTGTCCAGTGCGGAGATTCCGGCGCTGAGCGTCACGGTAGTGGCTTCCAATTGGTTGAAGCGATGAGGAATTTTTAATCCCTGCACCCGCAGCCGCACCCGTTCGGCCAACTGGGTGGCGTAATCCTCGCTGACGTTGGTCAGCAGCACCAGAAACTCTTCCCCGCCGTAGCGCACCACAATATCGCGAGAACGCACCGAATCGCGGATGGTGATGGCAACCTGAACCAGCGCCTGATCGCCCATGGTGTGACCATAGTTATCGTTATAAGCCTTGAAATGGTCGATATCGAGTAACACCACGAAATGACAACCCGACGGCGGCACCGTCAGCATATTGATTTTATTTTCCAGTCCCCGGCGGTTATAAAGCCCGGTTAAGGGATCGATCATGCTCAAATTGCTGAATCTATCCCGCTCGTTATACAGATTGGCCACCAGCGTTTGGGTAAAAAGCTCGCTGCGTTTGAGCATCAGGTGATGAATAGAGAATGCGATAATCGGCAATATAGTAGTGAATACGATCCTGGTGGTATTGTGCATACCGTCCAGTAATAGAATGACCAGGGCGGAAGGCACGGCGTGCAGGCAAAAAGCGATAAAGTTATCGGTTAAGGCAATGGCGCTGATAAAAAACATACTGAACAGACTAATTAATAGAAAACTTTGATTGTTCGGCGCACAGTACTGACTTTTAACGTAAATATGCGCTGCCCACAGCAGGCCGAGCACGCAGGAAAATAGATTCAATTTTTTGACGTATAACCGTGGAGACTGCAAGGTAAATAACAGCGCCACCAGACAAAATATCGGTATACCTAATAAAGGTAGGGTAAAAGCGGGCTTGTCATTAAATGGGACCAATAATGTAAATATGGAAGAGGCAGCGTTCATCAACAAAAATAAAAATAATGATAAGCGGTGCTTGCTGTTCAGCAGTTCCTGATAAGAACGCGCGTTCATACGGAGTTCACTCTTCACAAAATCGATCTGTCGAAAAATTAAGGTGGCGAAAAATTCTTTCGGCGTGAATTAAACATCCGCATTGTATGGTTGTTGATTGTGATTATTCACATGCGAATTAGACTAAGAATTTTCTTATGGCAAACTATCATTTTTACACCGTTATGTCATCCGCGTTTGGTGGTTGCGGTGAAAATGATGCGCAGTGAAAAAAAGTGGTATATGATATTGGTTATCATTATCACTTGAAGGGTAGGGTTATCATGATTGCAGCCATGATTACCGCGTGTGGGTTGTGGGGCGTCAGCTGGTGCCTGGGCAATCGGCTGGCCAGCGCCTGGGGCGTTTTGTTGCCCTGCGCTTTAATGCCGTTACTGGCATTGATCAACCTGGATATGATGCAACTGCGTACGCTGATTGTGATCGCCATGCTGGCGACGCTGGTGATGTTGTTCAACAGCCGCTGGCGGCATTATCTGCTGCTGCCTTCCTGCATGGCATTGGCTGGGGGATTGGCGGCGATCAGCCTGAATTTCAATCTGGGATAAAAACGCAAAAATCACGCTATCGCGTGTTGGTTATCGTTTCGATTGGGAATGGCTTTGGAGGGGGACTTTCGAAGAGATTTATCGATTGGTGCGAAGAGAGGGACTTGAACCCTCACGTCCGTAAGAACACTAACACCTGAAGCTAGCGCGTCTACCAATTCCGCCACCTTCGCACAGCCGATAATCTTTATTTTGCTTTCGATTTATATCACCAGCTTGGTGCGAAGAGAGGGACTTGAACCCTCACGTCCGTAAGAACACTAACACCTGAAGCTAGCGCGTCTACCAATTCCGCCACCTTCGCATTGATGCTGTGCAATATAAATCATGTGGTTATTTGGTGCGAAGAGAGGGACTTGAACCCTCACGTCCGTAAGGACACTAACACCTGAAGCTAGCGCGTCTACCAATTCCGCCACCTTCGCATACCAGATACATTACCGGAGTAACGTTACCACGGAGGCGAATTCTAGAGATTTTGGCGGGTACGTCAATAGTTATTTCCCCTGTTTGCGGGCGTTTGCTGGAAAAATGTCCGTTTTGGGTGACTGATAGCGTTCAAACAGCCAAATCAGCCAGTCAATCAACACCCTGACCCGTGGCGCAAGGAAACGGCCAGGGGGATACATGACGTAAATGGGCATCGGCGGCGGTGGGGTTTCCGCCAACACTTCGATCAATTCTCCTTTCTGCAGCCAGGGTGCCAGCGAATAATGTGCCGCCTGTATCAGCCCCATGCCGGCGCGGCAGCCGCTGGTGTAGGCATCAGCCCCGCTGACGCTCAGTTTGGCGGGCAACTCGCGCAATTCCACTTTGCCGTTGCGGCAAAACTCCAGCGGATAATCCCGGTTGCTGGCGAGGGAAAAATAGCCCACCGCCAGGTGATGCTGCAGCTGGTCAATCGACTGCGGCACGCCGAACGCCGCCAGGTAGGCAGGGGAGGCGCAGGTCAGCTGTGGCAACATGGCAATGCGGCGCGCCACCAGGCTGTCATCTTCGGTTTCCCAGGCACGCAGCACGCAATCCACACCCTCGCGCAGTAAATCCACGTGGGTGTCGTTGGCACCCAATGCCAGGGTCAGATCCGGATAGCGCCGGTAAAAGTCATCCAATGCCGGAATAACGATTTCGCGCGCCAGCGAATGGGGCATATCGATACGCACTTTGCCGGAGGGCTGCAGTTTTTGGTGGCTGAACAGCGTGTCCGCTTCTTCCAGTGCGCCCAGCAGCTGTACGCAGCGCTGGTAATAAAGCGTGCCTTCGCTGGTCACCTGTACCTGACGGGTGGTGCGCAGCAGCAGGCGCACGCCGAGGCGCTGCTCCAGCCGCTTAAGCGCATTGCTGACCGTGGCGCGGGGTAACTGCAAGCGCTCCGCCGCCCGGCTGAAACTGCCCAGTTCGACGATACGGGTAAAAATGCGCATGGCCTGGATCTGGTCCATCTTGCCCGCTCCGTATTGTTAGTGATTTATGAACAGTGATGAGTAATCTGCATTATTTATCTTTTTAGGCGAAACAACCAGACTCTGTTGCATCAGCATCTTCGCTGATAAAAACCGCAAGAGGGCAACACAATGCAACAACGCAAATTAGGTCCCACTGGCCCGCTGGTTTCCGCTCTGGGGTTGGGTTGCATGGGGATGAGTGATTTTTATTCGACCGCTCACGATGAACAAGAAGCTATCGCCACGCTGCACCGTGCGCTGGAGTTAGGGGTCACTCTGCTGGATACCGCCGACATGTACGGCCCGCACACCAATGAACAGCTGATTGGCAAAGCGATCAAAGGCAAGCGGCAGCAGGTCTTTCTGGCCACCAAGTTTGGCATTGTGCGCGATCCGGCCAACCCTGCTGCGCGGGGCGTCAGCAGCCGACCGGAGTATATCCGCCGATCGGTGGAGGGTAGTCTGAAGCGTCTCGGGGTCGAGGTTATTGACCTTTATTACCAGCACCGCGTCGATCCCGAAGTGCCGATTGAAGAGGTGGTCGGCACGATGTCGGAGCTGATTAACGAAGGCAAGATCCGTTATATCGGGCTGAGTGAAGCTTCGGTCGCCACGCTGGAGCGTGCGCATAAAGTGCATCCGATTACCGCGTTGCAGACCGAGTATTCATTGTGGACACGCGATGCCGAACAGGGCGTATTGGCGGCCTGTGAACGCCTGGGGATTGGGTTTGTTCCCTATAGCCCGCTGGGGCGCGGTTTTCTCACCGGGGCGATCCAACGGCCGGAAGATCTGGACGCTGACGATTTCCGTCGCAGCAACCCGCGTTTTCAGGGGGAAAACTTTGCGCGCAATCTGGCTCTGGTGGAAAAAGTGACCGAGCTGGCTAAGCAGAAAGGCGTTGCGCCGTCGCAGTTGGCGTTAGCCTGGGTGTTGGCGCAGGGTGAGCATATTGTGCCGATCCCTGGCACCAAACGCCGTCGCTATCTGGAAGAGAATATCGCAGCCGCCGAATTGACGCTCAGCGCCGCCGAACTGGCGGCCATTGAGGCGGTATTCCCCCTGCAGGCCGCGGCGGGCGCACGCTATGGCACGGAGTCGATGACCTATATCAACGGCTGATAAAAAGGGCGCAGCGTGTAAACGCTGCGCCCTGATACGGAGACGCGTTAGCGGGTCGCCGTTACTTCTTTTTCTTGGTATCGCGCGGCGCACGGGCTACGGTCGCCTGATACACCTTGAAGCGGCCATTTTGTGCCAGCACTTCATGGCTGCCGAAGGTGGCGTCCAGAATGTCCGGGTACGGCAGGAAGGCGTTGGCCACGATGCGCAGGCGGCCGCCGATCGGCAGATGCTTCAATGCTCCACGGATCAGAGTTTCTGCTGCGGTCAGGCTGGTTTGCAGGCCATCATGGAACGGCGGGTTGGAGATGATCAGGTCGAAACGGCCGCTAATGTCGGAATAGACGTTACTGACGATCACTTCGCCCTCAATGCCGTTGGCGGCAAGCGTTGCCCGGCTCGATTCTACGGCGGCGGCGTTAACGTCGCTGAGGGTCAGCTTCATCTTCGGCGACAGTTTGGACAGTACGGAAGCCATCACGCCGGCACCGCAGCCCACGTCCAGCACCTTGCCTTTCATGTGTTTTTCCAGGGTCGACAGCAGCAGTGAGCTGCCGACGTCCAGCCCGTCGCGGCTGAACACGCCCGGCAGGGTTTTCACTTCCAGATCGTGCAGCTGATAGCTTTCCCACCAGTCTTCCAGGTTGAATTCGGTCTGCGTATCCAGACGGCCGTGATACAGGCCACAGCGACGGGCGCTGTCGATTTTCACCAGCGTTGCGTAGTCCTCCACCATCTGGTCGGCGCTGCGTACGCCGCTGCGGTTTTCACCGACCACGAACACTTCTGCGCCGACCGGCAGCAGGGCCAGAATGTTGCACAGCTGGAATTGCGCTTCCTGCTTGCTCTTCGGCCAATAGTAGATCAGCGTATCGCACTCGGCGACGAACGCGGCGTCCACGGTCAGCCCGAACTGCACGTTTTCGCCCATCGCCCGGTTCAGTAACTGCCAGTGATGGTACTGCTGGGTATGGACACGCACATCCGCGGCCTCGAATTGGGCCGGCAGGGCGTCCTGCAGGTCACCGGCAAACAGAACGCGGCGTTCGACAAACTCATCACTGTGGCGCAGCATAACTTCACTGGCGGGGGTTAATGCAGACATCAGGTTTTGGCTCCTAGAAATTAGACCGGGGATTATAGAGCTTTGTGGCGATATGTTCGACGGGTTTGTTGGCGCAGGCCGCGCGGGTTTGTTAGCATAGCGCGGCGCATGGCAGGCATGGCGCACCACAACGGTTAGATCCTGACAGGAATCGGCATGGCATCAAAACGCGACTGGCTGTTACAACAACTGGGTATTACGCAGTGGACATTGCGCCGCCCGGGCGTGTTGCAGGGCGAAGTAGCGGTCAGCCTGCCGCCCGAAGTGCGTTTGTTGATCGTGGCGCAGGCACTGCCTGAGCATAACGATCCGCTGTTTTGCGACGTGTTGCGCAGCCTGGGATTGACGCCGGCGCAAACCTACGGCCTGACGCCGGATCAGGTGGCGATGCTGCCTGAAGATACCGAATGCAACAGTTGGCGGTTGGGCGTTGCGGAGCCGCTCGCGGTGGCCGGCGCACAGCTACACAGCCCGGCGCTGGCCGAGCTTTCTCTCGATGCGGGTGCCAAACGCGCACTCTGGCAGCAGATTTGTCATCATGAACAGTATTTCTACCCTGACCGCGGCCGATCTGGCCACGGCCTTCAAGATTGAGCAAGCCAGTCACGCCTTTCCCTGGACGCAAGCCACCTTTACCAGCAATCAGGGCGATCGTTACCTTAACCTGAAACTGGACGCCGACGGGCAGATGGCGGGCTTTGCCATCACCCAGATCGTGCTGGATGAGGCCACGCTGTTCAACATCGCCATTCACCCCGACTGGCAACGTCGCGGCTTTGGCCGTCAGTTGCTGGAAGCCTTGATTGCACAGTTGGAAACCCGCGATGTGGTCACTTTGTGGCTGGAAGTGCGCGCCTCCAACCGCGCGGCGATTGCGTTGTATGAAGATCTCGGCTTTAACGAAGTGACCGTCCGCCGTAATTACTATCCGAGCGCCAATGGGCGTGAAGACGCCATTGTCATGGCGCTGCCGCTGGCCTAGCCGGCGTCTTGGTTTTAACTTCTTCCCGCCGGGAAAAGCATTGATTGTCACCGGTTGACAAATCAGCGAAAATGCCCGGCTATTATCTTTTATTTACCGCTTTGCCTGGCGCCGTGCGCGGCGCGTTCTGATGTTTTCGCAGGGCGGACTAACTGTAGAATCTGAAAAACATGTCTCCTAGTGAATTTGCCCGCGAAGTCTCGAAAAGAAGAACTTTCGCCATCATCTCGCACCCCGATGCTGGTAAAACCACCATTACCGAAAAGGTGTTGCTGTTCGGACAGGCGATCCAAACCGCCGGTACGGTAAAAGGCCGTGGCTCAAACCAGCACGCCAAATCCGACTGGATGGAAATGGAAAAACAGCGTGGTATCTCGATCACCACCTCGGTGATGCAGTTCCCGTATCGCGAATGCCTGGTTAACCTGCTGGATACCCCAGGGCACGAAGACTTCTCCGAAGATACTTATCGTACCCTGACCGCCGTCGACTGCTGTCTGATGGTGATCGACGCCGCGAAAGGGGTTGAAGATCGTACCCGTAAGCTGATGGAAGTAACCCGTCTGCGCGATACGCCGATCCTGACCTTTATGAACAAACTGGACCGCGATATCCGCGATCCGATGGAAGTGATGGACGAAGTCGAGCGTGAACTGAAAATCGCCTGTTCGCCTATCACCTGGCCTATCGGCTGCGGCAAGCTGTTTAAAGGGGTTTATCATCTGTACAAGGATGAAACCTACCTCTACCAGACCGGTAAAGGCCACACCATTCAGGAAGTGCGCATTGTCAAAGGCCTGGATAACCCAGATCTGGACGCCGCGGTGGGCGAAGATCTGGCCGCGCAGCTGCGTGAAGAGCTGGAACTGGTGCAAGGCGCTTCGCACGAGTTCGATCATGAAGCCTTCCTGAGCGGCGATTTGACCCCGGTCTTCTTTGGTACCGCGCTGGGTAACTTCGGCGTGGACCACATGCTCGACGGTCTGGTCGCCTGGGCACCGGCGCCGATGCCGCGTGATACCAACACCCGTAAAGTGGTGGCTGCGGAAGAGAAATTCACCGGGTTCGTGTTCAAGATCCAGGCCAATATGGATCCAAAACACCGCGACCGCGTGGCCTTTATGCGTGTGGTTTCCGGCCGTTACGAGAAAGGCATGAAGCTGCGCCAGGTACGCACCGGTAAAGATGTGGTGATCTCTGACGCCCTGACCTTTATGGCGGGCGACCGTTCGCACGTGGAAGAAGCCTATCCGGGCGATATCATTGGCCTGCACAACCACGGCACCATTCAGATTGGCGATACCTTCACCCAGGGTGAGGACATGAAGTTCACCGGTATCCCGAACTTCGCGCCGGAGCTGTTCCGCCGCATTCGCCTACGCGATCCGTTGAAGCAAAAACAGCTGCTGAAAGGCCTGGTTCAATTGTCCGAAGAAGGGGCGGTGCAGGTCTTCCGTCCAATTGCCAACAACGACTTGATCGTGGGCGCGGTGGGTGTGCTGCAGTTCGACGTGGTAGTTGCGCGTCTGAAAAGCGAATACAACGTCGAAGCCTTGTACGAGTCGGTCAACGTCTCTACGGCGCGCTGGGTGGAATGCAGCGACGTGAAGAAATTCGAAGAGTTCAAGCGTAAGAACGAGCTTAACCTGGCGTTGGACGGGGGCGACAACCTGTCTTACATCGCGCCAACCATGGTTAACCTGAATCTGACTCAGGAACGTTATCCTGAAGTGGTGTTCCGCAAAACGCGCGAACACTAACAGAACGACAGGGCGCCTTAGGGCGCCCTGTGTTACATTGCTTCACCCTATTCTGCTAATTAATAAATCCCCCTCATCAGTTTCACCTGCTTCCCGCATCCGCCAGCATCTGCCCGGCACCTCCTGCTTTTTCTGTCATATGGTCTATATTTAATAGGGCCTCACCCAGACGGTAAGCGTAATTCACTGTTTTTTGTCATGGTAATAGCGAGTTATTCGGTACTGTTGCCAATCAGAGACAGTGTGAATTGATGAATATCAATAACATAGCTTTAACCCTGATTTAACTGATCGGTGTTGTCGTCAATAGGCGACAGTTTTTAGGGCGATTAGTAATCAAATTTTGTTTTGTTATTGATTTATAAGGTTATTTTAAAGTTGGCACAGCCGTTGCAATAATCCTGGTGTGGCAACAATCGTCTTAGCGTGAATGTTTGAACGTATAGAAATCGTGAAGTATTCACTGAGTGAGTCGCGTTATGGCGACTGAAGGATCCGCAATCATTTTGGATCCATAACCAAAGGAAGAGATCGATGAAAAATACTAAATTTGCACAATCACTGATGGCTGTTGTTTTGGGTTCCGTTCTGGTTAGTGGCAGCGCGCTGGCTGAAGATACGCTGCTCAACAAAGCGTCGAGTGCCGCTGATAGCGCGGGTGCCAAAATCGATAGCTCCATGAAAAAAGTTGACGGCTACATGGATGACAGCGCAACAACGGCTAAAGTTAAAAGTGCGCTGGTGGATGATAAAACCATTACCAGCAGCGATATTTCGGTGAAAACGGAAAAAGGTACCGTTACCCTGAGCGGTTTTGTCGGCAGCCAGGCGCAGGCCGAGCATGCGGTTGAAGTGGCCGGTAAAGTCGAAGGCGTCAAATCCGTCAGCGACAAGCTGCACGTGAAAGACGAAAGCAAACAGTCCGTGAAGGCTTACGCCGGTGACACCGCGACCACCAGCGAACTGAAAGCCAAACTGCTGGCCGATGACATCGTGCCTTCACGCAATGTGAAAGTGGAAACCACCGACGGTGTGGTACAGCTTTCCGGTGAAGTGAAAACTCAGGCGCAGTCTGAGCGTGCAGAAAGCATCGCCAAAGCGATCGACGGCGTGAAAAGCGTTAAAAACGACCTGGTAGTTAAGCCGTAAGTTTAAGTACGCGTAACAACAAGCACCAAATCCTGGGTTGGCTAAAAGGTTAACCCGGGATGCACCATCAAAAAAAGAAACTGACCGGCAACCTGGAAGAGCCTGAAAAGGGCACGGGTTGCGATGTGTTTTTTCACTATGGTAAGGAGAAGCTTATGTTTCGTTGGGGCATTATCTTTTTAGTCATCGCACTGATTGCTGCGGCGTTAGGTTTCGGCTCTTTGGCGGGTACCGCCGCCTGGGCTGCAAAAATCGTCTTCGTCGTGGGGATCATTCTGTTCCTGGTCAGCCTGTTTACCGGCCGCCGACGTCCTTAGCTTTTCTCTCAAAGTGTAACAAAGCTTAATTCCTTTTCTCACCGCAGGGAGGTCAGTCATGAATAGCGACATCATCCTCGGACGCTGGAAACAGTTGAAGGGCCGGGTGTGTCAGGCATTGGCGGAGTGGTCCGACAATGACTGCATCTGGCTGATGGGAAGCAATGACTGCCTCTCTGGCGTACTGCAAGAGGATTACGGAAGAGAGCAAGACGAGGTATCCTCGGGTAAAACGTCTCACTGAGGATGCAGGGTTGGGATACAGAATACCCATCACGCTCGGCAATATAGAACCGCTGGCGTATAAACCATACCGGCCCGGTAAAATGGCGCTGGTGTGTGAAGGGGGCGGGCAGCGCGGCATTTTTACCGCCGGCGTGCTGGACGAGTTTCAGCGTGCCCGCTTTAACCCTTTTGATCTGATGATCGGCACTTCTGCCGGCGCGCAAAACCTCTCGGCCTTTATTTGTGGTCAGATGGGCTATGCGCGACGCGTGATCACCCGTTACACCACCTCCGCTGAATTCTTTAACCCGCTGCGTTTTGTACGCGGTGGGCATCTGATCGATCTCGACTGGCTTATAGATACCACCTCGCAGCAGCTGCCGCTGGCGATGGACGTGGCGGAAAAGCACCTGACCGATGGCCGTGAATTTTTGATGTGCGCCTGCCGCAGCGATGACTTTGAACCCACCTACCTGCCGGCGCAGCGCGCCAGTTGGCTACCGGCGATCAAGGCATCCAGCGCCATTCCGGGTTTTTACCGTATGGGCGTGGAGCTGGACGGCGTCAGCTATCAGGACGGCGGCATCAGCGATGCGATCCCGGTCGAAGAGGCATACCGTCGCGGCGCAGACACCATCGTGGTGATCCGTACCGTGCCTTCGCAGAT
Organism: Serratia sp. OS31; assembly: GCF_014164835.1. Lineage (NCBI taxonomy): Bacteria > Pseudomonadati > Pseudomonadota > Gammaproteobacteria > Enterobacterales > Yersiniaceae > Serratia > Serratia sp. OS31. Next base: position 108,573 of record NZ_JACJFQ010000001.1, on the reverse strand, counting down.
GTATTACACCCCACAGTGGATGAAGCGCATGGAGCACTGGCTGAGCGAAAGCAGCTTGCAGCAGATGGTGCGCATCCTTCAACACCATGAACAAAGCTATCACCGCATTCAGCAATTCATTGAGAAGCCGCCCGGCAAGCTGCGCATCTTTGAAATTTTCCCGCCGAAGCCGCTGGCCAGCAATGCCTTGGGCAGCCGGCTGGCGTCGCTCAATCAGGACTATCACCTGGGGCGTCGCTGCGGACGCTATTTCCTGGCGACCGTCGGGCACTGGCTGGTCAAGCAGGACAAACTGGACGGTATGAAAGTGAAGAAGGCGCTGTCGCGCCGTTTGATTCAGCCGGAGAACGTCATTATGCCTTCGCCGATTGTGACCGACGTGACGCATCCGCGTGAGCTGTCGACCCAGCCGGAGGCCAATCTGGCCGCGAGAGAGATTATTCTGCCGGGTGATGTGCCGCCGGGCGAAGGTGGCCTGCTGTGAATCCTGACTTCATCGATACCCACTGCCACTTCGATTTCCCGCCGTTCAGTGGAAATGAACTCGAAAGCCTCGCGTTGGCTGAACAGGCCGGCGTACGGCGAATTATCGTGCCGACGGTCACTGCCGATCGTTTTGCGCGGGTGGTAAAACTGGCGCGCGACTATCCGCCGCTGTTTGCTGCCCTTGGGCTGCACCCGCTGTATATTGCCCAGCATCAGGAAGCGGAGCTTGAGCAGTTGGCGGGGTTTCTGGCCAGCCGACCCCAGAAGCTGGTGGCGGTGGGGGAGATTGGTCTGGATTTGTATATGGAGAACCCGCAGTTCGAACGACAACAGCGAGTGCTGAAGGCCCAGTTGAAGCTGGCCAAGGAATATGACCTGCCGGTGATCCTGCATTCTCGCCGCAGTCACGATCAGCTGGCGGCGATGCTGCGTCGCGCTGAGCTACCGCGCCGGGGCGTGGTACACGGTTTTGCCGGCAGCCTGTCCCAGGCGCAGGCGTTTATCCGCCTGGGGTATTACATCGGCGTGGGGGGTACCATCAGCTATGAGCGGGCACAGAAAACCCGTAGCGTGATGGCCCAACTGCCGTTGACCTCCTTACTGTTGGAAACCGATGCACCGGACATGCCGCTGGCCGGCTACCAGGGGCAGCCCAACCGCCCTGAACGTGCTGCTGAAGTTTTCCAGGTGTTGTGCCAGCTGCGCCCGGAGTCTCCCGATCAGATTGCGGCCCAGCTGCAACACAACACCCACGCCTTGTTTACCTTTTAGGTCTCTGTTACGCAATAACTGTGATGCCTGTCACATTATAAGATTTTCATTTGCTTCTTGTTGTATGCATTTGTGACATAAATCGGTGCGGGGACTACCTCGCTCCGTATAATCGCACCCCGAAATCACTCTAAAGCAACCCCGTGTTCCTCTCTGACAGGGATGCATTTCTTTTTCGCAACAGGGATACTTTGCATGCAACTCATCATGAGCCTGGTCGGCATGGCGGTGCTGATCGCCATTGCGGTGCTGCTCTCCAGCAACCGCCGCGCGATTAACCTGCGCACCGTTATTTGGGCATTTGTTCTTCAGATCGCCATCGGCGCACTGGTGCTGTACGTTCCGGTGGGGCGCGCGATTCTCGGCGGCATGTCGGCGGGTGTGGCTAACGTGATCGCCTACGGCAACCAGGGGATCTCCTTCATCTTCGGTGGCCTGGTTTCCGACAAGATGTTTGAAGTCTTCGGCGGCGGGGGGTTTGTGTTCGCGCTGCGCGTACTGCCGGTGATCGTGTTCTTCTCCTCGCTGATTGCGGTGCTGTATTACCTCGGCATCATGCAATTGGTGATCCGCGTGTTGGGTGGCGGCTTGCAGAAATTGCTGGGCACTTCGCGGACCGAATCGCTGTCGGCGACCGCCAACATTTTTGTCGGCCAAACCGAAGCCCCGCTGGTGGTGCGCCCGTATATCGCCACCATGACCCAGTCTGAGCTGTTTACCGTGATGTGCGGCGGCCTGGCCTCGGTGGCCGGTTCGGTGCTGGCCGGCTATGCCCAGATGGGCGTGCCGCTGGAATACCTGATCGCCGCTTCGTTTATGGCTGCGCCGGGTGGCCTGCTGTTCGCCAAACTGATGGTGCCGGAAACCGAAAAAACCCACGATAAAGACGACGCGATGAAGTTGATCGCAGAAGATGAACGCCCGGCCAACGTGATCGATGCGGCAGCTTCAGGTGCCGCTTCCGGCATGCAGCTGGCGCTGAACGTCGGCGCGATGCTGTTGGCGTTTATCGCGTTAATCGCTTTGCTGAACGGTATCCTTGGCGGCATCGGCGGCTGGTTCGATTATCCGCAGCTGTCGCTGGAGCTGATACTGGGTTGGGTGTTCTCACCGATCGCCTTCCTGATCGGCGTACCTTGGCATGAAGCGATGGCCGCCGGCTCGTTTATCGGCCAGAAGATTATCGTTAACGAGTTTGTCGCCTACATGAACTTCGGTGCTTACCTGCGTCCGGATGATGTGGTGGCGGCAGAAGGTCTGCAGGTGTTGTCCACGCACACCAAGGCGATCATCTCCTTCGCGCTGTGCGGCTTTGCCAACCTGTCGTCGGTGGCGATCCTGCTCGGCGGGCTGGGCAGCATGGCACCGAACCGTCGTCACGACATCGCTCGTTTCGGTCTGAAAGCCGTGGCTGCGGGTACACTCTCCAACCTGATGAGTGCAACCATCGCCGGGTTCTTCCTGGCGCTGTAACCCCGGTCCTGTCCTGTGATAGCGCCGCGAGCCCTATTGCAGGACAGCGCCTATACTCTAAGACGTGCACAGCGTGCCGTGCCCGCGTCCGTTTCTTTAGCGAATTTGTGAACGATATCGCGTTATTTTGTGATGGTCTTCACATATAATTCCGGCCTGTTACAGTGCTATTTCATATAGTGTGACCCCGAACGCGAATTGCCTCCGGCGATCGTGTTCAAATAGCTATTACTGACCCTGCGCGATGCGAAGGGTTATGTGCGGTGAGAAGGATCTCAGTTGCCGCGGTGGGAACCCGTTCCCCAGCGCTATCTTCAAGGAACCAAGTCCGCTCGCCAACACCCAGGTTCTCAGTTGGAGAGTTTTATGACCGAATTAACCGCAGCAGCGCAACGTGCGCTGACCTTAATGGATTTGACCACGCTGAACGACGACGACACCGATGAAAAAGTGATCGCGCTGTGTCGTCAGGCAAACAGCCCGGCCGGCCATACCGCGGCCATCTGCATTTACCCGCGTTTTATCCCGGTGGCGCGCAAGGCTCTGCGTGAGCAGGGGACGCCGGACATCCGCATTGCGACCGTCACCAATTTCCCGCATGGCAACGACGATATCGAAATCGCGCTGGCGGAAACGCGCGCGGCTATCGCCTATGGCGCCGATGAGGTGGACGTGGTGTTCCCTTACCGCGCGCTGATCGCCGGTAATGAGCAGGTGGGTTTTGAACTGGTCAAACAGTGCAAGCAGGCCTGCCAGGCGGCCAACGTGCTGTTGAAAGTGATTATTGAAACCGGTGAACTCAAGCAGGCCAGCCTGATCCGTAAAGCATCGGAAATCGCCATCAACGCCGGTGCTGACTTTATCAAAACTTCTACCGGTAAAGTGCCGGTCAACGCGACGCTGGAAAGCGCCGAGCTGATGATGTCGGTGATCCGCGATCTGGGCGTTGCCAAAACGGTGGGCTTCAAGCCGGCCGGTGGCGTGCGCACAGCTGAAGACGCGCTGCATTATCTGCAACTTGCCGATCGTATTCTGGGCGAAGGTTGGGCCGATGCGCGTCATTTCCGCTTCGGGGCTTCCAGTCTGTTAGCCAGCCTGCTGACGACGCTGGGCCACAGTGCCGGGCCGTCCGGCAGCGGTTACTGATCGATTACGTCGGCAAGGCGAGATGATCGCCGGCCTGCACTCTACTCTAGCTAAAACAGGGGGACGCTTTGTTCCTGGCCCAAGAAATTATCCGTAAGAAACGTGACGGTCAGCCGTTGAGCGAAGCAGAAATCCGCTTTTTCATCAATGGTATCCGTGACAACGTCGTTTCAGAAGGTCAAATTGCCGCGCTGGCGATGACCATTTATTTCCACGATATGACCATGCCGGAGCGCGTGGCGCTGACCATGGCAATGCGTGATTCCGGTACCGTACTGGACTGGAAAAGCCTGTCACTGAACGGGCCACTGGTCGACAAGCACTCCACCGGCGGCGTGGGTGATGTCACTTCGCTGATGCTGGGCCCGATGGTGGCGGCTTGCGGCGGCTATGTGCCGATGATCTCCGGCCGTGGTTTGGGCCATACCGGCGGTACGCTGGACAAGCTGGAAGCGATCCCGGGCTTTAATATCTTCCCGGACGACAATGCCTTCCGCAAAATTATTCAGGACGTCGGCGTGGCGATTATCGGCCAGACCAGCTCGCTGGCCCCGGCGGACAAACGTTTCTACGCGACCCGCGATATCACCGCTACCGTAGATTCCATTCCGCTGATCACCGCCTCTATTCTGGCGAAGAAGCTGGCGGAAGGTCTGGATGCGTTGGTGATGGACGTTAAAGTCGGTTCCGGTGCCTTTATGCCGACTTACGCGCTGTCGGCTGATTTGGCGCAGGCGATTGTTGGCGTAGCCAACGGCGCCGGGTGCAAAACCACCGCGCTGCTGACCGACATGAACCAGGTGCTGGCCTCCAGCGCCGGTAACGCAGTGGAAGTTCGCGAAGCCGTGCGCTTCCTGACCGGCGAATACCGCAATCCGCGCCTGCTGGAAGTGACCATGGCGCTGTGCGTGGAAATGCTGCTTTCCGGTGGCCTGGCGAAAGATGATGCCGATGCGCGTGCCAAACTGCAGGCGGTGCTGGACAATGGTAAAGCGGCAGAAGTGTTTGGCCGTATGGTCGCCGCACAGCAGGGCCCGACCGATTTCGTCGAGCGCTACGACAGCTATTTGCCTGCCGCGACCCTCAGCAAGCCGGTTTATGCCGAGAAAACAGGTATCATCAGTGCAATGGATACCCGTGCGCTGGGCATGGCGGTGGTGTCTTTGGGCGGCGGTCGTCGCCGTGCAACCGACAGCATCGACTACAGCGTGGGCCTGACCGGCATGGCACGCCTGGGCGACAAAGTGGATACCCAGCAGCCGCTGGCGGTGATCCACGCCAACGACGAAGAGAGCTGGCAGCAGGCGGCCGACGCTGTACGCAGTGCGATGGTGCTGAGCGACAAAGCGCCGGAAGTGACGCCTGTGGTCTACAAGCGCATCACGGAATAATTAACGAATCAGGAGCGGCAGCGGCCTTTTCGCTGTCGCCCACAGCGTGAGAACACGCAGGAGAGCATGATGAAACGTACATTTATTATGGTATTAGACTCATTCGGTATTGGCGCAAGCGAAGATGCCGAGCGTTTTGGCGACAAGGGTTCCGACACTCTGGGCCACATTGCCGAAGTTTGCGCACGTGGTGAAGCCAACGTTGGCCGTCAGGGCCCGTTGACGCTGCCTAACCTGAGCCGTCTGGGCCTGGGCAAAGCGGCGGAAGAATCCACCGGCACCTTCCCGCAAGGGCTGGATCGCAATGCGGACATCATCGGCGCCTACGCTTACGCCAGCGAACTCTCTTCTGGTAAAGATACTCCGTCAGGCCACTGGGAAATCGCCGGCGTGCCGGTACTGTTCGATTGGGGTTACTTCAGCGATGAACACAACAGCTTCCCGCAGGAACTGCTGGACAAGCTGGTCGAGCGCGCTAACCTGCCGGGCTACCTCGGTAACTGCCATTCCTCCGGCACCGTGATCCTCGACCAACTGGGCGAAGAGCACATGAAAACCGGCAAGCCGATTTTCTACACCTCTGCCGACTCGGTATTCCAGATCGCCTGCCACGAAGAGACCTTCGGCCTGGATCGTCTGTATGAACTCTGTGAAATCGCCCGTGAAGAGCTGACCGAAGGCGGTTACAACATTGGCCGCGTGATCGCGCGTCCATTCCTGGGCGACAAGCCGGGCAATTTCCAGCGTACCGGTAACCGTCACGATCTGGCCGTAGAGCCACCGGCGCCAACCGTGCTGAAAAAGCTGGTGGACGAGAAGGGCGGCGAAGTGGTGTCGATCGGTAAGATTGCCGATATCTACGCCAACGTGGGCATCACCAAAAAGGTCAAGGCTACCGGCATCGACGCGCTGTTCGACGCCACCCTGATCGAAATGGAAAAAGCCGGTGACAACACCATCGTGTTCACCAACTTCGTTGATTTTGACTCCTCTTACGGCCACCGCCGCGACGTTGCGGGCTATGCCGCGGCGCTGGAGCTGTTCGACCGCCGTCTGCCGGAGCTGCTGAAACTGGTGAAAGATGAAGATATCATTATCTTCACCGCTGACCACGGCTGCGACCCGACCTGGCCGGGCACCGACCACACCCGTGAGCACATTCCGGTCCTGGTTTACGGCCCGAAAGTGAAACCGGGTTCGTTGGGCCACCGTGAAACCTTCGCCGACATCGGCCAGACCGTAGCCAGCTATTTTGGCGTGTCGCCGATGGACTACGGTAAATCCATGCTCTAAGCCCCGTATTTCAAGCCGCAGCGTTGTTAGCTTCACGAGTGAACCCCAGTCACTTACTCAAGTAAGCTCCTGGGGATTCACCCGCTAGCTGCCTAGCTGCAACTCGAAATTCAAGGCTTAGATGTTTGACGTTTTTATTAAATATGATTTCTGAAGGAAGATAATTATGGCTACGCCGCACATTAATGCTGAAATGGGTGATTTCGCTGACGTAGTACTGATGCCGGGCGATCCGCTGCGTGCAAAATACATCGCCGAAACTTTCCTGGAAGGCGCGGTGGAAGTGAATAACGTGCGTGGCATGCTGGGCTTTACCGGTACCTACAAGGGCCGCAAAATCTCGGTAATGGGCCACGGTATGGGTATCCCATCCTGCTCCATCTATGCGCGTGAACTGATTGCCGAATTCGGCGTGAAGAAAATCATCCGCGTGGGTTCTTGCGGCGCGGTGCGTGACGATATCAAACTGCGTGATGTGGTGATCGGTATGGGTGCTTGCACCGATTCCAAAGTGAACCGCATGCGTTTCAAGGATCACGACTACGCGGCGATCGCCGACTTCGACATGGTGCGTAACGCAGTCGATGCGGCAGCGGCGCAGGGCATCCCGGCACGCGTAGGTAACATCTTCTCCGCTGATCTGTTCTATACGCCGGATCCGGATATGTTCCAGGTGATGAAGAAGTACGGCATCCTGGGCGTGGAAATGGAAGCGGCCGGCATCTACGGCGTGGCGGCTGAGCTGTTCGAAGAGTTCGGTTCCAAGGCACTGACCATTTGTACCGTTTCCGACCACATTCTGCGTCACGAAGCGACCACCGCAGCAGAGCGTCAAACCACCTTTAATGAAATGATCATTATCGCGCTGGAATCTGTGCTGTTGGGCGACAAAGCCTAATCATACTGCGGGCGCAGCGTTCTGCTGCGCCCCAGCTAATCTATTCATCGTACTCCCCTCATTTTCTTGAAATGCTTTACCTTATAGATAATTAGCGCTATTACTCTATTCACCAATCTATTCACTCATCTATTCATCTATGACTAGCCTCGAGCAAGTTCTGCGTAAGGGGCCCGCCGCGTCGAAAGCACTCACCGATGCGCTGGGTATCAGCCAACCGACGCTGTCGCGCCGCATCCATACGCTGGCGGAGGCGGTACTGACTATGGGTAAAGGTCGAGCCACCCGCTATGCATTGCGCAGGGTTGTGGGGGGGGAGACGCATTTTCCACTCTATCAGGTGAACGAGCAGGGCAAGGTCTCTAAGCTGGCCACGCTTTATCCTGTCTATCCGGCGGAGAGTTATGCGGTCCACAATGAGCAAAATGGCGAATGGCACCTCTATGATGGATTGCCTTGGTACCTTAATGATCTGCGGCCGACAGGTTTTCTTGGTCGGGCGTGGGGGAAGGCCATCTCGCATGTTTTGCGGCTGCCGGAAGATACCTTGCTATGGAGCGAAGAACAGCGCTTGGTAGCCGTTTGTCACTTTGGGGATGACATGAGTGGCAGTCTGTTGCCCGGTAATGGCAGTTATCAACGCTGGCTGGCCCGGAGTCCGCAGGAAGCCGTGCCGATGACGGATAAAAAAATCCGCTACGCGCAGCTGGCGAAGCTGGCGCTGGCAGGGGAACTGGTCGGGTCTTCTGCAGGCGGAGAGCAACCCAAGTTTATCGCCTATGCCGAACTGAAGGATGATCGATGCGGTCATGTGCTGGTGAAATTCAGTACGGCGCCGGAAAACCCGAATGCTCAGCGTTGGAGTGATTTGCTGATCGCAGAATCACTGGCGTTGCAGGTTGTGGCGGAAGCCGGATTTCCTGCTGCACAGGGTGAAATCCTGCAGGGTGAGGACCGGCAATGTTTTCTGGAGATCGAGCGGTTCGATCGCATAGGTCAGTTTGGCCGGGTGGCGATGGTTTCGTTGGAAGCCCTGGATGCCGAATTCAGCGGGAGCGGCAATGTTAACTGGGCCACTGCCGCCAAGGGGTTACTGCGGCAAGGTGTGATCGACCGTCCGACCTGTCAGCGAATGGCTCTGTATTGGGCATTCGGCAGATTGATAGCCAATAGTGATATGCACCAGGGTAATTTATCGTTCTTGCGCCCTGAACAGCGGCCGGTGGCGCTGGCGCCGTTATACGATATGTTGCCGATGGCATTTGCTCCAACCAGCAGCGGCAATATGCGGCACACCGCGTTGGAAATTCGGCTGAGCCATGAAGTCAGCGGCGCTATTTGGCGGCAGGCGGAATTGATGGCGCTGGCGTTCTGGCAACGTACGTCACAGCATGAGCTGATCAGCGAGGCGTTCCGTGGTGTTGCCGACCAGATGTTGATGCAGGTTCAAGGGCTGAACGAACATATCCAGCGCATGGCTTAGAGGGAGCCTAGGGCTGAGTTTGATGACAAAGTAGTCTTTGAGCCTGAGATACCCGGGCCTAGCGCACCGAGGGGCCATTATGGGACACGTCCATGTGTCCCACCCTACGGGCCGACTGGAAGTCGTTCCCATTTGCTCCCGGCAAATGGGTCGGCGGGCAAGCCGCTACGACCCCTACGGCACGCTCTCCCTAATAACGGGCTTTGTCAGCGGTCTAGCCTAGGGCTTCTTCTCTTCTTTCTTTTCTTCCGGCCGTTCGTCATCGTCATCTTCCACCGTATTACCTTCTTCCAACGGCGTGTTGGCGGTTAACAGATACGGGGACTGCTGCCAACGGCTGCGACGGTGCTGCAGCAGGGTACGCGCCAGGATGATGCCGATGGCCAGCGCCAGCAGGATCATCAGACGCAGCAGGTTGGTGGTGTTATCCACCTGTTTGGATTCGGTCGCCAGCACGTGGGTGTCCAGCGTGATGCGGATAAAGCCGATCGGTCCGTCTTTGTTCTCGATGGGCTCTACCAGTTGATGATTGAAGTAGCTGCCGGCGCGTTTACCGTCAAGCGACAGACGATCGCGTATACTTATCTGCTCACCGGCGTGGGAAACCAGGGACCCGTCCAGTTGATAGACGCTGGCGTCCAAAATGCGGCTGTGGTCGGTAAGCTGTTTGAGGATGGCGTCGATGCGTTGGTTGTCGACGTCGCTGTCGTCATCCATCAGGGGGGCCAGGCTGGATGCCACCTGTTTGGTCAGCGTTTGCGCCAGCTCTTCCACCTGTTCGGATCGCGCCAATTGGTGACTCAGGCTAAAATAGGAAGCGCCCTGCATCAACAGCACCAGCAAAGCCAGGCAAATCAGGATAATAGCGGTGCGGTGCAGGCGGAATTTCAGTTTAGCGCGGGCCATGCAGGTTCCTTGGGCATCTTGGACACTTTATGTTGCCAGAAGCAATGGCGATAGGATAGCTTGATGCGTCGTTTTATCATGCAGTGTTTTTTCAGGAGTTAAGGATGTCGAATAGTCTGACCTATTGCGATCTCCCGGCTGAGATCTCTCAATGGCCGGGTCTTCCCCTTTCGCTGAGCGGTGACGAAGTGATGCCGCTGGATTATCGGGCGGGTCATACCGGTTGGCTATTATATGGCAGAGAACTGAACAAAACGCGCATTACCGATTTCCAGCGCAAGCTGGGTGCGGCGATGGTGATCGTCACCGCCTGGTGCGTGGAGGATTATCAGGTGGTGCGTCTGGCGGGCACGCTGACGGCACGCGCCAAAACGCTGGCGGCGGAGAGCGGGCTGGATGTGGCACCGCTGGGCAAGATCCCTCACCTGCGCACCCCCGGGTTGCTGGTGATGGATATGGACTCCACCGCGATTGAAATTGAATGCATCGACGAGATCGCCAAACTGGCGGGCGTCGGTGAGCAGGTGTCGGAAGTGACTGAACGCGCGATGCGCGGCGAGCTGGACTTTACTGCCAGCCTGCGTCAGCGCGTCGGCACGCTGAAAGGCGCCGATGCCAATATCCTCAAACAGGTGCGCGACGAGCTGCCGCTGATGTCCGGACTGACCAACCTGGTGCGCAAGCTGCAGGCGATGGACTGGCACGTGGCGATTGCCTCCGGCGGCTTCACCTACTACGCCGAATATCTGCGTGACAGACTGAAGCTGGTGGCCGTGGTGGCTAACGAGCTTGAGATCCGCGACGGCAAGCTGACCGGCGAGGTGCTGGGGCCGGTGGTGGACGCGCAGTTCAAAGCCGATACGCTGGTGGCACTGGCGGAAAAGCTGGGCATTCCACCGCAGCAAACTGTCGCCATCGGCGACGGCGCCAACGATTTGAAAATGATGCAGGTTGCCGGGTTGGGCATTGCCTATCACGCCAAGCCTAAAGTGTATGAGAAGGCGCAGGTGTCGATTCGCCATGCCGATCTTATGGGCGTGCTGTGCGTGTTGACCGGCAGCCTGAAACACGAAGTTCGCTAAGTAGGCCCCTGACACGGCGATGACGCCCGTCAGCGGCAATGTGGTAATAAAGCAGAGGTAATCAGTGGCAAAAGCAGCAAAACGGGCGTTTGTATGTAATGAGTGCGGCGCAGATTATCCGCGCTGGCAGGGGCAGTGCAGCGCTTGCCACGCCTGGAACAGCATTACAGAAGTGCGTCTGGCTGCCGTGTCTTCCTCTTCTCGCAACGAGCGCCTGAGCGGTTACGCCGGCGATGCCGGTATCAGCAAGGTGCAAAAGCTGTCGGACATCAGCCTGGAAGAGCTGCCGCGTTTTTCCACCGGTTTCCTTGAGTTTGACCGCGTGCTGGGCGGCGGGGTGGTTCCGGGCAGTGCGATCCTGATCGGCGGCAACCCTGGCGCAGGGAAAAGTACCTTGCTGCTGCAGGTGCTGTGCAAACTGTCCGAGCAGATGAAAACTCTGTACGTCACCGGCGAGGAATCGCTGCAGCAGGTCGCCATGCGCGCCCATCGCCTCGGTTTGCCGACCGGCGGCCTGAATATGCTGTCGGAAACCAGCATCGAACAGATCTGCCTGATCGCCGAGCAGGAACAGCCGAAGCTGATGGTGATCGACTCCATTCAGGTGATGCACATGGCGGATATTCAATCTTCGCCGGGTAGCGTTGCGCAGGTACGTGAAACGGCGGCTTATCTGACGCGCTTTGCCAAGACGCGCGGCGTGGCGATTGTCATGGTCGGTCACGTCACCAAAGACGGTTCGCTGGCCGGACCGAAAGTATTGGAACACTGCATCGACTGTTCGGTGCTGCTGGACGGCGACGCCGATTCGCGTTTTCGTACTCTGCGCAGCCACAAAAACCGCTTTGGTGCGGTGAACGAGCTGGGCGTGTTCGCCATGACCGAGCAGGGCCTGCGTGAGGTCAGCAACCCGTCCGCCATCTTCCTCAGCCGGGGTGACGAGGTGACCTCCGGCAGTTCGGTGATGGTGGTTTGGGAAGGCACGCGGCCGTTGCTGGTGGAGATTCAGGCGCTGGTGGATCATTCCATGATGTCTAACCCACGGCGGGTCGCGGTCGGTCTGGAACAAAACCGATTGGCGATCCTGTTGGCCGTGCTGCATCGCCATGGCGGATTGCAGATGTCCGATCAGGACGTGTTCGTTAACGTGGTCGGTGGGGTGAAGGTCAGCGAAACCAGCGCCGATTTGGCGTTGCTGATGTCGCTGGTGTCCAGCCTGCGTGACCGCCCATTGCCGAACGATTTGGTGGTGTTTGGCGAAGTGGGGCTGGCGGGGGAGATCCGTCCGGTACCGAGCGGTCAGGAACGTATTTCCGAAGCGGCGAAGCACGGTTTCAAGCGTGCCATCGTGCCGCACGCTAACGTACCGAAAAAACCGCCGGCCAATATGCAGGTGTTTGGCGTGAAGAAACTGGCGGATGCGCTGGACGTGTTGGAGCAGTTTTATTAATTGCCATGGGGTACGCAGATTATGCTATTTTGTTTAGCATACTAAACGGAGGGGCTATGCGGCAATTTGATTACCTGAAGGCGTCGATTAAGCAGAAGAACTGCACTCTGCAGCAGGTGGCGGATGCCAGTGGCATGACCAAAGGCTACCTTAGCCAACTGTTAAACGACAAAATCAAAAGTCCGAGCGCCCAGAAGCTGGAGGCGCTGCACCGTTACCTCGGGCTGGAGTTTCCACGCCGTGAGAAAAAGGTCGGCGTGGTGTTTGGTAAATTTTACCCACTGCACACCGGTCATATTTACCTGATCCAGCGAGCCTGTAGCCAGGTGGATGAGTTGCACGTGATCCTGTGTCACGATGAACCGCGCGATCGGGAGCTGTTTGACAACAGCTCCATGTCGCAACAGCCGACGGTCAGCGATCGTCTGCGCTGGCTGCTGCAAACCTTCAAATATCAGAAAAACATCCATATTCACTCGTTTGACGAACAGGGCATCGAGCCCTATCCGCACGGCTGGAACGTGTGGAGCGACGGGGTGAAAGCTTTTCTGGAGCAGAAAGCCATAGTGCCGAGCTTTATCTATTCCAGTGAAGCACAGGATGCTCCGCGCTATCGCGAACATCTGGGCATTGAAACCATTCTGATCGATCCCGAACGTTCATTTATGAACATCAGCGGCCGCCAGATCCGTCAGGATCCGTTCCGCTATTGGGACTATATTCCGACCGAAGTGAAGCCGTTTTTTGTTCGCACCGTGGCCATCCTCGGCGGCGAGTCGAGCGGTAAATCGACCCTGGTCAATAAGTTGGCGAACATATTCAATACCACCAGCGCCTGGGAATATGGCCGCGACTACGTGTTCTCGCACCTCGGCGGGGATGAGATGGCGTTGCAATATTCCGACTACGACAAAATTGCCCTTGGCCAGGCGCAGTACGTCGATTTTGCGGTGAAATACGCCAATAAAGTGGCGTTTATCGATACCGACTTCGTGACCACTCAGGCGTTCTGCAAAAAATACGAAGGACGCGAGCACCCCTTTGTACAGGCGTTGATCGACGAGTACCGGTTTGATCTGGTGATCCTGCTGGAGAATAACACCCCATGGGTGGCGGATGGGTTGCGCAGCCTGGGCAATCCCAACGATCGCAAGGCATTCCAGTATTTGCTGGAAGAGATGCTGCGGGCCAACAACATTGAATACGTACACGTAGAGTCCAGCGATTACGACGAGCGCTTCCTGCGCTGCGTCGAACTGGTCAAACAGCTGTTGGCGGCCGATGCCAGTCGCCTGGTTGGCGTTGCGGTCTAAGCCTGCGGGGCGCAGGCTGCGCCCCGTCGGTCATCAGTAAACAATCACCAGTTTTCCCTGCATATGTCCGTCGAGCAGTTTTTGGTGCGCGGCGGTCAGCGTCGGCACCGTTAGCCCGTGCAGCGTTTCGCTCAGGGTGGTGCTCAGCTTCCCTTCATCCAGCAGTTGCGCCACTTGCTTGAGGATATCGCCCTGCTGAGCGATATCCGGCGTATTGAACATGCTGCGGGTAAACATCAATTCCCAGTGCAGCGCGGCGCTTTTCAACTTCAGTGCGCTCTGGTCCAACGGCTGCGCGTTTTCTACGATGGTGCAGATGTGGCCCATCGGCGCGATCAGATCGGAGATGGCTTGCCAGTGGCCGTCGGTGTCATTCAGGCAAAGAATATAATCCACGTTCTCAATGCCCTGTTGCGCCAGGTTAGCTTTCAGATCGCGATAGTCCACCACCAGATCGGCACCCCGCTCCAGACACCAGGCCGCCGACTCGGGACGAGAGGCGGTGGCAATCACCTTCACCTGACTGCGCTGTGCCGCAAACGGGATCGCCAGCGAACCAACGCCACCGGCGCCGCCGATGATCAGCAGGGTTTTCCCCGGCGCCGCGTCCTGAATTTTCAGGTGTTCGAACAGCGCCTCCCAGGCGGTCAGGGCGGTCAGCGGCATGGCGGCAGACTCGGCCCAGTTCAGGCTGCGAGGCTTGTGGGCAGTAATGCGTGAATCGATCAATTGTTGGGTGCTGTTGCTGCCCGGGCGAGTGATATCACCGGCGTACCAGACCTCGTCACCGGGTTTGAAGCCGCTGACGCTGCTGCCCACTTCAACCACGACGCCGCTGGCGTCCCAACCGAGAATGCGTGGCTGCTGCAGGCCGCTTTTTTGCAGGCCGGCATGGACCTTGGTATCCACCGGGTTGACCGACACCGCTTTCACTTCCACCAACAGATCGTACTGTCCGGGCGTGGGTTTTTCTGGGCTGATCTCTATGAAGGCGGCGGGGTTTTTCGGGTCTACGGCAATGGCTTTAATCGGCATGACTGTGCTCCTTTCGAATGAATAACCTCAGTGTAGACCTCTTGAGAGGGAGTGATAAGATGGACAATAACTAACTAAGTGTTCGTTTGAGGTGAACAATGAGGTTTAAGCAGTTGCAGGATATGGCGCTATTCGCGCTGGTGGCCGAGTGCGGCAGTTTTACTGCCGCCGCCAAACGTGCCGCTTTGCCGAAGTCCAGCGTCAGCCAGCGCATCAGCCAGTTGGAACAGACGTTGGGCCTGCGCCTGTTGAACCGCACCACCCGCCAGCTCAACCTGACGTTTGCCGGTGAACGCTATCTGGAACACTGTCAGGAGATGCTGACCGCTGCCGAACGGGCGGATTTGGCACTGCAACGGCTGCGTGACAACCCCAGCGGCCGGTTGCGCATCTCGACCCCTGCCGGGCTGGGGGCGACCTTGTTGGCACGGCTGGCGGCGGATTTTCAGCGCCAATATCCGGACGTTTCGCTGGAGGTGTCGGTATCCGATGCGATGGTGGATATGGTGCAGGACGGGTTCGATGCCGCTTTGCGCACCGGCAAACCACAGGATTCTTCTTTGATTGGTCGCCGCTTGGGGCATGCGCCGCGTTATTTGCTGGCATCGTCGGCGTATCTGGCACAGTACCCGCCTATCCTGCATCCGCAACAGTTGCAGCAGCACCGCTGCATCGCGCACCGTTCCTGGCCCGCATGGAATCTGCGCCGAGGCGATGAGTATTTTCGCTGGCAACTGCCGACGCTGCATATCACCGATAACCTGCTGTATGCGCGCGAATGTGCGATTTATGGCGCGGGTATTACTTTGTTGCCGGCATTTCTCAGCCGCGAGGTAGTGGCGCAAAAACAGCTGGTGGAGGTGTTGCCGGACTGGCAGGCGGAAGGCAATGAACTCTATCTTGTTTATCCCAGTCGCAAGCTTAATTCGCCGGCGCTGGCCTGTTTTATCGATGTGGTGTTGCAACATCCGGTATTCGACGATTACGCCCGCGAACTGGCTCGGGATTAAAAAAGGCGCCGCATGCGGCGCCTTCCGGATTACTTGGCGATTCTCTTGTACTTGATACGGTGCGGCTCAAGCGCTTCGGCGCCCAGCGTACGTTTCTTGTACTCTTCGTATTCGGTAAAGTTACCTTCGAAGAACTCGACGTTACCTTCATCCTGGTAATCCAGAATGTGGGTGGCGATACGGTCGAGGAACCAACGGTCGTGCGAGATAACCATCGCACAGCCCGGGAACTCCAGCAGGGCGTTTTCCAGTGCGCGCAGGGTTTCGATATCCAGGTCGTTGGTCGGTTCGTCGAGCAGCAGGACGTTGCCGCCAACCTGCAGCAGCTTGGCCAGGTGCAGACGGCCACGCTCGCCCCCGGACAGCTCGCCTACGCGTTTGCCCTGATCGACGCCTTTGAAGTTAAAGCGGCCGACGTAAGCACGGCTTGGCATTTCGGTGTTGCCGATACGCATGATGTCCTGGCCGCCGGAGACTTCTTCCCAAACGGTTTTTGAATTGTCCATGCTGTCACGGAACTGATCGACCGAGGCCAGTTTAACGGTGTCGCCCAGCACGATGCTGCCGGAATCAGGCTGTTCCTGACCGGACATCATGCGGAACAGCGTGGATTTACCGGCGCCGTTCGGGCCGATAATGCCGACAATCGCGCCTTTCGGCACGGCAAAGGAGAGATCGTCAATCAGCACGCGGTCGCCGTAGGACTTGCGCAGGTTGCTGACTTCAACCACTTTATCGCCCAGGCGTGCGCCAGGTGGAATAAAGAGTTCGTTGGTTTCGTTACGCTTTTGGTATTCGGTGCTGTTCAGCTCTTCAAAGCGGGCCAAACGCGCCTTGCCTTTGGACTGACGGCCTTTAGCGCCCTGGCGAACCCACTCCAGCTCTTTCTCGATGGATTTGCGGCGTGCGGCTTCGGAAGAGGCTTCCTGCGCCAGACGTGCATCTTTCTGCTCCAGCCAGGAAGAGTAGTTGCCTTCCCACGGGATACCTTCGCCGCGGTCCAGCTCGAGGATCCAGCCGGCCACGTTGTCGAGGAAGTAACGGTCGTGGGTGATTGCCACCACGGTCCCTTCGAAGTCGTGCAGGAAGCGTTCCAGCCAGGCCACGGATTCCGCATCCAGGTGGTTGGTTGGTTCGTCGAGCAGCAACATGTCCGGTTTTTCCAGCAGCAGGCGACACAGCGCTACGCGGCGACGCTCACCCCCGGACAGGTTGGCGATTTTGGCGTCCCATTCCGGCAGGCGCAACGCGTCGGCGGCGCGCTCAAGCTGGGTATTCAGGTTGTGGCCGTCGTGGGCCTGAATGATTTCTTCCAGACGGCCCTGTTCAGCGGCCAGCTTGTCGAAGTCAGCGCCTTCTTCAGCGTATAGCGCGTACACCTCATCCAGACGTTTCAGGGCACCGACCACTTCCGCCAGCGCTTCTTCGACCGACTCGCGGACGGTGTGCTCCAGGTTCAGCTGCGGCTCCTGAGGCAGGTAGCCGATTTTGATCCCTTGCTGCGGGCGAGCTTCACCTTCGATATCGGTGTCGATGCCGGCCATGATGCGCAACAGAGTGGATTTACCCGAGCCGTTCAGACCCAGCACGCCGATTTTGGCGCCAGGGAAGAAGCTCAGTGAGATGTTTTTCAGGATATGACGCTTCGGCGGAACCACTTTGCCGACGCGGTGCATGGTATAGACGTATTGAGCCACGGTGCTCTAGCCTCTCTATATCAGTTTTTATAGGATGTCTGGCTGCGGAGTGTAGCCCGTTTCGAAAGCGGATCCCAGACATCACTCAGCGATCGCTAAGTATAACCGGTTATGCGCCCGTGAAGGCGCATATTGGTCGCTTAAGGAGTGACGACGATCGCGACGCGGCGGTTTTCCGCCCGGCCGCTGGAGGTGCGGTTATCGGCGACCGGGTCGCGTTTGCCCATGCCGCGAGTTTCGATGTTAGCGCGCGGAATACCCACGCTGGCCAGCAGGTCGGCCACCGCATTGGCGCGGCGCAGCGAGAGCTGGTCGTTATAGCTGTCTTCACCGTAATTATCGGTGTGACCATCCAGACGGAATTTGGTGATGCCGACGCTCATCAGCGCGCGGCCCATTTTCTGCACCGTGTCGGTGCTTTCCGGGTTCAGTTTGCCCACGTTGTTGCCGAACAGCACCTTGTCGGACAGGCCAAATTCCCAACCGTTATCGGTCAGTTTGAACCCTTGTGACTGCAACAGGGCAATCTGCTCGGGCGTCAGGCCCTGCGGTTTGCTCTGGCAGCCGGCGAGGGCCAGCAGAGCGATAAACATCATCGTCAGCAGTGAAAAACGGTTTTTTAGTGTTTGCTGTATCATAATCAAATCCCTAGTTTTATTTTATAGCCGGGGCTTTATTTCTGTATTGCCAGCCGCCAGCCTCCGTTATAACGATGCTTGGCCTGGTACATCGCATCGTCAGCTTCGTGCAAGAGTCCCTGAGGCGTCACCGCATGTTCAGGGTAAAGTGCAATACCGATACTCAAAGAGGAAATGACCTCCTCGCCGTTCGGTAACATCACCGGTTGGGTCATGCAGTCGATAATGTTATCGGCAATCTGCAGTACATCTTCCGTAGTGTGGACCGGTGCCAACAGCACGGCGAACTCATCACCTCCTAAACGTGCAACCAGGTCGCTTTCGCGTAACTGCGCGCGGATACGCCCGGCAATGGTGGTCAACACTACGTCGCCGGCGGCGTGACCGTAGCTGTCGTTAACTTCCTTGAAGCGATCGCCGTCGATAAACAGCACCGCCAGTTTTTCGGGCGACTCGATGTCTCCCAGCGCGCGACTCAATCGACCTTCGAAGAAAGCGCGATTCGGCAAGCCGGTCAGACTGTCGTGGGTCGCCCGGTGGGTCAGCGAGTCATTCTCCTGTTTCAGGTGCGCTTGCCAGGCCTCCAGTTCGTCCAGCAGGCCATTAAAGTCGCTGCTCAGCTCATGCAATTCGGCAATCGGTGCCGAAGGCACCCGCAGCCCAAAGGCGCGATCGCGCCGTACTGCATGCGCCACGTTGGCAATATCGTCCAGCGAGCGGACGATCCCCTGCAGCATGCGGCGCGACAGTACCAGCGCACACAGGGTACTGAGTACCAGGCAGGCGATCATTCCTACCATACCGCGTAGCAAAAAACGCAGCAGGCTGCCGCCGTGGCCGCTCAGCCACACTTTGCCGACTTCTTTGCCTTCATGCGTGATCGGTAAGATCACCGGTTCCGGCAACGCCCAGTGCGCCACGATTTGCTCCATGCCGTGCAGTGGGCCGTCCTTGGGGTGATGCCAGGTGGCGAGCACTTTGCCGTTGTTGTTCAGAATTCTGGCTTCCGACACTTCCTCTTTGGAGGCGATCAGCACCAGGGCTTCGCGGGCGGCGGCACGGTCTTCGAACACCACGGCGGCTTCAACGGTATAGCTGATGGAACGTGCGATCAGATGCAAATTGTGGTTGGCGTAGGCACGCAGGGCAAACAGCGCCACCAGGGTCAGGAAGATCCCCGCAGTACCCACGGCAATCAGCGCCAGCCCAAGGTGGACTCTTTGCAGTACCCGGCCCAGCGTAGGGCGTGACTGACCCGAACGGTTCTTGCGCAACCACTTCATAGCGGGGGCGCCTGTTTGCGTGCCAACTGCAGCACGTTGGGGTGAACGCGCACGCCGCTACGTGCCAGCGCATCGAGATTGGCTTTAAAACTTGCGGTATCCCCTTCGATTTGCAGGCAGAACGCGCTGCCGGCTGAGCATTCAACATCGTTCTCGCTGATGCTGAGAATGGAGTGGCCGCTGATGCGCTGTATAAAATTCTGTTTCTGGCCGGCGTTAATATTGCCTAAATAAATGACATCGCAACCGGTGCTCAGTAGCGGGCTGTCAAAGGATACGCGCTCGGCCTTAATCGGCCGCGGAGCACTAAGCAGGATCGGATCGAACAGGCCTTCGGCATACTGGGTGGGTGCCGTCACGCACAGCCGGATCGGATTGGGTTCGCTGGGCCAACGGGCATAGCTGATAATGCCTACCACCACGGTGGTGACGGCATGGATGCGATTTTGATAAGGATCACCGGTTTCGGGGCGGGCTGAACCGGGAAAGGCCAACAGGGTGAGCAGCACCAGCGACAACAGGCGGCCGTAGTCCAGACGTGCGCAAATGAAACTCGCAAGAGAATTTTTTGCGCATGTCGCTAACGACGCGGCATATTTTGCCATCTTCATCTGCCATTCCTGCCCACGTCCGCAGTACCGATGCGGCAACATAACAATGAGAAGCCTGACCCGCTCGAAGGGATAATTGCCTTGCTGAAAACTGTCAATCGCACTGCCTGATGAACACTATCTACCCATAATTGGCGCGGATTGTATTATAAGATATCCCGGTTGCGCGCTTTATGTGCCGTTTTCTCAGAATTATCTTACCTTTTTTTAATAGTATAAAAACGTCCGTCAGGGTTTGCCAGGCGTTTTCTGCAAACTGAGCCCGCCCGGCCTGAGGTTTGAGGGGATTTGCGCAACGGCATAGTCGTCGGCTTGGAAATATATCCTGCATGACTAATTATTTCAGATGACTTCATCTTATTGTCGGCGGAGCTTATTAATAATAAATGAGCCGTTCGTTTCTCAATGTTAACCTCGGGTTAAATGATTAATACGCGGTGTTTGGCGCCGGCTTTATTTTATTTGTCAGCGAGGGTAAACCTTTTTTACCTGAAGCCCTTCGTGACGATAAACTTCATCTACAGTAGTGAATGGATAAGCGATCGCGTTGTCTATGGTAGATGGCTGAGTCAGTCACTCAGCGCCCCTTTTGTTCTGGCGTGCCGGATGAAGCGATATCCCACGACAGAGCGCGAAACACTCGGAGAGCCGTTTCACTGTCCGTTGGCTGCTGTCGTAGCGCGGCAACGGGTGAATCGGCTCTGGCAACACCATCAGCATTAGCGAGGAAAGAGTCAGTATGGTCAAGGTAGACAAGTGGCGGTTTTTGGCTGTGGGCCTGTGCCTGACGGCATTCTCAGGCGCCGCATTGGCGGACTCGCTGGACGCCCAGCGTCAGCGCTACCTGCAGATTAAGCAGGCGTGGGACAGCAAGCAGATGGACGTCGTGGCGCAATTGATGCCGACGCTGCGTGATTATCCGCTATACCCTTATCTGGAATACCGTGAGCTGACGCAGGATCTCAGTCAGGCCGGGTTCTCTGAGGTGAACGATTTTATCAAACAGCATCCGACGCTGCCGCCGGCCAAATCATTGGCCCCGCGTTTTGTTAACGAGCTGGCACGGCGTGAGGACTGGCGCACACTGTTGGCTTTTAGCCCACAGGCGCCGAAACCTATCGCTGCACGTTGCAATTACTATTACGCCAAGTGGGCCATCGGCGATCAACAGGCAGCCTGGAGCGGTGCCGAAGACGTGTGGATGAGCGGTAAGTCGTTGCCGGGTGCCTGCGACAAGCTGTTCAACGTCTGGCAGGGTGCCGGGAAACAGACGCCGTCGGCCATTCTGGAGCGCATGAAGTTGGCGTTGAAGGAGGGCAACAGCGGCCTGGTCAACAGCCTCTACCGCCAGTGGCCGTCAGATTATCAAACCATGGGCGATGCGCTAGTGCGCCTGCAAAACGATCCTGCCACGGTAGAATCCTTTGCCCGCAGCGTGGGGCCAACCGATTTTACCCGTGCCGCGACCGGCATCGCTTTTGAACGCCTGGCGCGCCAGGATGTAGAAAATGCCCGCGCGATGATCCCGACGCTGGTACGTCTGCAAAAAATGAGCGACGGCGAGCAGTTGGGGTTGGAAGAGGCGGTGGCCTGGCGGCTGATGGGCAGCGATGCCACCTTCGAACAAACCCAATGGCGAGATAAGGTGATCCTGCGCAGTCAGTCTCCGGCTCTGCTGGAACGTCGTGTGCGTATGGCATTGGGCAATGGCGATCGTCAGGGGGTTGCTACCTGGCTGGCTCGCCTGCCGGCAGAGTCACGCAATAAAGACGAGTGGCGTTACTGGCGTGCAAGCCTGCTGCTGGACGAAGGCAAACGCAGTGAAGGTGAAGAGATCCTGCGTCGCCTGATGAACGAACGCGGCTTCTATCCTATGGTGGCGGCGCAGAAACTGAATAAGCCTTACCCGGTAATGGTGGCCGTGGCGGCGAAACCTCGCGCTTCGCTGGTGGACGGGCCGGAGATTGCCCGGGTGCGCGAGCTAATGTATTGGAATATGGATAATCTGGCGCGCAGCGAGTGGACCTCGTTTGTGTCCAGCCGCAGCCGTCCGGAACAGGAAGCGCTGGCGCGTTATGCGTTCGAGCAAAAATGGGCCGATCTCAGCGTGCAGGCGACCATCGTCGGCAAACTGTGGGATCACCTTGAAGAGCGCTTCCCGGTGGCCTGGCCGCAAGAGTTCCGGGCCGCGACCGATGACAAGGGGATCACGCCAAGCTACGCCATGGCGATAGCCCGTCAGGAGAGCGCCTGGAACCCGAAAGCCCAGTCACCGGTAGGGGCCAGCGGCCTGATGCAGGTGATGCCGCGCACGGCGCAACATACCGTGCAAATGTACAATATTCCCGGTTACACCAGCCCGAGCCAGCTGCTTGATCCCCGGGTTAACATTACCATCGGTACCAGCTACCTGGAGTATGTGTACCAGCAGTTCGGCCGTAACCGTATTCTGTCATCGGCGGCCTACAACGCCGGTCCATCGCGGGTAAATACCTGGTTGGGCAACAGCGAGGGACGGGTGGATGCGGTGGCGTTTGTCGAAAGCATTCCGTTCTCGGAAACCCGTTCCTATGTGAAGAACGTACTGGCCTACGACGCATTTTATCGCTACCTCATGCATCGTCCGGCCAAGGTGCTGACCGATGCCGAGTGGCAGAGGCGTTATTGATTTTTGCGGCGCTATGCTATGCTGCTGTACTAGTTAAATAGTATGGTGGCTTGCCATGACGCAATTATCGCTTAACGACCCGGCTCTTTCAGAACAAGGCAATGAGGATTGGCTGCGCTTTGTCGCGCTGCTGCAGAATTCGTTCGCCCAGGATCTGCACCAACCGCTGCTGCAACTGCTGCTGACGCCGGACGAAAGAACGGCTTTGGGGACGCGGGTGCGGATTATTCAGGAGCTGATGCGCGGTGAGATGAGCCAGCGTGAGCTGAAGAACGAGCTGGGTGCCGGTATTGCCACCATCACTCGCGGTTCGAACAGCCTGAAGGCCGCGACGCCGGCGTTGAAACAGTGGCTGGAACAGCAGTTACTGGGCGAGGCACCTTAGTCGCGCCTCGCTCGTCAACGCTTATTTTTGCGGCGCGTTGTTATGGTTTTGGTAGATCGGGTTGTGGAAGGGCACCAGCGCCAACAGCAGAGCCTGATGGTAAACGCTGGTGCGGCTCAACCGCCCATCGGTGAAGATACCGATAGCGCCGCCCTGGCGCTTCACTTCGGCATTGCCGGTGATGGTCGCCATTTCAGTCCCCAATTCGCGGCCGGCGCGAATTCCCTGTAAAATCGTCTCCGGCAGCATCAGACTGGCTGAACGCGATTCGCCGCGGGTGTACGGGTTTTCCACCGTCATCCAGGCGAAGGTCATATTCTCTTCGATACCTGCTTCCACGCCGACCCAAAAGTCGGCCTCCGGGCGTACCTGGCGCGCTTCCATGACGCGCTGGCGTGCGCCGGTGCGGGTTTCGAGATTGCCGATGGGTTGCAGTGAGACGCCGCTGGCGACGTCGACCGATTCAATGCGGCATTGGTCCACGCCAAAGGTGTCCTCAAAGGCCAACTGAATAGCCTTGATCTTTGCCGGGTTGGTAGTTGCAGCGACAACATGATACATAACGGGTTTGGCATCCTTAAGCTAAGAGCCTATTCAATACGTCAGACGCTTGCGCAAGCGGCCTGTGACGAAGATAAACTCAGGTTTCACGCAGTATAACGGAAAAGCAAAATGTTACAGGTATACCTCGTTCGCCACGGCGAAACGGAATGGAATGCGGCTCGCCGTATCCAGGGTCAGTCCGACAGCCCGTTAACCGCCCACGGTGAGCATCAGGCTCATCTGGTTGCCCAACGCGTCAGCAAGCTCGGTATCACGCACGTGATTACCAGCGATTTGGGGCGTACCCGACGCACCGCGCAAATTATCGCAGAAGCTTGCGGTTGCGAGGTTATAAACGATCCGCGTTTGCGCGAGTTACACATGGGGGTTCTGGAAGAACGCCTGATCGACAGCCTGACGCCGCAGGAAGAGCAGTGGCGCAAGCAGATGGTCGATGGTACTGCCGACGGCCGTATCCCTCAAGGTGAATCCATGAGCGAGCTGGGTGGGCGGATGCGTGAGGCGCTGGAAAGCTGCCTGATGCTGCCTGAAGGGAGCAAGCCGCTGATCGTGAGCCACGGTATCGCGCTGGGGTGTTTGATCAGCACCGTGCTAGGGTTACCGGCCTATGCCGAACGTCGCCTGCGTTTGCGCAACTGTTCGCTGTCGCGTGTCGACCATCAGCAGAGCCCTTGGCTGGCTTCCGGCTGGATAGTCGAAACGGCGGGCGATGTCACGCATCTGGACATGCCCGCACTGGACGAACTGCAGCGTTAACGGCGGATCGGGATCAAATAGTCGCAGTTGATCTCGGTCGGCGGTTGGGGTGGCCGACGGTCACCCTTGGGATAAAAGCGCTCAATGTCGTGCCCTTTGCGGCGCGTGAGTTTGAGTGCCGGCAGGCAAGTGCCGTATAGCGTCAGAATAAAGTCCTGCAGACCAGAAGTAGGGCCTTCATAACTGAACATTGCATACTCACCACCTTGCAACGTCAGCGGTTGCCCAGCCTGAATTTCCTTCGGAACGTGATGCGGTTCCAGCGCCGTGGTGTACAGCACTTCCTGCTCGTCGTCCTTTTCCTGGCTTGGCCGCGAATGGTGCAGACCGTACAGCACCGGCGGCAGCGTCTCTGCTTCGCCCAGGTATTGGCGCCAGAACTGTGAGCGCAGCTCGGTACGGAAGTTCGAAATTTGCTCCAGCGTGCACGAATAGCTTTGCGTCAGGCCAATCAGATGCTGTTCCGGCAACGTGACAAACTCTGGCTGCGGCAGGGTAAAGGCGCCCAGGCGGATTGGCGGACAGATGCCGAATGCGCTCCAGTCTTCGGCGCGGCGATACAACGCCGGCGTTTGCGCAAACTGTTTTTTAAATGCGCGCGTGAAGGTCTGCTGCGAGTCGAAGCGATACTGTAAGGCGATATCCAGAATAGGGCGGCTGGTTAAACGCAGCGCCACTGCAGCCTTGGATAATCTCCTTGCCCGGATATAAGCGCCGATGGCGTTACCGGTAATATCTTTGAACATCCGTTGTAGATGCCATTTTGAGTAACCCGCTTTCGCCGCCACGTTGTCCAGCGACAAGGGTTGGTCCAAATGGCTTTCCAGCCAGCTAAGCAGATCACGAATGATACCGGCTTGATCCATAGATCTTCCTCGTAGAGCTTTAGGGTCGGGACCCGAACTGTTTATTCGTCACGCTGGTGCTTGCGCTATCAGACCAATCCATGAGCCATTTTGCGTAGCACTCTTTGCCTCTCGCAGCGGGTTGCGCGGGAGTTGGACAGGGGCACACCTTAAAGGGCGCAAAGAAATAACGACGCCGCATAATAGCAATTTTTTTCCTCCGAGACTCTCAAAGATTTTTTTCACGCTCTGTGCTAAAAAGACCGGTGCAGACCGGAAAAACCCCTATTCTGTGACCTAAAACATAAACAATATTAATTGCCTGCGGCTATTTTTAGCGCCCAGGTTATTGGAGTTAAGTGAATGAAAAAAGGATGGATATTTTTGTTTGGTTTAGTTTGCGCAACGGTAAACAGCGCGCAGGCAGAACAGGTTGGGTCGGTGGATACGGTATTCAAACTCTTCGGTCCGGACCACAAAATCGTGGTGGAAGCATTCGACGATCCTGATGTTAAAAATGTAACTTGTTATATCAGCCGTGCCAAAACCGGTGGCATTAAAGGCGGTCTGGGATTAGCGGAAGACACTGCGGATGCAGCCATTTCTTGCCAGCAGGTCGGGCCGATCGCGCTGAACGATAAAATCAAAAACGGCAAGGCGGAAGGGACGGTGGTGTTCCAGAAGCGGACGTCGCTGGTGTTCAAGAAGCTGCAGGTGGTGCGTTTTTACGATGCGAATCGCAATGCGTTGATCTATCTGAGTTATTCAGACCGTGTGGTGGACGGTTCGCCGAAGAACGCACTGAGCGCTGTGCCGATCATCCCTTGGGGTGAGGCAAAATAAGAGACTTGGGGTTCAGTTGAACCCCAACTATTTTAACGCGCAGGCTTACTCTTCCAGATCGCCGCAGAAACGGTAGCCTTCACCGTGAATGGTAGCGATGATTTCAGGCGTGTCCGGCGTGGATTCGAAGTGCTTGCGGATGCGACGAATGGTCACGTCCACGGTGCGGTCATGCGGTTTCAGCTCGCGGCCGGTCATCTTCTTCAGCAGTTCGCCACGGGATTGGATCTTGCCCGGGTTTTCGCAGAAGTGCAGCATGGCGCGGAATTCACTGCGCGGCAATTTATATTGCTCGCCCGCTGGGCTGATCAGTGAGCGGCTGTTGATGTCCAGCTCCCAACCGTTGAACTTATAGCTTTCAACCAGACGGCGTTCTTCGCCGACGCTGCCCAGGTTCATGGTGCGGGACAGCAGGTTGCGTGCGCGAATGGTCAGTTCACGTGGATTAAATGGCTTGGTGATATAGTCATCAGCGCCGATTTCCAATCCGAGGATCTTATCAACTTCGTTATCACGGCCGGTCAGGAACATCAGCGCAACGCTGGCCTGTTCGCGCAGTTCACGCGCCAGCAGCAGGCCATTTTTGCCTGGCAGATTGATGTCCATGATAACCAGATTGATATCATTTTCAGACAGGATGTTGTGCATTTCTGCACCATCATTGGCTTCATGAACAACGTAGCCTTCCGCCTCGAAAATGCTCTTCAGGGTGTTACGAGTGACTAACTCGTCTTCGACAATCAGAATGTGCGGGGTCTGCATATTTGCTACCTAAAATTGCCAACAAAATAGAAAATAGGAAGTACAGAAGTCTTTGTTTTCTTAGCGGAGGGCAGAGATTAGCGCTCACGTTCCCTCTTACCAAATGACTACAGTACGTAAACTCGTTCTTGATGCACTTTCCATCTCATGTCAACAAGATCGCTAGCTTGGTGGGGGTGCTATTCCTTACATCCCCAAAGGTGCCAAAACGGCGCATATCCTAACCCTATTAACAGCAATATAACAGTGCGTACCGAATTCATCACCCAACAAAACTAAGCTTTGTTGACATATATCAAATTCAATTGTAGCACGTTAACAGTTTTGTGAAAAACACTTACAGAAATGCCAGCTTAAGTCACAGAACCATAAATTCTGTGTACGATTCAGCATTGTTGCGCCTAATGAGGTAGAATTAACGGCTTATTGATAAAGCAGTTATTTTAACACCTTGATTAATAAGAGTAGTAAATCATAAGAAGTAATAATATGTATTCCGTGCCATTTATAAGGCCAATAGCGCATTTACCCCTGTCTATCGCGGCCCGCGGGATTATTGTTGCACACTTGTAAATATAATCAGACTATCCTGAACAGTCAAAAACCTGCGATCCCTTATTCTGTGGAGTATTGATGCAGCTGCATATTGTTTTAGTGGCTCCGGCACGGCCGGAAAACGTCGGCGCTGCGGCGCGGGCAATGAAAACCATGGGCTTCACTTCGTTGCGTATCGTCGACAGCGAAGCGCACCTGCAGCCGGCGGCGCGTTGGGTTGCTCACGGGGCGGGGGAGATCCTCGACGGCGTGCAAACTTTCGCCACTCTGGAACAGGCTCTGGCGGACGTAGATTTCACCGTAGCCACCACGGCCCGCAGCCGGGCGCGTTTTCATTATTACTGTACGCCGCAGCAACTGTTGGGCCAACTGAGTGAGCGCAGCCAGTGGGTAAACCAGGCGGCGCTGGTGTTTGGCCGCGAAGATTCCGGCCTGACCAATGAGGAGCTGGAACTGGCGGATTTGCTGACTGGCGTACCTATGCAGGCGGATTATCCTTCGCTCAATCTCGGCCAGGCGGTGATGGTGTACTGTTATCAGCTGTCAGAGCTGATGAACGTCAGCGCGCCGCAAGAGGCGGTCGCCCACGAAGGCCAGCTTAAGGCATTGCGTCAGCGTGCTGATGGGTTACTGGCGGCGCTGGAGGTCAGTGACGATCAAAAATTGCGCGACTGGCTGCATCAACGGCTTGGTACTTTGCTACAGCGGGACACGGCGATGCTGCATACTTTGTTGCATGATATCGAAAAAAAACTGACAAAGTGATACCCGTAAACATGGCTAATTTTGCAGTGTGATCCACTGCAAATTTGCCGCCTGCCTGTCTTTTTGTTCTGTCATCTGGCTTTTCAGCTCTCGCATCGCCCGGTTAGCTAGCTGGACGATAAATAAGCAAAAAAAAGAAATAATTTGACTTGGGATAGCGATTGCTTTAACCAATAGAGGGGACAGAGTATTTAATGAGACAGACAGACAAAATGCGAAACATCAGCCTGAACACAACAATTATTACCACCACCGATACCACAGGTAACGGGGCGGGCTGACGCGTACAGGAAACAAAAGAAAAAAGCCCGCACCTAACCAGTGCGGGCTTTTTTTTCGGCTTAAATTCGGGAGAGACAAGAAATGCGAGTGCTGAAATTTGGCGGAACCTCGGTAGCGAATGCAGAACGTTTTCTGCGCGTTGCCGACATCATGGAAAGTAATGCACGTCAGGGACAGGTGGCCACGGTCTTGTCCGCTCCGGCTAAAATCACTAACCACCTGGTGGCGATGATTGAAAAAACGGTAGCGGGGCAAGACATTCTGCCAAATATGAGCGATGCAGAGCGCATCTTCGCCGACCTGCTGAGCGGGCTGGCGCAGGCGTTGCCCGGCTTTGAGTACGATCGCCTCAAGACGTTTGTCGATCAGGAGTTCGCCCAGCTCAAGCAGGTGTTGCATGGCGTTGCGTTGCTTGGACAGTGTCCGGACAGCGTGAATGCGGCCATCATCTGTCGCGGCGAGAAGCTCTCCATCGCCATCATGGAAGGGGTGTTTCGCGCCAAAGGTTTCCCGGTCACGGTGATTAACCCGGTTGAAAAGCTGCTGGCGCAGGGGCATTACCTGGAGTCCACGGTTGATATCGCAGAATCCACATTGCGTATCGCCGCATCGGCCATCCCGGCGGATCACATTGTGCTGATGGCCGGTTTCACCGCCGGCAACGACAAGGGCGAATTGGTGGTGCTGGGCCGTAACGGTTCTGACTACTCCGCCGCCGTGCTGGCCGCCTGCCTGCGCGCCGACTGCTGCGAGATCTGGACCGACGTTGACGGCGTTTATACCTGTGACCCACGCACCGTGCCGGACGCCAGGCTGTTGAAATCGATGTCGTACCAGGAAGCCATGGAGCTTTCCTACTTCGGCGCCAGCGTTCTTCATCCCCGCACCATTGCCCCCATCGCCCAGTTCCAAATCCCCTGCCTGATCAAAAACACCGCTAATCCACAGGCGCCTGGCACACTGATTGGTGGCGAAAATCTGGATTCCGATACGCCGGTGAAGGGCATCACCAACCTGAACAATATGGCGATGATCAACGTCTCCGGTCCGGGGATGAAAGGCATGGTCGGCATGGCCGCGCGGGTGTTTGCCGTGATGTCACGCGCCGGTATCTCGGTGGTGCTGATCACCCAGTCTTCTTCCGAATACAGCATCAGCTTCTGCGTGCCGCAGAGCGAACTGCAACGTGCGCGTCGTGCGCTGGAAGACGAGTTCTATCTTGAATTGAAAGACGGCCTGCTGGAGCCGCTGGACGTAATGGAACAGCTGGCGATCATCTCGGTGGTCGGCGACGGCATGCGTACCCTGCGCGGCATTTCGGCCAGCTTCTTCTCAGCGCTGGCTCGCGCCAATATCAACATTGTCGCTATTGCTCAGGGCTCGTCCGAACGCTCCATCTCGGTGGTGGTCAGCAATGATTCTGCGACCACCGGGGTGCGCGTTTGCCATCAGATGTTGTTCAACACCGATCAGGTGATTGAAGTGTTTGTCATCGGCGTTGGTGGCGTGGGCGGCGCGTTGATCGAGCAGATTTACCGTCAGCAACCTTGGCTGAAACAAAAACATATCGATCTGCGGGTGTGCGGCATTGCCAATTCGCGCGCCATGTTGACCAACATTCACGGCATTCAGCTTGAAAGCTGGCGTGATGAGCTGGCCGGCGCGCAAGAGCCGTTCAACCTGGGGCGTTTGATTCGTTTGGTGAAGGAGTACCACCTGCTGAACCCGGTGATTGTCGACTGCACCTCAAGCCAGGCCGTTGCCGATCAATATGCGGACTTCCTGGCCGACGGATTCCACGTGGTGACGCCGAACAAAAAGGCCAACACCTCGTCGATGAACTACTACCAACAGTTACGCACCGCCGCGGCCGGTTCGCGCCGCAAGTTCCTGTACGACACTAACGTCGGTGCGGGTCTGCCGGTGATCGAAAACCTGCAAAACCTGCTGAACGCCGGTGACGAGCTGACGCGTTTCTCCGGCATTCTGTCCGGTTCGCTGTCGTTTATCTTCGGCAAGCTGGACGAGGGTATGTCGCTGTCGGCGGCAACCCTGGAGGCCAAGGCCAAAGGCTATACCGAACCGGATCCCCGTGACGACCTTTCCGGTATGGACGTGGCCCGCAAGCTGCTGATCCTGGCCCGTGAAGCGGGGTATAAGCTGGAACTGGAGGATATCGAAGTCGAGTCGGCTTTGCCGCCTTCCTTTGATGCCTCCGGGGATGTGGAAACCTTTATGGCGCGCCTGCCGGAGTTGGACAAGGAATATGCCCGCAATGTGGCCAATGCCGCCGAGCAGGGCAAGGTGCTGCGTTACGTCGGTGTCATTGAAAATGGCCGCTGTCAGGTTCGCATAGATGCGGTAGACGGCAACGATCCGTTGTATAAAGTGAAGAACGGCGAGAACGCCTTGGCTTTCTACAGCCGTTACTATCAGCCGTTGCCGTTGGTGCTGCGTGGCTACGGTGCCGGTAACGATGTGACTGCAGCAGGGGTCTTCGCCGATCTGTTGCGCACACTGTCATGGAAGTTGGGAGTTTAATATGGTTAAGGTGTATGCGCCGGCCTCAATTGGCAACGTAAGCGTCGGCTTTGACGTTCTGGGTGCAGCAGTGTCACCGATCGACGGTACTTTGCTGGGCGACTGCGTCAGCGTCGAGGCTGCCGCCACGTTCAGCCTGCAGAACGCCGGTCGCTTCGTCAGCAAACTGCCGGACGATCCAAAAGAGAATATCGTTTATCAGTGCTGGCAGCGTTTCTGCCAGGAGATCGGCCGTGAGATCCCGGTGGCGATGCGGCTGGAGAAAAACATGCCGATCGGTTCGGGGTTGGGTTCCAGCGCCTGCTCGGTGGTTGCCGGGCTGATGGCGATGAATGAATTCTGCAACCGTCCTCTGGATAAAATGACCCTGCTGAGCCTGATGGGCGAGCTGGAAGGCCGCATCTCCGGCAGCGTGCATTACGACAACGTGGCGCCTTGCTACCTCGGCGGCTTGCAGCTGATGCTGGAAGAAGAAGGCTTCATCAGCCAGGAAGTGCCATGCTTTAAAGACTGGCTGTGGGTGATGGCCTATCCGGGAATCAAGGTGTCCACTGCCGAAGCGCGCGCGATTTTGCCCGCGCAGTATCGTCGTCAGGACTGTATCAGCCACGGCCGCTATCTGGCGGGCTTTATTCATGCCTGCCACACCCAGCAGCCACGCTTGGCCGCCAAACTGATGCAGGACGTGATTGCCGAGCCGTACCGCACCCGCCTGCTGCCTGGCTTCGCCGATGCGCGCAAGGCCGCGCAGGATATAGGTGCGCTGGCTTGCGGTATTTCCGGCTCCGGCCCGACGCTGTTCGCCGTCTGTGATGATGGCGCTACGGCACAACGCATGGCCGATTGGCTGACTAATCACTATCTGCAAAACGACGAAGGTTTTGTTCATATTTGCCGTCTGGATACCGCAGGCGCACGACTACTGGGATAATGCATGAAACTCTACAACCTTAAGGATCACAACGAACAGGTCAGCTTCGCGCAGGCGATCAAACAAGGCCTGGGCAAACAGCAAGGGCTGTTTTTCCCGCTGGAACTGCCGGAGTTTGAGTTGACCGAAATCGACCATCTGCTGGAGCAGGATTTTGTCACCCGCAGCAGCCGCATTCTGTCGGCGTTTATTGGCGACGAAGTTTCCGAAGAGGCTTTGCATAAGCGCGTAGCGGCGGCCTTTGAATTCCCGGCGCCGGTTGCGCAAGTGGAAGACGACATTGCCTGCCTGGAGCTGTTCCACGGCCCGACGTTGGCCTTCAAAGACTTCGGCGGCCGCTTCATGGCGCAAATGCTGGCGGAAGTGGCGGGCGATCAGCCAGTGACTATCCTGACGGCAACTTCCGGCGATACCGGCGCGGCGGTGGCTCATGCTTTCTACGGCCTGAAAAATGTTCGCGTGGTGATCCTTTACCCGCAGGGCAAAATCAGCCCGTTGCAGGAAAAACTGTTCTGCACCCTGGGCGGTAACATTCACACCGTGGCGATTGACGGCGACTTCGACGCCTGTCAGGCCCTGGTCAAACAGGCATTTGACGATCAGGAACTGAAAGAAGCGCTGCACCTGAACTCGGCCAACTCGATCAACATCAGCCGCCTGCTGGCGCAGATTTGCTACTACTTCGAAGCGGTAGCGCAACTGCCGCAGGAAGCGCGTAATCAACTGGTGATTTCGGTGCCAAGCGGCAACTTCGGCGATCTGACCGCCGGCTTGTTGGCCAAATCGCTGGGCCTGCCGGTGAAGCGTTTTATCGCCGCGACCAATGCCAACGATACCGTGCCGCGCTTCCTGACGAATGGTCAGTGGCAGCCGCATGCCACGGTGGCAACGCTGTCGAACGCGATGGACGTCAGCCAGCCGAATAACTGGCCGCGCGTAGAAGAGCTGTTCCGTCGGAAGATTTGGCAGTTGAAAGAACTGGGGCACGCAACGGTGAGTGACGAAACCACCAAGGACAGCATGCGTGAGCTGGCGCAACTGGGCTACCTTTCTGAGCCGCATGCGGCAATCGCTTATCGCGCGTTGCGTGACCAGTTGCAGGAAGGGGAGTTTGGCTTGTTCCTCGGCACCGCGCATCCGGCCAAGTTTAAAGAGAGCGTAGAAGAAATTCTCGGTCAGGAGCTGCCGCTGCCGAAGGCGCTGGCACTGCGCGCCGATTTACCGCTGCTGTCCCACAACCTGCCGGCCGGTTTTAGCGAGCTGCGCAAGTTCCTGATGGCCTTGCCTGCCTGATCCCCCTGGGTGCATAAAGCGAAAAGCCGTCATTGCGACGGCTTTTTTTATGGGCGTGGCGGATTACTGTTCGGGGCGTTTGAACACCAGTTCGTTGCCTTTGGAGTCGGCTTCATCGAAGGCGTAACCTTCCAGGTTGAAACCAAGCAGTTGTTCGCGCTGCGTCAGGCGATTCTTGATGATATAGCGGCTCATCAATCCACGCGCCTTCTTGGCGTAGAAGCTGATCACCTTGTATTTGCCGTTCTTCTCGTCGAGGAACACCGGCTTAATCAGCGTGCCGTGCAGTTTGGCCGGTTTCACCGATTTGAAGTATTCGTCGGAAGCCAGGTTGACCACCACGTCGTCCCCCTGTTGCTCCAGCGCTTCGTTAAGTTTTTTGGTGATCTGCTCGCCCCAGAAGCTGTACAAATCCTTGCCCTTGGCGTTGTCCAGTTTGATGCCCATCTCCAGACGGTAAGGCATCATCAGATCGAGTGGGCGCAGCACGCCGTATAGCCCGGACAGCATGCGCAGATGCTGTTGGGCGAAGTCAAAATCGCCCTCGTTGAAATCCTGTGCGTGCAAACCGGTATAGACATCGCCTTTGAAAGCCAATAGTGCCTGGCGAGCGTTGTCCGGGGTGAACTTTGGCTGCCAGTCGCCAAAGCGAGCGGCGTTCAACCCGGCCAGTTTGTCGCTGATGCCCATCAGCTTGGCGATTTGTACCGGCGTCAGCTCGCGGCAGATCTTGATCAACTGCTTCGACTTGTCCAGCAGCTCCGGCTGCGTGAAGCGTTCTGTTGCCAACGGGCTTTCGTAATCAAGGGTTTTTGCAGGTGAAATAATAACGAGCATGGCCAGATCCTGTTTATCCAAGAACGGATACTGTAGCAAAAAGCGCGGGAAAAAGGGTCAATAGGTCTGATAGGCAGGGCGCGTGCCAGACGCGCCCGTAAAAACTCAGTTTTTATCCCACACGCCGGGTTCCAGTTGAGACTTCAGTTCCGGAAAACGGTTGGCGTCGAAAGTAGGCAATTTGCCCAGCGTGCGCTGGCGGTGATAATCATCGGCCAGTTTCAGCGCCACTTTTGACAACAGCAGGATGGCCGTCAGGTTGGTGATGGCCATTAACGCCATGGAGGTGTCCGCCATCTTCCATACCACCGGCAACTCGGCCAGCGCGCCAAACATCACCATCCCCAGCGCGGCACAGCGGAAAACCAGCAGACCGGCCGGGTGATTATGCTCGAGGAACACCAGATTACTCTCGGCATAGGCATAGTTGGCGATAATCGAGGTAAAGGCGAAGAAGAAAATGGCGATGGCGACAAAGGGGGAGCCCCAGCTGCCGACGGCGGCGGATAATGCCCTCTGGGTCATGTCGATACCGCTGACGTTGGCCACCGGCTGATCCAGTACGCCGGAGGACAGAATGATCGCGGCGGTCGCGCTGCAAATCACGATGGTATCGATAAAGACCCCAAGCATCTGCACGTAGCCCTGGGAGGCCGGATGTGGCGGGTAAGGGGTAGCGGACGCCGCCGCATTGGGGGCAGAGCCCATACCGGCCTCGTTGGAGAACAGGCCACGCTGAACGCCCTGGGTCATCGCCTGTGAAATACCGTAGCCGACGGCGCCGGCGGCCGCTTCCTGCAGCCCGAAGGCGCTCTTGAACACCAGCGACAAGATTGCCGGCATATGCTCAATGTTATGGCCAATCACCCAGAAGGCCAGCAGCAAATAAGCTGCGGCCATCAGTGGCACCACCCATTCGGCTACGCGGGCAACGGAACGGATGCCGCCGAAGATCACCAGACCGCTCAGGATCACCAGACCGATACCGACATACAGAGGCTTCACGTGGAAGGCGACGGCGGAGGCCTGGGCAATGGAATTGGCCTGCACGGCGTTGAACACTAATCCGAAGGCAATTATCAGGAAGATGGAAAACAGCACGCCCATCCAGCGCATGCCCAGTCCTTTCTCCATATAGTAAGCCGGACCACCGCGGTAGTTACCCCGATCGTCTTTGGTTTTGTAGAGTTGTGCCAGGCTGCTTTCGACAAAAGAAGTGGCCATGCCGATGAACGCCACCACCCACATCCAGAAGATGGCTCCCGGGCCACCGGCGGTGAGGGCAATAGCCACGCCGGTCAGATTACCGGTTCCGACGCGCGCGGCGAGAGTGGTGCACAAAGCTTGAAAAGAGGAGATGCCAGCGCTGTCGCTTTTGTTGCTGTGCTTGAGCACCGAGAACATGTGGCTGAAATGGCGGACCTGGATAAAGCGGGTGCGTAGGGTGAAGTAAATGCCTGTGCCGAGCAGCAAATAAATCAGTACCGAGCCCCACAAAATATTATTTATAAAATTCATCAGGTCCGTCACGGATCCCTCCTTGTTGTTATTTGTTACGCACCGCGTCGCGTCCACCACGGGTGAAAATATATTGATTGAATTTTTACAAGAGCTTAGCTGAAACCGGCTGGGTTCCGAGCAATTGAGATTTTTCTCAGATTACTCACCCTATTGCATCAATTTTCGCGAATTTAACATAATTTATTCAATCGATAGCACGTTATTGCCTTTTCATCAGCTCGAGAATGACGAAAGATACTGGCGTAAACGGTTGCTCGCTCAAGGATAAAACTAGCGCCGCCGGGCCGCGATTTTCCAGCCTTGCACCGGGCCTTGCGCATGTTATTATCAGGGCAGGGCATGGTTGAACGATGCCAAAAGTTCATGCACAAACGATGAGATAATGCCAACATGACCGATAAATTAACTTCCCTGCGCCAACTCACTACCGTGGTTGCAGATACGGGCGATATCGCGGCAATGAAGCTGTATCAACCGCAAGATGCTACGACCAACCCTTCGCTGATCCTCAATGCAGCCCAAATTCCTGAATACCGCAAACTGATTGACGAAGCCATTGCCTGGGCGCGCGAGCAGAGCAGCGATCGCGAACAGCAAATCGCCGACGCCGCCGACAAGCTGGCCGTCAACATCGGTCTGGAAATCCTTAAGCTGGTTCCTGGCCGTATCTCTACCGAAGTGGACGCACGCCTGTCCTACGACACCGTGGCCAGCGTTGCCAAGGCCAAGCGCCTGATCAAACTGTACAACGATGCCGGCATCAGCAACGATCGCATCCTGATCAAACTGGCTTCCACCTGGCAGGGCATCCGCGCTGCAGAGCAGTTGGAGAAAGAAGGCATCAACTGTAACCTGACGCTGCTGTTCTCCTTCGCCCAGGCGCGTGCCTGTGCCGAAGCCGGTGTGTACCTGATCTCTCCGTTTGTCGGTCGTATCCTCGACTGGTACAAAGCCAACGGCGACAAAAAAGAGTTCGCGCCGCACG
The DNA here is from genome assembly GCF_014164835.1 of Serratia sp. OS31. Classification (NCBI taxonomy): domain Bacteria; kingdom Pseudomonadati; phylum Pseudomonadota; class Gammaproteobacteria; order Enterobacterales; family Yersiniaceae; genus Serratia; species Serratia sp. OS31. Next base: position 72,074 of record NZ_JACJFQ010000001.1, on the reverse strand, counting down.
AAGATCCGGGCGTGGTTTCCGTTACCGAGATCTACCAGTATTACAAAGAGCACGGTTACAAAACCGTGGTGATGGGTGCCAGCTTCCGTAACGTCGGTGAAATCATCGAACTGGCCGGCTGTGACCGTCTGACCATCGCCCCTGCATTGCTGAAAGAGCTGGCAGAGAGCGAAGGTTCTCTGGAGCGTAAACTGGCTTACACCGGCGAAGTGAAAGCGCGTCCTGCGCCGCTGACCGAGCCTGAGTTCTACTGGCAGCACAACCAGGATCCAATGGCGGTTGAGAAACTGACCGACGGTATCCGCAAGTTTGCCGTAGACCAGGGCAAGCTGGAAAAAATGATCGCCGATTTGCTGTAATTCAGGCAGTCTGCGCAGAAAAAGGTGGCTTAGGCCGCCTTTTTTTATGCTCGCAGATCCCCGGCGCGGGCAGACACCTTATACTCTCGGAATGAATAACAGGGCGGGAAGCGAACCCGTTCGAACCCCATTAGGCTGTAGAGGTTACGCATGGACATATTACGTATTGGTTTGGTTTCCGTTTCTGACCGCGCTTCCGGCGGCGTTTACCAGGACAAAGGCATACCGGCTTTGGAAGCGTGGCTGACCGACGCGCTGGCCACGCCGTTCAAACTGGAAACCCGGCTGATCCCCGATGAGCAAACGTTGATCGAGCAAACCCTGTGTGAGCTGGTGGATGAAATGGGCTGCCATCTGGTGCTGACGACCGGCGGTACCGGGCCGGCGCGACGTGACGTGACCCCGGACGCCACGCTGGCGATCGCCGATCGCGTGATGCCTGGCTTCGGCGAGCAAATGCGTCAAATCAGCCTACACTTTGTGCCAACGGCAATTCTTTCACGCCAGGTGGGGGCGATCCGCAAGCAGGCGCTGATCATCAACCTGCCGGGACAACCCAAGTCAATCAAGGAAACGCTGGAAGGGGTCAGGGACGAGCAGGGCAAGGTGGTGGTGCATGGTATCTTCGCCAGCGTGCCGTACTGCATCCAACTGCTCGAGGGGCCTTATGTGGAAACTCAGGCTGAAGTGGTAGCAGCATTTCGTCCGAAGAATGCGCGTCGCGAGATAAACCTCTAAATTTCAGCGTTATGTGAGATAAGCCCCAAGCGATCTGGTGTGAAAATATTTTGCCGTTATAGTAAGGATTCGTTTACAGAAAGCCACTGGCTTTTATTTTAACAGTCTCCTCCGACGGTACCCTATGCCTCACGATAATAATCGCCGGTTAAGCCGGCAAGACTACAAAACTCTGACGTTAGCTGCCTTGGGCGGAGCGCTGGAGTTCTACGACTTCATCATTTTCGTTTTCTTTGCTGCGGTGATGGGCGAACTTTTCTTCCCGGCGGATATGCCTGAATGGCTGCGTCAGGTGCAAACCTTCGGCATCTTTGCCGCCGGTTACCTGGCCCGTCCGTTGGGTGGCATCGTGATGGCGCACTTCGGCGATTTGGTCGGCCGTAAAAAGATGTTCAGCCTGAGCATTCTGCTGATGGCGCTACCGACGCTGGGCATGGGCTTGTTACCGACCTACGCCAGCATCGGTATTGCCGCACCGCTGTTGTTGCTGCTGATGCGCGTGCTGCAGGGCGCAGCGATTGGGGGTGAAGTGCCGGGGGCCTGGGTGTTTGTTGCCGAACACGTGCCGCGCCGCCGCATTGGTTTTGCCTGCGGCACCCTGACCGCCGGTCTGACGGTCGGTATCTTGCTGGGCTCGTTGGTGGCGACGGTGATCAACACCACGCTCAGCCAACAGACCATTGCCGAAGGGGGCTGGCGCATTCCCTTCCTGCTGGGCGGTATTTTCGGCCTGGTGGCGATGTACCTGCGCCGCTGGTTGCAGGAAACGCCAATTTTCATCGAGATGCAGGCGCGCAAAGCCCTGGCGGAGGAGCTGCCGCTGAAGTCCGTGGTGCTGAACCATCGCAAGGAAGTGGCGGTGTCGATGCTGCTGACCTGGCTGCTGTCCGCCGGTATCGTGGTAGTGATCCTGATGACCCCCACCTATCTGCAAAAGCAGTTCGGTATCGCCCCGGCGCTGTCGCTGCAGGCGAACAGCATTGCCACCATCATGCTGATTGCCGGTTGCATCATCGCGGGTTTGGCGGCGGATCGCTTCGGTGCCAGCAAAACCTTTATCGTTGGCAGTTTGCTGTTGGCCGGCTGCAGCTGGCTGTTTTATCGCACGGTGGGAGAACACCCGGAAATGCTGTTCGCCTGCTATGCGCTGGTGGGCTTCAGCGTGGGCGTGGTGGGCGCTGTACCCTATGTGATGGTGCGGGCTTTTCCGGCGGAAGTACGATTTACCGGGATTTCGTTCTCATATAATGTCGCATACGCTATTTTTGGGGGTTTAACCCCAATATTTGTGACGTTGATCATGAAGTTAACCCCGTTAGCGCCCGCTTACTACGTGTTGGCGCTGTCGGGAATAGGACTGCTGCTGGGGATTTACCTTCATCGCGATCTGAACAGCGAAACCAAGGCGCAACGCGCCGGTTCTTACAGCTAAAAAAAAAAGCCCTGCAATCAACCGCAGGGCTTTTCATTTCAGGTCAATGACGCTTAGGCCACTGCCCGGATAGGTTCTACATTGTTGACGCTGGGTTCGCCAATCGGCAGCACCGTACGGCCAAACTGCTCGTTGAGCACTTCCGCCATGGCCAGGTAGATGGCGCTGGCGCCGCAGATGATGCCTTCGTAGCCGGCAAATTTCAGCAGCGCAGGGTTGCCGATGATGTTACCTACGGCCAGCAGGGCGAACAGCAGCGTCAGGCTGCCGAACACGAACTGCAGCACGCGGTTGGCGCGCAGGGTGCCGAAGAACATGAACAGGGTGAAGACGCCCCACAGTGCCAGATAGATCCCCAGCACGCTGGCGTCGGTCGGTTCAGCCAGGCCCAGGCGCGGCAGCAGCAGCAGCCCGACCAGGCTCAGCCAGAAGCTGCCGTAAGAGATAAAGGCCGTCATGCCAAAGGTGTTGCCTTTCTTGTATTCCAGCAGGCCAGCCATAATCTGAGCCAGTCCACCGAAGAAAATCCCCATGCTGATGATGGAAGAGTTCAATGGGAAAAAGCCCGCGTTGTGCAGGTTCAGCAAGACGGTGGTCATCCCGAAGCCCATCAGGCCGAGAGGGCCGGGATTCGCCAACTTGTTGGTGTGCATATGTCCTCTGCGATAACAGAATTTTAACGAAAATGGATAGGTAAATTCATAAATGGTCTGAATGGCCGAAAAACCCATAACTTCCATCAGAGCGCGCGGCATCATAATGATCCCCAGAACAGGAAACAATGATCTGAGTGACGATAAAAACGAATTTTTTTTTGCCCTGCCCCTTGATGCTGGATTGTATGGCCCCATCTTATTTGCAACCGCAGTTGCTGACCGCGGGTAAGTCTGAAATGTCGGGCAGTTGAAAAGCAAAAATTCGCCCGCATATAGGTTAGCAACCTGACCGAATATGAATTTATTAGTGGAGACGTTTAGATGGGCAAAATTATTGGTATCGACCTGGGTACTACCAACTCTTGTGTAGCAATTATGGATGGTGGTAAAGCACGCGTGCTGGAGAACAGCGAAGGCGACCGTACTACACCTTCGATCATCGCATATACCCAGGATGGTGAAATCCTGGTTGGCCAGCCTGCTAAGCGTCAGGCTGTTACTAACCCACAAAACACCCTGTTTGCGATCAAGCGCCTGATTGGCCGTCGCTTCCAGGATGAAGAAGCACAGCGTGATAAAGACATCATGCCGTACAAAATTGTGGCTGCTGATAACGGCGACGCATGGGTAGAAGTGAAAGGCCAGCGTGTTGCACCTCCGCAGATCTCTGCTGAAGTGCTGAAGAAAATGAAGAAAACGGCGGAAGATTACCTGGGCGAACCGGTAACTGAAGCGGTTATCACCGTACCTGCATACTTCAACGACGCACAGCGTCAGGCGACCAAAGACGCCGGCCGTATCGCAGGTCTGGAAGTAAAACGTATCATCAACGAACCGACCGCTGCGGCCCTGGCTTACGGCCTGGACAAAGAAGTCGGCAACCGTACCATCGCGGTTTATGACCTGGGTGGCGGTACTTTCGATATCTCCATTATCGAAATCGACGAAGTTGACGGTGAAAAAACCTTCGAAGTTCTGGCAACCAACGGTGATACCCACCTGGGTGGTGAAGACTTCGACAGCCGCCTGATCAACTATCTGGTGGAAGAGTTCAAGAAAGAACAAGGTTTCGATCTGCGCAACGATCCGTTGGCGATGCAGCGTCTGAAAGAAGCCGCTGAGAAAGCGAAGATTGAACTGTCTTCCGCTCAGCAGACCGACGTAAACCTGCCGTACATTACTGCAGATGCGAGCGGTCCAAAACACATGAACATCAAAGTGACCCGTGCAAAACTCGAGTCGCTGGTAGAAGATCTGGTTGCGCGTTCTATCGAGCCGCTGAAAGTCGCTCTGAAAGACGCAGGCCTGTCGGTTTCCGACATTCAGGACGTGATCCTGGTGGGCGGCCAGACCCGTATGCCAATGGTTCAGAAGAAAGTCGCTGACTTCTTCGGTAAAGAACCGCGTAAAGACGTTAACCCGGACGAAGCCGTTGCGGTGGGTGCTGCGGTACAGGGCGGCGTGTTGGCCGGTGACGTGAAGGACGTTCTGCTGCTGGACGTTACCCCGCTGTCGCTGGGTATCGAAACCATGGGCAGCGTGATGACTCCGCTGATCACCAAAAACACCACCATCCCGACCAAGCACAGCCAGGTGTTCTCTACCGCTGAAGACAACCAGTCTGCGGTAACCATCCACGTGCTGCAGGGTGAGCGTAAACGCGCTAACGATAACAAGTCACTGGGCCAGTTCAATCTGGACGGCATCCAGGCGGCTCCACGCGGTATGGCGCAAATCGAAGTGACCTTCGACATCGACGCCGACGGTATTCTGCACGTGTCTGCCAAAGACAAGAATACTGGCCGTGAGCAGAAGATCACCATCAAGGCTTCTTCTGGTCTGAACGAAGAAGAAATCCAGAAAATGGTGCGCGATGCTGAAGTGAACGCCGAAGCTGACCGTAAGTTCGAAGAGCTGGTGCAGACCCGTAACCAGGCCGACCACCTGATCCACGGTACCCGTAAGCAGTTGGAAGAAGCGGGCGACAAACTGCCGGCGGAAGACAAAACGGCTATCGAAGCGGCGCTGAAAGATCTGGAAGTTGCGGTTAAAGGCGAAGATAAAGCCGAGATCGAAGCTAAGACCCAGGCTCTGGTGCAGGTCTCCGGCAAGCTGCTGGAAATGGCTCAGGCGCAGCAGGCTCAGCAAGGTGCTGATGCCGGTGCTGACAACGCGGCGCAGAAAGACGACGACGTGGTTGACGCTGAGTTCGAAGAAGTTAAAGACAAAAAATAATCGCCCTTAAGCGGGCACGGAACGGCCGAGAGGCCGTTACCGGAAACCAGCACGGGCGTCGAGGCAACTCTACGCCCGTGCACGCATGTTAAGGGTTACAGAAATAATGGCGAAGAAAGACTATTACGAGATTCTCGGCGTCTCCAAGACGGCGGAAGAACGTGAGATCAAAAAGGCGTATAAGCGCCTGGCGATGAAGTACCATCCTGACCGCAACCAGGATCAGGACGCCGAAGCCAGATTTAAAGAGGTCAAGGAAGCGTACGAAGTTCTGACCGACGATCAAAAGCGTGCGGCCTACGATCAATACGGCCATGCGGCGTTTGAACAAGGCGGCATGGGCGGCGGCGGTGGATTTGGCGGCGGCGGTGCCGACTTTAGCGATATCTTTGGCGACGTATTTGGCGACATCTTCGGTGGTGGCCGTCGTCAACGCGCCAGCCGTGGTTCCGATCTGCGCTACAACATGGAGCTGTCCCTCGAGGAAGCGGTTCGTGGCGTGACCAAAGAGATCCGCATCCCGACGCTGGAAGAGTGTGGCGTTTGCCACGGCAGCGGCGCGAAGCCAGGCAGCTCGCCGGTGACCTGTCCAACCTGTCACGGTCAGGGCCAGGTGCAGATGCGCCAGGGCTTCTTTACCGTGCAGCAGGCCTGTCCGCACTGTCATGGCCGCGGTCAGATCATCAAAGACCCTTGCAACAGCTGCCACGGCCACGGCCGGGTAGAGAAAGCCAAAACGCTGTCGGTGAAAATCCCGGCCGGCGTGGATACCGGTGACCGCATCCGCCTGGCGGGTGAGGGTGAAGCAGGCGAACACGGCGCACCGGCTGGCGATCTGTACGTTCAGGTTCAGGTGAAAGCTCACCCTATCTTCGAGCGTGAAGGCAACAACCTGTACTGTGAAGTACCGATTAACTTCGCGATGGCAGCATTGGGCGGTGAGATCGAAGTGCCGACGCTGGATGGCCGAGTGAAGCTGAAAGTGCCGACGGAAACCCAGACCGGCAAGCTGTTCCGCATGCGCGGCAAGGGTGTTAAATCGGTACGTGGCGGCAGCCAGGGTGACCTGCTGTGTCGCGTGGTGGTGGAAACCCCGGTTAACCTGAACGACAAGCAGAAGCAGTTGCTGAAGGAACTGGAGGAAAGCCTGGGTGGCCCTTCCGGTGATAAAAACAGTCCGCGTTCGAAAAGTTTCTTCGATGGCGTGAAAAAGTTTTTTGACGACCTGACGCGTTAAGCTTCTGTCTCCGTTAGCGTTCTGCATAACCCCGGTGTCAAAACCGGGGTTTTTTATTGACGTTCACTTGCCAATACCCCTATAAAAAATGTGACATACATCGTAAATAGATCGGTTTTATCGATGTTTAAAGCATTTATAAACGTATTTTATCGAGCTAAATCGCCGTCTATACTCGTTCCATTACTTTGTCTGCGGGGGCCTTGCGCCACGCACAAATCTGGAGAGACGTATTGTGACCAACATTATTCGTCAGTTTTTGCGTCAGGAGGCCGCGGGCGGCATCATCCTGATCGTAGCCGCGATTATTGCGTTGATCATGGCCAATACCCCGGCTCAGGGGATCTATCACGCTTTCCTCAATTTACCGGTCATGGTGAAAGTGTCTTCGCTGGAGATTGCCAAGCCGCTGCTGTTGTGGATTAACGATGGCCTGATGGCGATCTTTTTCCTGGTGGTCGGGCTGGAGGTAAAGCGTGAGCTGATGCAGGGCTCATTGGCCGGTCGCGATAAGGCGGTCTTCCCGGCAATTGCCGCGCTGGGTGGCATGCTGGCGCCGGCGCTGATTTACCTGATGTTCAACGGCGCGGACGAGGTGACCCGTCAGGGCTGGGCAATCCCGGCGGCGACCGATATTGCGTTTGCCCTCGGGGTGATGGCGCTGTTGGGTAACCGCGTGCCAACCAGCCTGAAGGTGTTCCTGCTGGCGCTGGCGATTATTGATGATCTGGGCGTGATCGTGATTATCGCGTTGTTCTACACCCATGAAGTCTCGATGGTGGCGTTGGGCGTGGCGGCGGCCGCTGTTGCCGTATTGGCGTTTATGAACTGGCGCGGCGTGGGGAAAACTTCGCTCTATATGATTGTCGGCCTGGTGCTGTGGGTAGCGATCCTAAAATCCGGGGTGCATGCAACGCTCGCCGGGGTGATCGTCGGCTTTATGATCCCGCTGAACGTGAAGAAAGGCCCGTCGCCTTCAGAAACGTTAGAGCATGAACTGCATCCGTGGGTGGCCTTTATGATCCTGCCGCTGTTTGCTTTCGCCAACGCCGGCGTTTCATTACAGGGCGTGTCGTTGAGTGGGCTGACCTCACTGTTGCCGGTCGGGATCGCAGCGGGTCTGTTTATCGGTAAGCCGTTGGGTATCTTCACCTTTAGCCTGTTGGCGGTGAAGCTGGGGATTGCCAGGTTGCCTGAAGGAATTGGTTTCAAACAGGTGTTTGCCGTTTCTGTGCTCTGTGGTATTGGTTTCACCATGTCGATTTTCATCGCGTCACTGGCGTTTGGTGATGCGGATGTTGTACTAAGCACCTATTCGCGACTGGGGATCCTGATTGGGTCAACCACGGCGGCGGTAGTCGGGTACGGTCTGTTGCGCATGTCGTTACCACGGGTCAGATAACCCCTTTAGGGTATCCCCTGTTTGCGGGGACACACTACAATAGCTGGTCGGAGCTGCACAGTATAAAATATGTGCAGCTTCGGCCGTTCTGTTTGGGACGAATGCAGCAACAGGTTGTCTGAAACAGGGAAAGGACATTAGTCGCTCGTCACGGTCGAAAGTTCGCCGCGATGAAATGTTAAGGAGAGCACCTCGTGAGGATGTCGCATATCAACTTTAATCACCTTTACTACTTCTGGCAGGTCTGCAAGGAAGGTTCTGTGGTCGGCGCCGCCGAAGCGTTGTTTCTGACGCCACAGACCATCACGGGCCAGATCAAAGCGCTGGAAGAACGTTTGGACGGCAAGCTGTTCAAGCGGCAGGGGCGTGGGCTGGTGCCTTCTGAATTGGGGCAGCTGGTGTTCCGCTATGCCGACAAGATGTTTATGCTCAGCCAGGAAATGCTGGATATCGTCAACTATCGCAAGGAATCCAACCTGCTGTTCGACGTAGGGGTGGCGGATGCGCTGTCCAAGCGTTTGGTGAGCCAGGTTCTGGAAACGGCGGTGGTGGTGGATAATGAGCAAATTCACCTGCGTTGCTTTGAGTCGACGCATGAGATGCTGTTGGAGCAGCTCAGCCAGCATAAGCTCGATATGATCCTGTCAGACTGCCCGGTGGACTCCAGCCAGCAGGAAGGGCTGTTTTCACTCAAGCTGGGTGAGTGCGGCATCAGCTTCTTCTGTCGTCAGCCGGCGCCGGATCTGCCGTTCCCCGCTTGCCTGGAGCAGCGCAAATTGTTGATCCCTGGCCGACGTTCGATGCTGGGGCGTAAATTGCTTAACTGGTTTAACACTCAAGGCATTCAGGTGGAAATCCTGGGCGAGTTTGATGATGCGGCCCTGATGAAGACCTTTGGCATGTACCACAACGCGATCTTCGTTGCTCCGACGCTGTATGCGCAAGATACCTATAACGACGATGACGTGGTGGAGATTGGACGTATTGATAGCGTGCAGGAAGAGTACTACATCATTTTTGCCGAGCGTATGATCCAGCATCCGGCGGTACAGCGGGTGTGCAACAAGGACTTCTCTGCGCTGTTTGCCTACTAGACCGGGTAGCGCAGACGTAAAAAAACCGGCCAGAGCCGGTTTTTTTTTCAAGCAGACAACACTTTGCTTATTACAAAGCGTTGATGCGCGCCGACAGGTTTGACTTATGGCGTGCTGCTTTGTTTTTGTGGATCAGGCCTTTAGCAGCCTTGCGGTCCACGATTGGTTTCATTACAGCGTAAGCAGCTTGCGCAGCTTCTTTGTCGCCAGTGGCGATAGCAGCTTCTACTTTCTTGATGTAGGTACGCATCATTGAGCGGCCGCTAGCGTTATGCTTACGACGCTTCTCAGACTGTACGGCGCGCTTCTTAGCTGATTTGATATTAGCCAAGGTCCAACTCCCAAATATATTCTATTGAGGACAATTCGAAGGCCGAGGAATATGCCCTTTTAGCCTGCGTTTGTCAATGAATTTGTGCAAATAAGCGCCGTTTGTACGGGCGGCACTTGCTACGTTGTGATGGCGCAGGATTTTACCAGCTTCGGTCATGGGAATACAGTCTTTCGCGAGAAAATTCACCAATGATTTGCCAGGGTGGTCGCAACCCATTGGCCGCAGTCGGTAATCACGCGGATGACGCCGGATAAACTGCGGTTAGAGCGTTTCACCTGCAGATTATCTCCGGTATGGTATGTCTATTACATAAAGGCACCAATCGCGGGTTAACCTTAACCGCTGTACAAGGTATAATCCGGCGATTTCCACTGTTTTGAGCCAGCTATGGAGCTAATTCGCGGCATTCACAATATCCGGGCACGCCACCATGGTTGCGTGCTCACCATCGGCAACTTTGACGGCGTACACCGCGGTCACCAAGCGTTGCTGGAGCAGCTGAAACAAGAGGGGCAACGCCTCGGGCTGCCAGTGATGGTCATGATCTTTGAGCCGCAGCCGCTGGAAATGTTTGCAGCGGACAAGGCACCGGCCCGTCTCACGCGTTTGCGTGACAAGGCCAAATATCTGGCGCAGGCGGGCGTTGATTACCTGCTGTGCGTCAAGTTTGATCCGCGTTTTGCCGCCAACACGGCACAGGCGTTCGTCGCCGAACTGCTGGTGGAAAAACTGGGCGTGAAATTCCTGATGGTTGGGGATGATTTTCGCTTTGGCGCTACCCGCCAGGGCGATTTTCCGCTATTGCAAAAAGCCGGGAAAGAATACGGTTTTGAGGTGATCAGCACGCCGACCTTCCGCGAGGGCGATCAACGCATCAGCAGCACGGCGATCCGCAATGCGCTGCGCGATGACGACCTGGCGCAGGCGGAGACGCTGCTGGGCCACCCGTACAGCATTTCTGGTCGGGTGGTGCACGGCGATGAGCTGGGTCGTACCATCGGCTTCCCGACCGCCAACCTGCCGCTGAAGCGCCTGGTTGCCCCGGTGAAAGGGGTTTATGCGGTAGAAGTTTATGGTCTGGGGCCTGAGCCGCTCCCTGGCGTAGCCAATATCGGCACGCGCCCAACCGTTGCCGGTGTGCGTCAGCAGCTGGAAGTCCACCTGCTGGATGTCACAATGGATCTTTACGGGCGCCATATAGACGTGGTGCTCCGCGCGAAATTGCGCAATGAACAGCGTTTTGCTTCGCTCGATGCCCTGAAGCAGCAAATCGCCAATGATGTGGTGACGGCCCGAAAGTTCTTCGGGCTACAGACACCGGTTTAATCTCTATAGCCGAAAACGGAACCGAGAATCTAATGAGTGACTACAAGAATACCCTGAACTTGCCGGAAACAGGGTTCCCGATGCGCGGCGATCTGGCCAAGCGTGAACCTGGCATGCTGCAACGTTGGTATGAACAGGATCTGTACGGGATTATTCGTACTGCCAAAAAGGGCAAAAAATCCTTCATTTTGCATGACGGCCCTCCGTATGCGAACGGCAGCATTCACATTGGTCACTCGGTTAACAAGATTCTCAAAGACATTATTATCAAGTCGAAAGGGATGTCCGGCTTCGACTCGCCTTATGTTCCGGGTTGGGACTGCCACGGCCTGCCTATCGAACTGAAAGTTGAACAGCTGTACGGCAAGCCGGGTGAGAAACTCACCGCTGCGGAATTCCGTGTGAAGTGCCGTGAGTACGCCGCAGAGCAGGTTGAAGGTCAGAAGAAAGACTTTATCCGTCTGGGCGTGTTGGGCGACTGGGATCACCCGTACCTGACCATGGACTTCAAAACCGAAGCCAATATCATCCGCGCGTTGGGTAAAATCATCGACAACGGCCACCTGCTGAAAGGCGCCAAGCCGGTGCACTGGTGTACCGACTGCCGCTCTTCGCTGGCGGAAGCGGAAGTGGAATATTACGACAAGACTTCGCCGTCGATCGATGTGGCTTTCCACGCGGTTGACGCGGCTGCCGTGGCGGCCAAGTTTGGCGTTACCAGCTTCAACGGCCCGGTCTCTCTGGTGATCTGGACCACTACGCCGTGGACCTTGCCGGCTAACCGCGCGATCTCTTTGCACCCGGAATTTGCTTATCAATTGGTACAGGTTGAAGGTCAGTGCCTGATCCTGGCGGCTGAACTGGTGGAAAGCGTAATGAAGCGCGCCGGTATCAGCTCATGGACCGTGCTGGGCAGCTGCAAAGGCGCCGATCTGGAACTGATGCGTTTCGAACACCCGTTCATGGGCTTCGACGTGCCGGCGATCATGGGCGAACACGTCACGCTGGATGCCGGTACCGGTGCGGTCCATACCGCCGGTGGCCACGGTCCGGATGACTTTGTCATCAGCCAGAAATACGGTCTGGAGATTGCCAACCCGGTAGGGCCGAACGGCTGCTACCTGACCGGAACTCATCCGCTGCTGGACGGCAAGTTTGTCTTCAAGGCCAACGATCTGATCGTAGATCTGCTGCGTGAGAAAGGCGCACTGCTGCACGTGGAAAAATTGGTTCACAGCTACCCATGCTGCTGGCGTCACAAAACGCCGATCATCTTCCGCGCAACGCCACAGTGGTTCATCAGCATGGATCAGAAAGGCCTGCGCAAGCAGTCGCTGGAAGAGATCAAAGGCGTGCAGTGGATCCCGGAATGGGGCCAGGCACGTATCGAAACCATGGTTGCCAATCGTCCGGACTGGTGTATTTCGCGTCAGCGTACCTGGGGCGTGCCGATGTCGCTGTTCGTGCACAAAGACACCGAGCAACTGCACCCACGCAGCGTTGAGCTGATGGAAGAAGTGGCGAAGCGCGTTGAGCAAGACGGCATCCAAGCCTGGTGGGATCTGGACGCGGCCGATATTCTCGGCGCGGATGCTGCCGACTACGTCAAAGTGCCTGATACCCTGGACGTGTGGTTCGACTCCGGTTCTACCCACTCTTCCGTGGTCGACGTGCGTCCTGAGTTCCAGGGCCACGGTGCCGACATGTATCTGGAAGGCTCCGATCAGCACCGCGGCTGGTTTATGTCATCGTTGATGATTTCCACGGCGATGAAGGGCAAGGCGCCATACAAAGAAGTGCTGACCCACGGCTTCACCGTTGACGGTCAGGGCCGCAAGATGTCCAAGTCCATCGGCAACACCGTCAGTCCACAAGACGTGATGAACAAGCTGGGTGGCGATATCCTGCGCCTGTGGGTGGCCTCTACCGACTACACCGGTGAAATCGCGGTGTCCGACGAGATCCTCAAACGCTCCGCCGACTCTTACCGCCGCATCCGTAACACCGCGCGCTTCCTGCTGGCCAACCTGAACGGGTTTGAGCCAAGCACCGATTGCGTGGCCCCGGAAGACATGGTGGTACTGGATCGCTGGGCGGTGGGTCGTGCACTGGCGGCGCAAAAGGATATCGAACAGGCTTACGCCAACTACGATTTCCATGAAGTGGTGCAGCGCCTGATGCAGTTCTGTTCGGTCGAGATGGGCTCCTTCTATCTGGATATCATCAAGGATCGTCAGTACACCGCGAAGAGCGACAGCGTCGCCCGTCGTAGCTGCCAGACCGCATTGTTCCACATCGCGGAAGCGCTGGTTCGCTGGATGGCGCCGATCATGTCGTTCACCGCCGATGAAATCTGGAGCTTCCTGCCAGGCAAACGTGCCCAATACGTGTTCACCGAAGAGTGGTACGACGGCCTGTTCGGCTTGGCCGAAGGTGAAGGCATGAACGACGCTTTCTGGGCCGAGCTGCTGAAAGTTCGCGGCGAAGTGAACAAGGTGCTGGAGCAGGCACGTGCCGACAAACGCCTGGGGGGTTCTCTGGAAGCGGCGGTCACGCTGTATGCCGACACCGAACTGGCCGAGCGTCTTAACAGCCTGCAGGATGAGCTGCGCTTTGTGTTGCTGACCTCGGCAGCGCGCGTTGCTCCACTGGCCGATGCGCCGGCGGATGCACAAACAGCAGAATTGGTGAAAGGTCTGAAAATTGCCTTCAGCACCGCAGAAGGTGAGAAGTGCCCGCGCTGCTGGCATTACACCACCGATATCGGCCTGGTGGCGGAGCATGCAGATCTTTGCGGCCGCTGTGTGATCAACGTAGCCGGTGACGGCGAAAAGCGTAAGTTTGCCTAAATGAGTAAACCAATCTGTTCGACCGGTCTGCGCTGGCTGTGGCTGGTGGTGGTGGTGTTGGTACTGGATTTCGCCAGCAAACAGTGGATCCTCGGTAACTTTGTGCTGGGCCAGACCCAGCCGCTGATCCCGTCGTTCAATCTGTTTTATGCGCGCAACTACGGCGCCGCCTTCAGCTTCCTCGCCGATCACGGCGGTTGGCAGCGCTGGTTCTTTGCCGGCATCGCCGTCGCTATCGTGGCGGTGTTGTTGGTGATGATGTACCGCAGCCAGGCGCAGCAAAAGCTGAACAATATTGCCTATGCTTTTATCATCGGCGGGGCGCTCGGCAACCTGTTCGATCGCCTGTGGCACGGCTTTGTGGTCGATTTCATCGACTTCTACGTAGGCGACTGGCATTACCCGACCTTCAACCTGGCGGACAGCTTTATCTGCGTGGGGGCGGCGATGATCGTGCTGGAAGGCTTCTTGTCGCCGGCGAGCAAAAGCGCAAAGAGTAAAGGTGAGTAATATGACGGCTCAGGTTAACGGTAACAGCGCAGTGCTGGTTCACTTCACGCTGAAACTGGAAGACGGTTCGACCGCAGAATCTACCCGCAGCAGCGGCAAACCGGCGCTGTTCCGTCTGGGTGACGGCAGCCTCTCGGCACCGCTGGAAGCGGAATTGATTGGCCTGCGTGCGGGCGACAAGTGCGCCTTTACCTTGCAGCCGGAAGCCGCATTCGGTGCAGAGAACCCGGACCTGGTCCAGTACTTCTCACGCCGCGATTTCGCGGAGACCGGGGTACCGGATGTGGGCACCATCATGCTGTTTACCGCCGTCGACGGCAGTGAAATGCCGGGAGTGGTGCGTGAAGTGGCGGAAGATTCGATTACCGTTGACTTCAACCATCCGCTGGCGGGCCATCCGGTAAGCTTCGACATTGAAGTCCTGGAGATTGATCCCGTGCAGGAGGAGACGCATGCAAATATTGCTGGCTAACCCACGTGGCTTCTGCGCCGGGGTTGATCGTGCGATCAGTATCGTAGAGCGCGCACTGGAAATTTACGGTGCGCCTATCTATGTGCGCCACGAAGTGGTGCATAACCGCTATGTGGTGGATAGCCTGCGCGAGCGCGGGGCGGTGTTTATTGAGGAGATCGCTGAAGTGCCGGACGGGTCGATTCTAATCTTCTCGGCGCACGGGGTTTCCCAAGCGGTACGGGCTGAAGCCAAGGCGCGCGATCTGACCATGCTGTTTGACGCGACTTGTCCGCTGGTAACCAAAGTGCATATGGAGGTGGCGCGCGCCAGCCGTCGTGGCACTGAGGCGATCCTGATTGGCCATGCCGGCCACCCGGAGGTGGAAGGCACCATGGGCCAGTACAGCAACCCAAAAGGGGGCATGTATCTGGTTGAGTCGCCGGACGACGTGTGGAAGCTGCAGGTGAAGGATGAGAGCAACCTGTGCTTTATGACGCAAACCACGCTGTCGGTAGATGACACTTCTGACGTGATCGATGCCCTGCGCAAGCGTTTCCCGAGCATCATCGGGCCACGCAAGGACGACATCTGCTATGCCACGACCAACCGCCAGGAAGCGGTGCGTAACCTGGCCGGGGATGCGGACGTGGTGTTGGTGGTGGGCTCGAAGAACTCATCCAACTCCAACCGTCTGGCTGAGTTGGCCCAGCGCGTTGGCAAGCCGGCCTACCTGATCGATTCCGCTGCGGATATTCAGGAAGCCTGGCTGAAGAACGCGACTAACATCGGCGTGACCGCCGGTGCGTCGGCCCCTGACGTGCTGGTACAGGATGTTATCGCCCGTCTGAAAGCCTTGGGCGGCCTTAACGTCCATGAAGTCAGCGGTCGTGAAGAGAATATCGTGTTTGAAGTGCCAAAAGAGCTGCGGGTCGATATCCGTCAGGTTGACTAGGGCACAGTGGTAAATAAATGAACGGGGAGCTTAGGCTCCCCGTTTTGCTTTTGGGGAACGGGGGCTGGGGGAAATATTAGAACGGGAGAGGAATAGGATGTAATTCAAATTTTCTGCTATTTAAAGTCAAATTTGTTCTGACAATTTGAATTAATGAAAAAGGAAGTGCTTATATAGACAGTAATAAAGTTATTAAGACTAATATCATTAGTCTGCAATCTAAATAAAAGCTGGTGTTGGTCAGCAAAGGGCTGAGTGGTTAAATAACTAAATTAATTGTCGTTGCAGACACTGTTTATTTAATTAAGTTCGCAACTGGTTAAAAGAATTTTTCTCTTTTTGCTGCAAATGGATTTTCATATGCTCAAGCAAGCGGCGAACTTTTAAAGGTTGGCTGTCCCGGCGTGGCATAATCGCATAACAATTAATCTCCGGTAATCGCCAATCAGGCAGCACTTCCACCAAATCGCCGTTGTGTAATTCACGCTCAACATTGACAAAGAAATTACGGATGATCCCTTTGCCCGCCAGCGCCAGTTCTTTCATAGCCATACCGTTATTGGTAAATAAACGGCCGGTCATTCTCAGCCGATGTTCGTCACCGTTATGGTGGAGAAGGCGAACAAACTGCGGGTTGCCCAAAGGAGTAAAAGTCACCCATTGATGTCGGGTTAACGCCTGTGGGCTATCAGGAATGCCATGGCCGGCAAGGTAGGCCGGTGAGGCACACAACACTTCGCGAAAGCGCGCCAGGCGGGTGGAAACATAGCTGGAGTCCGCCAGGACGCCGCCGCGGATCGCCAGATCAATGCGCTGGCCTATCAGGTCAATCTTCTCGTCATGGATCTCCAACCTCAGCGTGATGCGCGGGTGATCGTCAAGGAAGCTTTGCAGTGCAGGCACCAAATAGTGAGTGGCGAACTCGGTAGAGGTCGCGACGCGCAATTCACCACTCAGTTCACCACGCAGGGCGGCGATACGTTGTTGTCCCCGCTCGGCGGCATGCAGCATTAAAACGCAGTCTTCATAAAAACAGAGCCCGGCTTCGGTCAGACTCAGTGAACGCGTGGAACGTAGAAGTAATTGAATGCCCAGCTCGTTTTCCAGCAGGCGGATATGCTGGCTGACGGCAGAGGTGGTAATGCCTAATTCTTTAGCTGCCATGCTGAACGCGCCGCAATCGACAACTTTAGAAAAAATGGCCATGCGCTTTAGAATATTACTCATAGTTTGTTAAGTTCAACTTAACCAAGATTGTTAATTATACGGGCTAATAATATAGCACTATCTCTTCTATATTGCCTGAAGCAGATAAATCTCAGTGGTGAGTATTATTCCCTGATGATGCCTCTTTTTTCGAAAAGTCTTATTGCGTTTGTGAATAAGTCACCTGCGCCATGATCTGAACAGGAGTTAATTGTGGACAGTGCCCGTATTGAAAAAATATCGTTAAAGATCCTTCATGAGCTATTGCAATATCGGCGTCGGTTCCCAGGAATGGAAACATCAAATTCCGAGGAAGAGCTGCTCGTTACTCAAGTGCAATTGCCGCGCATCCGGGCGTTCATTGAACAACAACAGCGGATTGAGTTTGTACTGCCTGCCTTTCCAACAAAATCACCCAATACCAATAAGGTAATTGGTGCGGTGCCCGATATGGCGGAACGCCTGTCGCTGATATTCCTTAATTCCCTCTGCCAGCGTATTCAGCTTTATTATCCGCCGGGTGCACATATTGTCATCTGTTCGGATGGTCACGTCTTCGGCGATTTAATCCGCGTCAGCGACGATGCCATCAACCACTATCAGCGCGAAATTGAAACTCTGCTGCATGAGGTTGGGGCCACGCACCTGAGCGTGTTCAACCTGGGGGACGTGGAAGGGCTGGCGGAACATACCGACGACTACGACTTGCTGCGCCAGTTGCTGGTCGACGGTTATGCCGAACCGGAGTCGGCAATCAAACAACAGCTGATGGAAAGCGAGCAAGGACTGCAACTGTACCGCGCCATTACCCGTTTCCTGTATGAAGACAGTCAACTGCCGGGCTACAGCGGCTCGAATGCCGCGCTGCAGAAAGACGCCAAGCTGCGGGCCTGCGGTGTGATCCAACGCAGCTGGGCCTGGGGCAATTTGCTGGCTCAGCATTTCCCGGCGGCGATCCGCTTGTCGATCCACCCGCAGCCTGCGGACAGCCTGAAAATAGGTATTCATATGATGCCGACCAAAGATGATTGGCTCACGCCATGGCACGGCGTCGCGGCCAACGTCAACGGACAGTTCGTGCTGATGAAACGCAAAGACGCTCAGGAGCTAGAGGGCGAACTGGTGGCGATCCGCGGTACGCCAAGCCATTACCTGATTGAACAACCTCAAGTGGTGTAACACGCCACCTTGCGCCCGCTATCTTGGCGAGCGTGTTTTAACGGCACGGTTGCCGTGTGAGCAGCAAATTTGCTTCAAGGAGAGTCACCGATGGACAAGCAACAATTGAACTGCCGTATTGAACTCAATAGCCCCTTTGGCGCTGTATTGACCCCAGAACGCCCAGGGCAATCCATCAGCGAGCTGCCGGTGGCGGCGTTGCGGGCGCTGGCACAGCAGCATCACCTGCTGGTGCTGCGCGGCTTCGATTCCGGTTTTACCGATCCTCGGGTACTGACCCGTTATGCTGGCAATTGGGGCGAGATCATGATGTGGCCCTTCGGCGCGGTGCTGGATGTGAAAGAACATCCAGACGCCAAGGACCATATTTTCGACAGCAGCTATGTGCCGCTGCACTGGGACGGCATGTATAAACCGACCATCCCGGAATTTCAGCTGTTCCACTGCGTAGCCGCGCCCTCGCAGGATGAAGGCGGTTGCACTACCTTTGTCGATACTACGCGCCTGCTGGCCAATGCCGATGAGTCGCAACTGGCACAGTGGCTGACGGTGTCGATCTCATACCGAATCAAGCAGGTGGTGCACTACGGTGGCGAGGTTTGCTCGCCGCTGGTGGTAACGCACCCGAGCGGGAGTGGGCTGATCATGCGCTACAACGAGCCGCCGACAGAGGGGAAGAAATTCCTCAACCAGCATGCGCTGGAATATCACGGGGTGCCGGAAGATCAGCAGGAAGCGTTCCATCAGACTCTGCAACAGCATCTCTACGATCCGCGCCACTATTACGCCCACCAGTGGCAGCAGGGCGATGTGGTGATCGCAGACAACTTCTCGCTGCTGCACGGGCGTGAAGGCTTTACCGCCCGCTCGGCCCGCCATTTGCAACGGGTTCATATACAGAGCAACCCGGTGTGCGCCAATCTGGCGCTGAAACCGGCCAACGCAGAGGCTTAAGAGTTATGGCACGTATACTGATGACCGCCGTGGCAACGCCCGGTCACGTTTACCCAATGCTGGGCATTGCCCGGCACCTGATCGCACAAGGGCACCAGGTTCGGGTGATGACCGGCGCGTTGTTCCGTGAACGTGCGGAGGCGATAGGGGCGAAGTTTGTTGCCTTCGATCCCAAGGTCGATTTCGACTACCGCTATCTCGAGGAACATTTTCCGCAACGAGCTGCACTGCCGCCGGGCAATGAGCAGATGGCGCTGGCGTTGAAAGACTTCTTCGCCGCCCCAATCCCGTTGCTGAATCAACAGCTGCGTACGGTGATCGCCGCCGAGACTACCGATCTGCTGATGGTGGAAAACTGTTTCTATGGGGTATTGCCGCTGCTGCAGGCGGAGGATCGCCCTCCGGTTATCGGTATCGGCGTAACGCCGCTGTCATTCTCGTCTGAAGATTCCATCTTCTACGGGCCGCGCATTCCTCCGGCGCTGTTGCCGCGGGAGCTGCGTCGCGAACAGCTGGTGGATGACGCTACACGTGCCTTGATAGATGAGGTGCAGCAGAGTTTTGATGCCGCGATGACGCAATCCGGTGGCAGGCCGCTGCACCAACCCTTTAGCGATGCTTTGATCGGCGGTTGCGATAGTTTCTTGCAACTGGCGACCCCTGCGCTGGAGTATCAGCGTGACGATTTGCCGGCCAGCGTACGATTTATTGGCCCGTTGCGAAGCGCGTCGGCGCAACCGCCTGCCGATGCTCTTTGGGATGAAGCCGATCAGCGGCCGCTGGTGATTGTCAGCCAGGGCACACTGGCGAATGTCGATCTGCACCAGTTGATTGTTCCGACGCTTAAGGCGCTGGCACAGTTACCGGTACGGGTGCTGGCGACCACCGGTGGTCGTTCGGTCGACGGGCTGTCGGATCTGCTGCCGGACAATGCCAGAGTTCGGGAGTTTATCTCTTTCGAACACTGGCTACCGCGGGCCGCGGTGCTGATCACCAACGGCGGTTACGGTTCGATCAACTACGCGTTGGATCAGGGCGTGCCGTTGATTATCGCCGGTACCGGCGAGGACAAGCTCGAGGCGGCTTCTCGGGTAGTGGCGGCTGGCTGCGGAATTAATCTGCACACCAGCAATCCGGATGAGCCGCAACTGCGTCATGCGGTGCAACAGATCCTGACGCAACCGGCCTATCGACAGCACGCGGCATGGGTTCAGGCCGATTACGCCCGCCATGATGCGCTGGCGGCTATTGCCGAAGAGGTGGCGGCATTAACTGCTTGAGTCGCCTTTATCACGGGGGCTTTTGCCCCCTTTTTTGTATTCCGCTATCTGGCGTCCGTCCTGTTTCCCGTGTTGCCGTGTCCACTGTTCATCATAATCGTAATGCGCTGCCTGCTTGGTTACAGAGAGAACTGACTTAGAAATCGATCGATCGTCTGGTGATCGTCGGCGGTCAGTTGCCAACCGGGGTGGCGGCAGTAATCGGTGGCGATGATATTGCGTCGTTGCAGGATCGTCTTTTCGATCTGAATGATGTATTCGCAGTGGCTCATCCAGCGTTGGATGTAAGGCAACAATGCCTGATGCAGCCCGTTCGCTTGTTCCACTTCGCCGGCCTGCCAATGGCGAAAAATAAGCAGGTAAATCTCGCTGAACGAGCAACCCGGCATCACGCCTTTACCGCCCGCCGCCAGCATCTGCAACATATAAAGCCCGGCATAGCCGTTCAGCACGTTGGCCTGGGGGGCAAGTTGCAGAAATTCTTTGGTGTAATCCACCGGCGGATTGCATTCAATCTTGAACACCGCATGGGGATAACGGGCTGCCACGTCGGCCAATTGCTGCGGGGCGATCGGCAAACCGGTTTCACCCGGCGCGTATTGCACCATCACCGGTATGTCTACGGCCTCCAGAACGGCAAAAATGTGCTGCTGAATCGCCTGTGGACTGGGTTGAAGGAAAAAGGGGGGCAGCAGCATCAAAGCGTCGGCGCCCAGAGCTTGATAATGACGAGCGCGTTTGACGGCGACTTCGCTGCTGTGATCGGTGACCGAGATAGCGCGATACAGCGGGGCTCCTGCCAGTTCGCTGATAAATATCTCCGCCAGGCGTTCACGCTCAGGCTCCTCGAGCTTCGGGAATTCGCTGGCGATGCCAAACAGCGTCATTCCCTGAACGCCGGTTGCTGCCAGATGCTCCAGCAACTGGGTAAAACTCAGCGGGTCGATTTCGCCATTGGCCTTGAACGGCATGGCGACGATAGGGTTGACCCCTGCAATGTCGATAGCTTGGTAACGGCCCATTATTCCTCCTCCCGATCGGCCAGTACGGCACCCTGCGCAGCAGGTAAAGCCCAGCGACGATATAAACGCAGGAAGCCGCGTGGCACTTCTTTGTCCACGGACTGCCAGTTTTGGCGCCGCTGCGCCAACATCGTCTCGCTGACATGCAGCGTCAGGGTACGCGCGGGAATATCGATGGATATATCGTCACCGTCTTGCACCAATGCCAGCTCGCCGCCGTCCACCGCTTCAGGTGAAATATGGCCGACAAACAGCCCGCGGTTGGAGCCGGAGAAACGGCCGTCGGTGATCAGAGCGCAACTGTCAGCCAGGCCCATGCCTTCCAGCGACTTCATCGGTTTATACATTTCCGGCATGCCGGGGCCGCCTTTGGGCCCTTCATAGCGCAGGACCAGGGCGCTACCCGGCCTAATCTGGCCGGACATAATCGCCTCGACGGATTCTTGCTCGCTGTTGAACACCACGGCAGGTCCCCGGAAGCGCATCAAATTTTCCGGCACGGCCGCAGGCTTCACCACGCAGCCGAGAGGCGACAGATTACCGTGCAGTACGGCGACGCCGGCTTCATTGCGGACAGGAATGGCCAGGGTATGGATGACTTCCGGGCGGCGGCTTGGCCGGGTTTTCGCCAGCATTTCCGCTTTGGTTTTGCCGGTGACGGTTAACGCGTTGAGATCGAGCAGTTTGGCAATCTCAAGCTCTACTGCCGGTACGCCACCCGCTTCCCAAAAATCAATCATGTCATGTTCGCTGGCCGGGTAGAGCGAGGCGACCAGCGGTACCTGATGGCTCAGTTCATCGAAGACGGACAGCGGCAGGTGGCCCAGTTCCGCCTCGTAGTGAATGGCTTGCAGATGCAGGATGGCATTGGTGGAGCCGCCGGTTGCCAGCAGGTAGATCACCGCATTGCGAATCGACTCGGTGGTGATGATTTGGCGGGCATTGATGCCGTTCAATACCAGTTCCACCGCGGTGCGTCCGGTTTCGATAGCGCACTCGCGGCGTTCGGCCGACACCGCCGGCAGCGTGCTGCTGCCCGGCAGGCTCATACCCAGCACTTCACCGATGCAGCACATGGTGTTGGCGGTGCCATACATGGTGCAGGAACCCGGGCCGGGTTCGGCAATATTTTCGATATGGGCAAATTCCGCCTCATCGATCTCGCCCCGCATCTTCCAGCCGATGGCCTCGGTGACGATGTTGCCGTCCCAATGTTTGTCTTTATATTCAGCCGGGTACATCGGCCCGCCGTTGACCATGATGGCCGGAATATCCAGCCGTGCCGCGGCCATCAGCATGGCGGGGACAATTTTGTCGCAGGAGCCAAGCAACACCATGCCGTCGAAACGATGGGCACGCATCATCACTTCGATGGAGGCGGTGATCACTTCACGAGCAGCCAGAATGTAGCGCATGCCGAGATGCCCTTCTGCGATGCCGTCACAGGGGGCAATAGTGCCGAACACCATGCCGACCCCGCCGGCTTCTTCAATGCCCTGCAATACCTTGGCCGTCAGTTCGTTCAGGTTGGCGTGGCCGGCGGTCGCGTTGGTATAGCTGTTGACCACGGCGATCACCGGACGGCGCAGTTGTTCGTCGCTGTGCCCCATGGATTTGTATAGTGCACGCTTCAAAGCGCCGTCATCGCCCTCCAGAATAGGGTTGAAATGCGAGCCGCAACCGCCGCTGCCACAGGTTCCACATCCGCTCATCATCAAAATCTCTCAGTGATATTTAAAGGATCCTCAGCGTCAGGCTGAGCAACATCCTGGTAATGCATGCCAGGGGTTTTGCCGGGGGAGACCAGCTTGGCAGGCAGCATGAAAATCAACGGTGCACAGAGCAGCAGGAAGCCCGCCAGAATGTACAGACCGCTGTCGGTTTGTCCGGTTTGATCTTTCAGCCAGCCGAGCACCGTGGGGCCGAAGAAACCCGCGAGGTTGCCGACAGAGTTCACCAGTGCAATACCGGCGGCAGCGGCGGTGCCTGAAAGTAGCGTGCCGGGCAGGCTGATATAGGTGGGGATCAGCGCCAGGGTGCCGGACATCGCTACGCAGATCCACGTCATCATCCAGAAGGTGGAACCGCTGCAGTAGGCGCTCAACGTCAGGCCGATACAGCCAATGACCGCCGGAATGGCGATATGCCAGCGACGCTCCTGTTTCAGATCGGAATGGCGGCTGTTCCATATCATAAATACCGCGCCAAACACGTAGGGCAGGGCTGCCAGCAGGCCGATTTGGAGATCGTCGCTGATGCCCGAAGTCTTGATGATGGAAGGCAGCCAGAAGCTGACGCCGTAATATCCGACGTTGAAACTGAAGAAAATCAGCGCCAGCAACCAGACATAGCGGTTAGCCAACATCTCTTTCAGACTGTGGGACGCTTTGCCGTTTGCCGCCCGATCGCGGTTGGCGCGATCTTTGGCCAGATCGGTTTGAACGATCTTTTTCTCTTCGACGGTGAGCCATTTGGCTTCGTCCACGTTGTTATCCAGGTAACGCAGTACCACAAAGGCCAGTACGAAAGAGGGAATGGCCTCGACCAGGAACAGCCACTGCCAGTTATGTAAACCGCCGACATTTTCGAACAGTTTGAGGATCAGCCCTGAGAGCGGGCTGCCGATAATTACCGACAGCGGCGTAACCAGAATAAACAACCCCAGCGTGCGGGCGGAACGCCATGAAGGGAACCACAGCGTTAAATAGAACACGATGCCGGGGAAGAAGCCGGCTTCGGCCACGCCAAGCAGGAAACGCAATACATAGAAGGTGGTTGGCGTGGTAACAAACATCATGGCCGCGGACAGGATCGCCCAGGTAGCCATGATGCGGGCAATCCAAAAACGCGGCCCGAAGCGTTGCATCAGCAGATTGCTTGGCAGCTCGAAAATAAAATAGCCGATGAAGAATATGCCGGCGCCCAGGCCATAAACGGTATCGCTGAAGCTCAGGGCATCCTGCATATGCAGCTTGGCGAACCCGACGTTAACGCGGTCCAGATAGGCGAAGAAATAGCACAAAATCAGGAAAGGGATCAGGCGGCGGGTAATTTTTCCGTACACCCGCGTTTCAGCGGCCTGTTCCGTCGTAGGGGTTTCCGTGGTCAGCTTCATGATGGTTTCCTTTGATTTATTTTTATTAGCCGGGTGATGCCGGCGTATTCAAGGAGCAATCGGCAGCTTTGGGCTGCGGCAGTAAGGTACGGAGGCGTTAATGGTTACTCTACGGATTGACGATACGCGGCCTGATAAGCCAGGGCCCGTTGGCGCAACGCCGCCAGGCTGATGCCGGGTTGATAGAGCCCGCCACCCAACCCAAATCCGTTGCTGCCGGCCTGGATATAGGCACGCATCTGCATGGGGTCCGGCTGAATGCCGCCAACCGGCAAGCAAACCAGCCTTTGCGGAAGCACGGCACGCAGCGCCTTGATGACGGCGGGAGTGATGTTTTCTGCGGGAAAAAATTTTAACCCGCTGGCCCCGGCGGCGAGGGCAGCAAAGGCTTCGGAAGGCGTCGCCACGCCGGGCAAACCGATCAGATTCAGGTAACGGGAATGGCCGATCACGGCGGCGTCGGCATTGGGAGAAATAATCAGCTGCCCTCCGGCTTTGGCTACCTCTTCAACCTGCTGAACGTTCAGTACGGTGCCGGCACCGACAAAACCCCTATCACCAACGGTATTCCTGATCGAGCGGATAGAGTCGTACGGGCTGGGGCTGTTAAGCGGCACTTCCAGATAGCGGAAGCCGCAGTCCAGCAGAGTTTCGGCGACCGGCTCCGCCTCCGCTGGCGTGATACCACGTAAAATGGCTACCAGCGGGAGGGGCTGCTGCTGCCACTGTTGGAAGAAAATCTCTGGGCTCATTGGGCGGTTCCTTGCAGTAGGGGATACAGTTGACTTAATCCGTTGATAAAGCAGCTATCGCCATCCGCGGCGCGCAATGACAGGCCCAACGGCTCCGCCGCCATTTGGTAGCGTGCAATCAGCGACGGGCTGGCGACTACCCAGATAGACTGGTGCGTGGGCAGCGCATGAAGCTCATAGCCGATCAACAGGCCGGAAAGGTAGCTGTGTATATTCGCCGCGGCTATTTCACCGCTCAGGCGGCGGGTACGTGCCGAAAAAATCAGATGGCTGAAGGGGGCGCCGGTGCGTGCGGTATTGGCCCCGAGCATGAACGCCTGCGCGTCTTCCTGTTGTTCCGGCAGGGCGTTGCCCAAAATGGAGTGTCGGCTGAGCAGCGAGAAGAGTTCGCCGGTCATAAAGGTGGAGAAGCGGCCGATTTCCCTATGATTCAACTGAACGTGCTTGCTGTGGGTGCCGGGCAGGATAGCCAGGCATTGCGCGGCCGGATGCAGCCTGGGCAAACCGAGCAACTGCACCTCTTCCCCTCGCATGACTTCGGGTTGTTGAGCCAGACCCTGGCCCCGAACGCCGGGAATGATCCACGCCGGACTTCCCCAGTCGGTGGTGAATGCCATGGCCCCGGCCGCCAAACTTTTCAGACCGCACGGCTGGGGTAGATAGGCGACCTCATGCCACCCCTGCTGCGAACCCACCATGCCGGCCATGACCACCGGCAGAGCCCCCTGGTCGGCTAGCCAGGGCTGTAATAAGGTTTTCAGGGTGTCGGCAAACCGGTTTTTTTCTACGGCCAGTAACCCGCAGGGGCGGCTGAGGGTACTCAGGCATTGCTCCCCACGCATTAAAAAAGCGCGAAAGTTAGTGGTGCCCCAGTCGATAGCAATCCAGTTGTTATTCATCCAAGTAATACAAATCATGCAATCTTGTCATACAAGAATGCTAGAGCGAAAATTGCTCAGGATCTGTGAGGACGATCGAAATTACAGCAAAGAGGGATTTTTAGAGGATGTGGGCGAACATTTCCGGTTGCTGATGCCAGTGACTCTTTTTGGCTGCGTTAAGCAGAATGACTCGCATACGCTGACGCGCAGTTTCCACCTGCTTGAAGCGAATGGCCTCCAGCAATTGTTGGTGTTCTTCTACCGCACTTTTGGTCAGCCGGATATCTTCTTCCAGCGTTTGCTGAAAAGAGAGCGCCATGGCGGCGGAAAGGGCACTGCCCAGGGAATGCAAAAAAGGATTATGGCTGGCGCCCAGCAACGCGAGATGAAACGCCATATCGCCCTGCTCGAAGAGTTGGCGGCTGGCTTGCTGCTGCCCTTGCGACATCAGATTGCAGGCGTCTTCCAGCGCAGCCAGGTCATGACCGGTGGCGTTAACGGCCGCTAATGCTGCGATATTCGGTTCAAAGATCAGACGGGTAACCATCAATTGTTCGACCAGTTGCTGGTCGAGACTGCCTTCCGCCAACCAGCTCAGTACGTCAGGATCCAAAAAACTCCATTGTTCGCGGGCATTGACGGTGCTGCGCTTCTTGGCCTGAATGGAAACCAACCCCTTCGCCGCCAGCACCTGCAACGCGTTACGAACCGAAGTGCGTGAAACCGAATACTGCAAGGCCAATTCATTCTCGCCCGGCAGCGACAACCCAGGCGGCAGATCGCCACTGATGATGCGGCGGGCCAAATCTTGCGTCAGGGTTTCAGATATGGTGGTTTGCGCGGTTTTCATCCGTGTTTCTCAGGTAATTAAAGCGGCTGTTGCGCCCTATACTAAGCTAAGCGGCGTGCTGGTGGTACCAGTGCCGGTTTGAATGAAGAAAACGAGCGTTTTATCATGCAAATTTCACCGGTTCAAATTGCATGTTTATGTACAATCGTCAATGGGCGTTGATCGGCCGGATTGTTAACCCGTTGACAGCATTACTGATGAAAAGCGGGGGATATCATAATTTTCTAATTATGAAATGAATCCTCTGGCGATGATAAGGTGGGGCAGTTAACCTGAACCGATAGCCTAATGAGATAGGCGTTAAATCAACAAGAGAGCAAGCATGACTGATTCACCCATCCGCATTGCGATTGCGGGTTCCGGCGGCCGTATGGGCCGCCAATTGATCCAGGCCGTACATCAGGCGCAGGGCGTGGTTTTGGGTGCGGCAGTATCGCGTCCTGGCTCAAGCCTGATTGGCACCGACGCCGGTGAACTGGCGGGCATTGGTGCGCTGGGCGTAACCGTCAGCGACAGCCTGGAAAAAGTGGCCGACGATTTCGATATTCTGATCGACTTCACCCGTCCGGAAAGCACCCTGGCGTACCTGGCTTTCTGCGTCGAGCACAAAAAAGCCGTGGTGATAGGTACTACCGGTTTCGATGATGCGGGCAAAGAGGCCATCCGCGCCGCGGCTGAGCAGATTGGCATCGTCTTCGCCGCCAACTTCAGCGTCGGCGTGAACCTGGTGTTAAAACTGCTGGAAAAAGCCGCGCAGGTGATGGGCGACTATACCGATATTGAGATTGTTGAAGCGCATCATCGTCATAAGGTCGACGCCCCTTCGGGCACGGCTCTGGCGATGGGCGAGGCGATTGCCGGTGCGCTGGGGCGCGATCTGAAAGAGTGCGCGGTGTATGCGCGTGAAGGTCATACAGGTGAACGCGATCCGAAGAGCATTGGCTTTGCCACTATTCGCGCCGGCGATATCGTCGGTGAGCACACCGCCATGTTCGCCGACATCGGTGAGCGGGTAGAAATCACCCATAAGGCCTCCAGTCGCATGACTTTTGCCAGTGGTGCAGTTAAGGCTGCGATATGGCTTAAAGGCCATGATAAAGGTCTGTTTGATATGCGTGACGTGCTCAATTTAGACCAGTTGTAATTGATTTGTATGCCATCGTGATGTGGCTGTATTAATCATAATGCTATGATTAACGGACAATAATTTTATTGTCCTTTTTTTTAACATGATAAATAGGTGTTTTAAGTTGTTTTTGTTAGTTTTTCTTTGTTTTAGGTAGTTAACTTTTATTTTGTGGTGCTTTTGTCCCTTCTGACGTATCCCTCGCTCGTAAAAATGCCTGCAGAATGGTGATTTTCTGTCTTTAGCGCTCGCAACCGTTTACTCACCCGAGTTTAGACGTGTTTTTATGGCTACTAACCTCATTAAACGCCGAGAAGTGCAAAAATAAGAGAAAAAATGGCGCTTTGGGTAGACAAGCGGAGCACTCATCATTAAAATGCGCCCAATTTGCCAAAAATTGACCTTGAGGGCGGTTTTTGCATTGATTTAGATCTCGATATCTGAATTAATATGCAAATATTGTGATTGATTATTCCTTGGAGGGTGTTTTGATTAAGTCAGCGCTATTGGTTCTCGAAGACGGAACCCAATTCCACGGTCGGGCCATCGGGGCAGAGGGTACGGCAGTGGGGGAAGTGGTCTTCAATACGTCGATGACCGGTTATCAAGAAATCCTCACTGATCCTTCCTACTCCCGCCAGATCGTTACTCTTACTTATCCTCATATCGGCAATGTCGGCACCAATGCTTCCGACGAAGAATCCTCCGCTGTACACGCCCAAGGCCTCGTCATTCGCGACCTCCCACTGATTGCCAGCAACTACCGCAACGAAGAAGGCCTGTCTGACTACCTGAAGCGTCACAACATCGTGGCGATTGCCGATATCGATACCCGCAAGCTGACCCGTCTGCTGCGCGAGAAAGGGGCACAGAACGGCTGCATCATCGCCGCCGACACGCCGGATGCCGCCTTGGCGTTAGCGAAGGCCAAAGCCTTCCCGGGTTTGAAAGGCATGGATCTGGCGAAAGAAGTCACCACCCAGGAAGCCTACAGCTGGCAGCAGGGCAGTTGGACGCTTGAAGGCGAACTGCCGGAAGCCAAACCGGCCTCTGAGCTGCCGTTCCACGTGGTGGCCTATGACTTCGGCGCCAAGCGCAATATTCTGCGTATGCTGGTGGATCGCGGCTGCCGCCTGACAGTGGTGCCGGCGCAGACCCCGGCGGATGAAGTCTTGAAAATGAATCCGGACGGTATTTTCCTGTCCAACGGCCCGGGTGACCCGGAGCCATGCGATTACGCCATCGCCGCCATCAAGCAGTTCCTGGCAACCGACATTCCGGTGTTTGGCATCTGCCTCGGCCACCAGTTGCTGGCTTTGGCCAGCGGCGCGAAAACCGTGAAGATGAAGCTAGGTCACCACGGTGGTAACCACCCGGTAAAAGATCTGGATAACGACTGCGTCATGATCACCGCGCAGAACCATGGTTTTGCGGTAGACGAAAACAATCTGCCGGCCGAACTGCGCGTCACGCACAAATCCTTGTTTGACCACACGGTGCAGGGCATCCACCGCACCGATAAAGCAGCGTTCAGCTTCCAGGGCCACCCTGAAGCCAGCCCGGGCCCACACGACGCCGCGCCGCTGTTCGATCACTTTATCGAACTGATCGAGACTTACCGTTCTAACGCCAAATAATCAGGAGCAGTAAAAAATGCCAAAACGTACAGACATAAAAAGCATCCTGATCCTCGGCGCTGGCCCGATTGTTATCGGCCAGGCGTGTGAGTTCGACTACTCGGGTGCCCAGGCGTGTAAAGCGCTGCGCGAAGAGGGTTACCGCGTCATTCTGGTCAACTCCAACCCGGCCACCATCATGACCGACCCGGAAATGGCGGATGCGACCTACATCGAGCCAATCCACTGGGAAGTGGTGCGCAAAATCATCGAAAAAGAGCGTCCGGATGCCGTGCTGCCGACCATGGGCGGCCAGACCGCACTGAACTGCGCGCTGGAGCTGGAACGTCAGGGCGTGCTGGCCGAGTTCGGCGTGACCATGATTGGCGCTACCGCTGACGCGATCGACAAAGCGGAAGACCGTCGTCGCTTCGACGTGGCGATGAAAAAAATCGGCCTGGACACCGCGCGCTCCGGCATTGCGCACAATATGGAAGAAGCGCTGGCGGTGGCCGCTGACGTCGGTTTCCCGTGCATCATCCGCCCTTCCTTTACCATGGGCGGCACCGGTGGCGGCATCGCTTACAACCGCGAAGAGTTCGAAGAGATCTGTGAGCGTGGTCTGGACCTGTCTCCAACCAAAGAGCTGCTGATTGACGAGTCGCTGATCGGCTGGAAAGAGTACGAGATGGAGGTGGTGCGCGATAAGAACGATAACTGCATCATCGTCTGTTCGATCGAAAACTTCGATGCCATGGGGATCCATACCGGCGACTCCATCACCGTAGCACCGGCGCAAACCCTGACCGACAAAGAATACCAAATCATGCGTAACGCCTCGATGGCGGTACTGCGTGAAATCGGCGTGGAAACCGGCGGTTCCAACGTGCAGTTCTCGGTCAACCCGAAAACCGGCCGTTTGATCGTCATCGAAATGAACCCGCGCGTATCCCGCTCTTCGGCGCTGGCGTCAAAAGCCACCGGCTTCCCGATTGCCAAAATCGCCGCCAAGCTGGCGGTGGGTTATACCCTCGACGAGCTGATGAACGACATTACCGGTGGCCGTACGCCGGCTTCGTTTGAACCGTCCATCGACTACGTCGTGACCAAGATCCCTCGTTTTAACTTCGAGAAATTTGCCGGTGCCAACGACCGTCTGACCACCCAGATGAAATCCGTCGGCGAAGTGATGGCAATTGGCCGCACCCAACAAGAGTCGCTGCAGAAAGCGTTGCGCGGGCTGGAAGTGGGCGCCACCGGTTTTGACCCTAAAGTGAGCCTGGATGATCCGGAAGCGCTGACCAAAATCCGTCGCGAGCTGAAAGACGCTGGTTCTGACCGCATCTGGTACATCGCTGACGCCTTCCGCGCCGGCCTGTCCGTTGACGGCGTCTTCAACCTGACCAATGTTGACCGCTGGTTCCTGGTGCAGATTGAAGAGCTGGTGCGTCTGGAAGAGCAGGTTGCCGGTACCGGCATCAACGGCCTGACGAAAGAGTTCCTGCGCACCCTGAAGCGCAAAGGCTTCGCCGATGCGCGTCTGGCCACCTTGGCCGGCGTCGCAGAAAGCGAAATCCGCAAGCTGCGTCACGGCTATGGCCTGCACCCGGTTTACAAGCGTGTGGACACCTGCGCGGCGGAATTCGCCACCGACACCGCTTACATGTACTCCACCTATGAAGAAGAGTGCGAGTCCAACCCGACCAACGACCGTCCGAAAGTGATGGTGCTGGGCGGCGGGCCAAACCGTATCGGCCAGGGTATCGAATTCGATTACTGCTGCGTGCATGCCTCGCTGGCACTGCGCGAAGACGGTTACGAGACCATCATGGTCAACTGTAACCCAGAAACCGTGTCTACCGACTACGACACCTCCGACCGTCTGTACTTCGAGCCGGTAACGCTGGAAGACGTGCTGGAAATCGTGCGCATCGAGAAGCCGAAAGGCGTGATCGTGCAATACGGTGGCCAGACGCCGCTGAAATTGGCGCGTGAACTGGAAGCCGCAGGTGTCCCTATTATCGGCACCAGCCCGGACGCGATTGACCGCGCCGAAGACCGTGAGCGTTTCCAGCAGGCGGTACACCGTCTGGGCCTGAAACAGCCGGCCAACGCCACCGTGGCAACCATTGAGCAGGCGGTAGAGAAAGCGGCCGGAATCGGTTATCCGCTGGTGGTACGTCCTTCCTATGTGCTGGGCGGTCGGGCGATGGAGATCGTTTACGACGAAATTGACCTGCGCCGTTACTTCCAAAACGCAGTCAGCGTTTCCAACGACGCCCCGGTGCTGCTGGATCGCTTCCTGGATGACGCGGTAGAAGTCGACGTCGACGCCATCTGCGACGGCGAGCGGGTGCTGATTGGCGGCATCATGGAACACATTGAACAGGCGGGCGTGCACTCCGGTGACTCGGCTTGTTCACTGCCGGCCTACACCCTGAGCAAGGAAATTCAGGACGTGATGCGCCAGCAGGTTGAGAAACTGGCGTTTGAACTGCAGGTGCGCGGCTTGATGAACGTGCAGTTCGCCGTGAAGAACAATGAAGTTTACCTGATTGAAGTCAACCCACGTGCCGCGCGTACCGTGCCGTTTGTTTCCAAGGCTACCGGCGTGCCGTTGGCCAAAGTGGCCGCGCGCGTGATGGCAGGCAAAACCCTGGCTGAGCAGGGCGTGACGGAAGAAGTCATCCCGCCTTACTACTCGGTAAAAGAAGTGGTGCTGCCGTTCAACAAGTTCCCAGGCGTCGACCCGATTTTAGGGCCGGAAATGCGCTCTACCGGGGAAGTGATGGGCGTGGGCCGTACCTTCGCCGAGGCCTTCTCCAAGGCGATGCTCGGCAGCCAGTCAGGCATGAAAAAACAGGGCCGTGCGTTGCTGTCGGTGCGTGAGGGCGATAAGGCCCGGGTGGTGGATCTGGCGGCAAGCCTGCTGAAACAGGGCTTCGAGCTGGATGCCACTCACGGTACTGCCGTGGTGCTGGGCGAGGCGGGGATTAACCCACGCCTGGTCAACAAGGTGCATGAAGGCCGTCCGCACATTCAGGACCGTATCAAGAATGGCGAGTACACCTACATCGTCAACACCACCGCCGGTCGCCAGGCGATTGAGGACTCCAAGCTGATCCGTCGTAGCGCATTGCAGTACAAGGTGCATTACGATACGACCCTGAACGGCGGCTTTGCCACCGCGATGGCGCTAAAAGCGGATCCGACCGAACAGGTGACATCGGTGCAGGAGTTGCATGCGCGTATCACCAAGTAATTCGATGATGCCGTAAGCTCCAGGGCGCTGCTATTGCAGCGCCCTTATTTTTTAACTTGTTCAGTGAATTTGTTGTCGTGAATTAGAAATTTCCGCTATCAATCATTCAGCAAACTGTCACCCTGTGCGATTGGTATATGCTTGATGTATTGGCATGGAACGAAGGAACGACGACAACAATGATTCTGATTATTTACGCCCATCCCTATCCCCGGCATTCGCATGCCAATCACCGCCTGCTACAGGCCGTGAAGGATATTCCCGAGGTGGAGGTGCGCTCGCTGTATGAGCTGTATCCCGACTTCAACATCGATATCAACGCTGAACAGCGGGCACTGGAGCGCGCCGATCTGGTGGTGCTGCAACATCCGATGCAATGGTACAGCCAACCGCCGCTGCTGAAATTGTGGATCGATAAGGTGCTGGAGCACGGCTGGGCCTATGGCCATGAAGGTAATGCCCTGGTGGGCAAGGATGTGCTGTGGGCAGTGACCAGCGGTGGCGATGAACACCATTTCGAGCTGGGCGATTACCCCAACTTCGCTGCTCTGGGGCAGCCGCTGCAGGCGACAGCGCTGTATTGCGGTATGCATTGGCAACCGTATTTTGCCGTGCATAACACCTTTACCTGCAATGAACCGGCGCTGATTGCCGCTGGGGAAGCCTACCGCCGGCGGCTGGTAGCCTATCTGATGGAACACAGCGAGCCCGCCGAACAGGGAGTTGAGCATGGATAATCACCAGATGATGATTGAGGGGCTGATCTATTTGGGATCGGCCGCGTTGTTTGTGCCGATTGCGGTGCGGCTCGGGCTGGGCTCGGTATTGGGCTACCTGATTGCCGGCTGCATTATTGGTCCCTGGGGGCTGAAGCTGGTTTCCGATGCGGAGTCGATCCTCACCTTTGCCGAGATTGGCGTGGTGCTGATGCTGTTTATCATCGGCCTGGAGTTGGATCCAAAACGGCTGTGGACGCTACGCGCCTCGGTGTTTGGCGGCGGTATTATTCAGATGGCGGCATGTGGACTGGCACTGAGCGCCTTTTGCTATTTCCTCGGGTTGAACTGGAAGGTGGCGCTGCTGATTGGCCTGACGCTGGCATTGTCATCCACCGCCATCGCCATGCAGGCGATGAGCGAGCGAAACCTGACGCCGTCGCCGATTGGCCGCAGTGCGTTTGCGGCACTGCTGTTCCAGGATATCGCGGCGATCCCCCTGGTGGCGATGATCCCGCTGCTGGCCAGCAGCGGTGCCACTACTACGTTAGCGGCGTTTTCCCTTTCAGCGGCCAAAGTGGTGGGTGCGCTGGCAATAGTGGTACTGCTGGGGCGCTATGTGACCCGGCCGCTGCTGCATTTTGTCGCGCGATCGGGCATGCGTGAGGTTTTCAGCGCCGTGGCGCTGTTCCTGGTGTTCGGCTTTGGCATTCTGCTGGAAATGGCCGGGCTGTCGATGGCGATGGGCGCCTTCCTCGCCGGGGTACTGCTGGCGAGCTCTGAATACCGCCATGCGCTGGAAAGCGATATTCAGCCGTTCAAGGGGCTGCTGCTCGGGCTGTTCTTTATCGGCGTTGGCATGTCGATCGACTTCGGTACCTTGTTCCATCACCCGCTGCTGATCGCCTCACTGCTGCTGGGCTTTATGCTGATCAAGGCGGCGCTGTTGTGGCTGATTGGCCCCTGGCTTGGGGTACCGAAGCGTCAACGCGGCATGTTCGCGATCCTGCTGGGTCAGGGCAGTGAGTTTGCCTTCGTGATCTTCGGCGCCGCTCAACTGGCCGGAGTATTGCCGCCAGACTGGGCCAAATCATTGACGCTGGCGGTTGCCCTGTCGATGGCGGCGACGCCGCTGCTATTGGTGGTGGCAACACGGCTCGAGAAAAATACGCCGAAAGACGAACGCCCGGCGGATGTGATTGATGAAGATAATGCCAGCGTGATCATCGCCGGGTTTGGTCGCTTCGGTCAGATAGCCGGCCGTTTACTGCTGGCCAACGGCGTACATACCGTGGTGTTGGATCACGATCCTGACCATATTGAAACGCTGCGTAAGTTCGATACCAAAGTGTTTTATGGTGATGCCACCCGCGCCGATCTGCTGGAGGCCGCTGGTGCCGAGCACGCCAAGGTGTTGATCAACGCCATCGACGACGTGGAGGCTAACCTGCAACTGACCGAGTTGGCCAAACGGCACTTCCCGCACTTGAAAGTGGTTGCGCGTGCGCGTGATGTCGATCACTGGTATCAGCTGCGTCAGTTAGGCGTGGAAAAGCCGGAGCGTGAAACCTTTGAAAGTTCGTTGCGCATTGGTCGTGAGACGCTGGAGTTGCTGGGGCTGGACGCCTACGAGGCGCGGGAAAAAGCGGATACTTTCCGCCGCTATAACCTGAAAATGCTGGAGGATACGCTGGATAATTATCAGGATACCGAATTCCGCGTTGCCAGCCTGCAGCGGGCGAAAGAAATGCTCAGTGCCGCCATCGAACAGGAGCAGGATCGGTTGGCGCGGGTACCGCAGAGTGGGTGGCGTGGCAGTATTGATGGCAAAGCGCCGGAAGATGAAGTGGTGGAAGCCAAGGGATAAGCCTAATGGGCGCAGCCGCCGGGCTGCGCCCACGATGGCGCGAATTAACTCAGCGCCACCTTGATACCCAGAGCAATCAGCATCCCGCCCAGCAGCTTATCCACCACCTTTTGCGTTTTCTCCAGGCCACGACGCACCGGTCCGCTTTGGATCAGGAACACCAGAACCGGCCACCAGAGTGCAGACAGACCAAGGATAATCCCCGCATACCACAGTTTCTCGCCCAGCCCGGAGTTGATCTGCAGCACCTGAGTGAACACCGCCAGGAAGAACAGCGTAGCTTTCGGGTTAAGCAGGTTACACAGATAGCCCTGTACGAAGGCGCTTTTCAGGCTTGTTTGCTGCTGCGGCAGATTACTGACGTTCATCTTGCTGCCGCTGCGCGACAGCAGCGCCTGAATGCCGACCCAAATCAGGTAGACGGCACCGGCGTATTTCAGCACGTTGAACAGCCATGGCGTGGTGGTGATCACTACCGCCAGCCCGGCGACGCAGTAAGACATGTGAGTGGCGACGCCGCAGATCACGCCGAAAGCCGTCATCATCGCGGCCAGACGCGGATAGCGGGCGGCGTTCTTG
This sequence comes from Serratia sp. OS31, assembly GCF_014164835.1. NCBI lineage: Bacteria > Pseudomonadati > Pseudomonadota > Gammaproteobacteria > Enterobacterales > Yersiniaceae > Serratia > Serratia sp. OS31. The sequence continues at coordinate 36,091 of NZ_JACJFQ010000001.1, read as the reverse complement.
ATCACCAGGAAAAAATCCGGGCCGGGTGACAGCATACCCAGGGTGGCGATGCCGGCGACGAACAGCGAAGTTTCAAGCATGATTTGACTCTCTGCACAAAAGGCGTAATGGAGGCGATAATAACGCCACGTCCCCTGATACGCATCAACCAAATGAGGTAATGTTTGGCAATATGATGAATATTCACTCAGGGATCACGACGGAGCCTCATGCATCAGACAACCCACATAGATCTGCCGGAAGCGCAGCGGCAGCAGCGTGAAATTACCCGCTTGTGCATTCAGTGCGCTTTGCTGTTGCTGCAGCACGGCGCCGAGAGCACGGTGGTTGAGCAGTTATCGACCCGTTTGGGGATAGCGCTGGGGATGGACAGCGTTGAAAGTTCAATCTCGGCCAATGCGGTAGTGCTGACGACCATCAGCAACGGTGAGTGTCTGACTACTACGCGCAAGAACGTCGATCGCGGTATCAATATGCAGATGGTGACGGAGGTGCAGCACATCGTTATTTTGGCGGAGCATCGGCTGGCGGATGTGCATGACGTTGCCCGGCGCTTCGACAAGATCCGCCCGTTGCGTTATCCACGCTGGCTGGTGGTATTGATGGTGGCGCTGTCATGCGGTTGTTTCAGCGTGCTGAACGGGGGCGATCAAAAGGCCTTTGCCGTCACCTTTATTGCCAGCGGTCTGGCGATGACGGTGCGTCAGGTGCTGACCGCACGCCACATGAATCCCTTGATCAACTTTTGCCTGACGGCCTTTGTCGCGACCTCGGTTTCCGGGCTGCTGCTGCGGCTGCCGGTGTTTAACGAAACTTCCACCGTGGCGATGGCCGCCAGCGTATTGCTGTTGGTACCCGGTTTCCCACTGATTAACGCCGTGGCCGACATGTTCAAGGGCCACGTCAATACCGGGCTGGCGCGCTGGGCGATGGCCAGCCTGCTGACGCTGGCCACCTGTATCGGCGTGGTGATGGCGATGTCGCTTTGGGATCTGCGGGGGTGGTCATGAGTCTGCTCTGGGCCTTATTGCAAGATATGCTGCTGGCGGCGGTGCCGGCGTTGGGCTTCGCCATGGTGTTCAACGTGCCGCTGCGCGCTCTGCGCTATTGTGCGCTGTTGGGGGCGATTGGCCACGGCTCCCGCATGCTGATGATGCATGTGGGGATGAACATTGAATGGTCATCGCTGCTGGCGGCGATCCTGATTGGCATCATCGGTATTTATTGGTCGCGCTGGCTGCTGGCGCATCCGAAGGTGTTTACCGTGGCGGCAGTGATCCCGATGTTCCCCGGTATCTCCGCCTATACCGCGATGATCAGCGTGGTGGAGATTTCGCATCTGGGTTACAGCGAGGCGTTGATGGCCACCATGATGACCAACTTCCTCAAGGCCTGCTTTATCGTGGGGGCATTATCGATTGGGCTGTCATTGCCTGGGCTGTGGTTATACCGCAAACGTCCTGGCGTTTAAGGAGCATGGGCCAAAAATTGTTGGGTATTAGATATACTGATAAGAGCTATCTTATATATTCATATTGCTTGATTAGCCTATCGACGACCGTTGGGGCTTTACGTATAGTGTGAGCAATTTTGCTGCCTACACAGGGTTTAACAATGATTATCAGCCTGATCGCTGCCTTGGCGGCGGATCGCGTTATTGGCATGGAAAACGCCATGCCTTGGCACCTGCCGGCGGACCTCGCGTGGTTTAAACGTAACACGCTGAATAAACCGGTTATTATGGGCCGTAAAACCTTCGAGTCTATTGGTCGCCCATTACCGGGCCGCCATAACATCGTTTTAAGCAGCCGTCCTGGCACTGACGCCGGGGTGACCTGGGCGACTTCGCTGGACGAAGCGCTGGCCGCAGCCGGTGATGTGGAAGAAGTGATGGTGATGGGCGGCGGGCGTATTTATACCCAGTTCCTGGCACGCGCTAACCGTATGTACCTGACGCATATCGATGCCGAAGTCGGCGGTGACACCCATTTCCCAGACTATGAGCCGGACGAATGGGAAACCTCGTTCAGCGAGTTCCACGATGCCGACGAGTTGAATTCTCACAGCTATTGCTTCGAGATCCTGGAACGCCGTTAATGGCCGGTGATTAACCCTATCCTTCTGAGGGCGCAAGTGATTGCGCCCTTTGTCTTTTTACGCCCGGCCTCTCCCTGACTTTTCTTTGTAACATTTTCGTCACACTTCCTGATTAGTATGAAGCCCAACTCTGAGCGCCCCGGCAACTCTGGTGAATCTCGATCGTGGCGCCATATTAAAAAGGAAATAAACCCATGACGACCAAAATTGAGCAATTAGATGCCGATCGCCTGACCGATCCCACTCGCCGTAAACTGTTGCTGGGCAGCGCCGGTGCCGTTGGCCTGGCCGGTTTCCTCGGCGGCGGTATTTGGACGGTTTCCGCTCAGGCTCTGGCGGAAGATTTGCCACCGAACAAGCTGCTGGGCTTTAAAGGGATTGCCGCTTCCACCGCCGATGAGGTGGCGATCGCGCCAGGCTATCGCGCCGAGGTGCTGATCTCCTGGGGTGAGCCGCTGGTTGAGGGGGCTGCCGCTTTCGACCCGCAGGGCAACAACAGTGCCGCCGATCAGGAAAAGCAATTCGGCGATAATAATGACGGCATGAGCTTCTTCCCGATTGATGACAATCACGGCGTGATGGCCATCAACAACGAATACGTCAACGAACAATACCTGTTTGCCCACGGCGGCAGCAAAGCCACCAGTCTTGAAGACGTACGCAAATCACAGGCTGCCCATGGCGTTTCTATTGTAGCGGTACGCCGTGTGGGTGATAGCCAACGCTGGGAAGTCGAGCGACCATCGCGTTACAACCGCCGGATCACCGCCAACACCGAGATGGAGTTCAGTGGCCCGGCGGCCGGGCACGCGCTGCTGCAAACGGCGGCGGATCCTAGCGGTGGCAAGGTTTTGGGTACTTTCGGCAACTGCGCCAACGGGAAAACCCCTTGGGGCACTTACCTGACCTGCGAAGAGAATTTCGATACCTATTTCGGCACTCAGCAGGCCGACTACAAGACCACGGCGGATCAAAAACGCTATACGTTGAAAGTCAGCGAACCTGAGCGTAACTGGCCGGATTACGACGAGCGCTTTGACGTGGCGGAGAACCCTAATGAATTCAATCGACATGGCTGGATCGTCGAAATCGACCCGATGAATCCTGCCTCAACGCCAATCAAGCATACCGCGCTGGGCCGCTTCAAACATGAAAATGCGGCGGTAACCGTTGCCAAGGATGGTCGCCTAGTGGTCTATATGGGTGACGATGAGCGTGGTGAGCACATCTATAAATACGTCTCCAAAGGCGTGGTTGACGTGGCTAACCCGGCCAATAACCGCAGCCTGCTGGATGAAGGCACTTTATATGTGGCGCAGTTTGACGGGGACGCCGGCGGCACACCGCTGAAAGGTACCGGGCGCTGGATAGCGCTGGAGTTCGGTAAAAATGGCCTGACGCCGGAAAATGGCTTCCGCGATGAGGCGGAAGTGCTGATCTTCGCCCGCAAGGCTGCGGCGCAGGTGGGGGCGACCAAAATGGACCGGCCGGAATGGATCGCCGTCAACCCGCATGATGGGCGCGCCTACTGCACGCTGACCAACAACAGCAAACGGGGTGAAGAAGGCATGCCGTTGAATGCCGCTAACCCGCGTCCGAACAATGTCTACGGCCAGATTATCCGTTGGGATGAAGGCGGTGATGCCACGGCGGCGGCGTTCAACTGGGATATTTACGCGCTGTGCGGTAACCCGATTGCCCATCCGGAAGGCGTGAATCGCGGCACGCCAAATATCACGGCCGACAATACTTTCAACAGTCCGGACGGTCTGGGCTTTGATAAGACCGGTCGCCTGTGGATCCTCACCGACGGTAAATACAGCAACAAGGGCGACTATGCCGGGCAGGGCAATAACCAAATGCTGGTGGGCGATCCGCAAAGCGGCGAAATCCGCCGCTTTATGGTCGGGCCAAAGTCATGCGAATTGACCGGCATTACCTTTACCCCCGATTACAAGACGATGTTCGTCAACGTACAGCACCCGGGTGAAGAAGGTGATTCTCATTTCCCGAACAATAGCCCGCGTCCGCGTTCATCCGTATTGATGATTACGCGTGAAGACGGTGGAGTGATTGGGGCTTAAGAAGAAAACAGCGGGGCGGCATTGACCGCCCCGGCTGGATTATGACGCGGCCTGTTGATGAACGCTGTCGGACAGATCGCTGCGGTGGGCCGGTTGGGTAAAGTACTGCCGATCTTCCCAGCGCAACATGGTCAGATCGCCCCCCCAGCAACAGCCGGTGTCCAGGCCAATAACGCCTGCCGGCGTGCCTTTGCCTTCCAGTGATGCCCAATGACCGAAAACAATGGTGTAATCGGCATCAACCAATCGTGGCAATTCAAACCAGGGTTTCAGCGGAGCAGGCGCGGTGCCTGGCGCGTCTTTGCAGATCATATCTAGCTGGCCGTTCGGGAAGCAGTAACGCATGCGCGTCAGGGCATTGGTGCTGAAACGCAGACGCGCCAACCCGCTCAGTTCCGGACTCCAGTTGTTCGGCATGTCACCGTACATGGCGTCGAGGAACAGCGGATAGCTGTCGCTGCTCAATACGGCTTCCACTTCGCGGGCGCAAATTTGCGCGGTTTCAATGTCCCACTGCGGCGTGATGCCGGCATGTGCCATCACCAGCTTGAGTTGCTCATCGACCTGCAGCACCGGTTGGCGGCGCAGCCAGTTGATCAGCTCATCGGCATCCGGGGCTTCCAGCAGCGGCGTGATGCGATCTTTGGGCTTATTGCGGCTGATGCCGGCGTAAACGGCCAGCAGATGCAGATCGTGATTGCCCAGCACCATGCGGACTGCCGGCCCGAGCGAACGCACGTAGCGCAGCACGTCCAGCGAACCGGGGCCACGCGCCACCAGATCGCCGGTCAGCCACAGCTGGTCATGCTGGGGATCGAAGGCAACCTGGGCCAATAGCGACTTGAGTTCATCAAAACAGCCATGAACGTCGCCGATAAGATATGTCGACATAATCAGTGAATCAGCGTTGGAATGGCTAAGCGGAACACGGGAATAGCGGTCTGGAACGGCTGACCCTGATGATCAACCATTTCGTAATGGCCTTCCATGGTACCCAACGGCGTTTCAAGAATGGCGCCGCTGGTGTATTGGAATTCGCCCCCGGGCGGAATGAGCGGCTGCTCGCCGACCACGCCTTCGCCCTGAACTTCGGTTTGACGGCCATTGCTGTTGGTGATCAACCAGTAACGGCCGAGCAGCTGCACGTTGAAACGCCCCAAATTGCGAATGGTGATGGTATAAGCGAAGACGTAACGTTCTTCCTCAGGTATCGACTGTGATTCCACATAGACACTTTGTACCTGAATACATACGCGAGGCGAATCAATCATGATCACTACTCCTTATTGCTGCGGCGCGGGATTGGCTGAAAGCCAGTTAGCCAGCTTACAGTATTGCGCCACAGAAATATTTTCTGCTCTAAGTACCGGATCGATACCCAATTCCGTCAGTTGCTCCGGAGTGAACAAATCCCCCAGGCTATTGCGGACAGTTTTCCGGCGCTGGTTGAACGCCTGAGTCGTAATGCGGCTCAGCATGCGCACGTCACCCACCGGATTTGGATTTACCTTGTGCGGTACCAGACGTACCACTGCGGAATCCACTTTCGGCGCCGGAGTGAACGAAGCTGGTGGCACTTCCAGCACCGGAATAACGTTGCAGTAGTACTGCGCCATCACGGTTAAGCGCCCGTAGGCTTTGCTGTTAGGGCCGGCAACCAGGCGGTTGACCACCTCTTTTTGCAACATAAAGTGCATGTCGCGAATGGCCTGAGTATAGCTGAAAAGGTGGAACATCAGCGGCGTCGAGATGTTGTACGGCAGGTTGCCAAATACGCGCAGCGGTTGGCCTGCCTGCTCGGCCATTTCGGCAAAGTTCACCGTCATGGCATCTTGCTGGTGAATGGTCAGTTTGTCTTTCAGCTGCGGATGGTTTGCCAGACGAGCCGCCAGATCGCGGTCGAGCTCAATCACCGTCATGCGGTCCATGCGTGCGCCGACCGGCTCGGTCAGTGCGCCCAGGCCGGGACCGATTTCCACCACGGCTTCACCCGGCATCGGGTGAATGGCGGAAACAATGCTATCGATGACAAACTGATCGGTTAAAAAGTTCTGTCCAAAGCGTTTGCGGGCAAAGTGCCCTTGGTGGACTTTATTATTCATTACAATTAATTATCATTTTAATGGCGAGATTCAAGGCCGTTTTGAAACTGCCGGCATCGGCGGTGCCGGTGCCGGCCAGTTCCAGAGCGGTACCGTGGTCGACCGAGGTACGGATAAAAGGCAAACCGAGGGTAATGTTTACCGCCCGGCCGAACCCTTGGTATTTTAGCACCGGCAGACCCTGATCGTGATACATCGCCAGCACCGCATCTGCATGTTGCAGATACTTGGGCTGGAACAGGGTGTCCGCCGGCAGCGGGCCGATCAGATGAATACCTTCAGTACGCAGCGCGTCTAGCGCCGGGATGATGGTATCTATCTCTTCGCGTCCCATATGGCCGCCTTCTCCCGCATGCGGGTTCAGTCCGCAAACATATATCTGCGGCTGGGCGATGCCAAATTTGGTTTTCAGATCATTGTCGAGAATGCGGATGACTTCAAACAGGCTTTGGCGAGTGATGGCACCAGGCACCGCCAGCAAAGGCAGGTGGGTGGTTGCCAGCGCCACGCGCAGCTCTTCGGTCGCCAACATCATCACCACGCGCTCGCAACCGCTGCGATCGGCAAAGAATTCGGTATGACCGATGAAGGGCACTCCGGCGTCGTTGATCACGCTCTTGTTCACCGGGCCGGTGATCAGCGCAGCGAACTCGCCGTTTAGGCAACCGTCGCAGGCGCGCGCCAGCGTTTCCACCACGTAAGCGCTGTTACCCACATTCAGCTCACCGGCCACCACTGGATGAGCCGTCGTAACCGGCAACACCGTCAACGTACCCGCACGCTGTGGCTGAGCGGGGTGCTGTGGCTGATAGGTGCGCAGCTGTAGCGGCAGGTTCAACTGTCGGGCGCGTTCAAGCAACAAGGCCGGATCCGCGCACACCACCAGTTCAACAGGCCAATCCTGTTGCGCCAGCGCTGCCACTAAATCCGGCCCAACCCCGGCAGGCTCGCCGGGGGTGATTACGATACGATTATTGTTGTGCATTACCGTCAAGGATCTTCACGTAAGCCTGAGCACGTTGTTCCTGCATCCAGGTCTGCGCTTCTTCAGCAAACTTGCGGTTGAACAACATGCGGTAAGCGCGATCTTTTTGCGCCGCATCGGTTTTGTCCACCTGACGCGTATCCAGCAGCTGGATCAGGTGCCAGCCGAAGGAAGAGTGCACCGGTTGGCTGACTTCGCCTTTGCTCAGCTTCATCAACGCGTCTCGGAAGGCCGGATCGTAGATGTCTGGAGAAGCCCAACCCAGATCGCCGCCCTGCAGTGCAGAACCCGGATCCTGAGAAAGCTGTTTGGCTTCGTCAGCAAACTTGGCGCGACCGCTCTTGATAGCTTCGGCTACCGCCTGCAGTTTGGCGCGCGCCTGATCGTCGGTCAGCACTACGGAAGGTTTCAGCAGAATATGGCGAGCATGAACTTCGGTAACCGACACAGACTGGTTGGCGCCGCGGATATCATTCACTTTCAGGATGTGGAAGCCTACGCCGGAACGGATTGGCCCAACCACTTCGCCTTTTTTGGCGTTAACCAGTCTTTCAGCGAACAGGGTAGGGATCTCCTGCAGCTTGCCCCAGCCCATGTTGCCGCCTTTCAGCGCCTGGGAATCGGCAGAGTAGGAGATCGCCAGCTTGCCGAAGTCGGCACCGCCGTTGATTTCGCCCATCAGCTTTTTAGCTAGGGCTTCAGCATCGTCAACCTGCGCCTGCGACGGGTTTTCCGGCAGAGGGATCAGGATGTGGCTGATGTTCATTTCGGTGTCGCTGCCGTTCTGAGCGCCAACCTGGGTAGCCAGTGAGTCTACTTCCTGAGGCAGGATGGTGACGCGGCGGCGAACTTCGTTGTTGCGCACTTCACTGATCAGCATTTCTTTGCGGATCTGTGAACGGTAAGTGTTGTAGTTCAGGCCTTCATACGCCAGACGACTGCGCATCTGATCGATGCTCATTTTGTTCTGCGCGGCGATGTTGCCGATGGCTTTGTCCAGATCGGCATCGGAGACGTTAATCCCCATTTTCTTGGCCATCTGCAGCTGGATGTTATCCATAATCAGACGTTCAAGGATCTGGTGACGCAGGGTCTTGTCATCCGGCAATTGCTGACCGGCCTGCTGCGCATTGAGCTTCACCGACTGCAACAGGGTGTTTACGTCGCTCTCAAGTACCACGCCGTTATCCACGACGGCGGCGACTTTATCCACTTCTTGGGGTGCTGCGAACGCGGTATTGGCACAAACCACCAATCCGAGAATAAGCGTTCTCCAGTTCTTCATACTTTTCCCATTCTGTAATCCGCAAATGCGGGTGAAAGTTCTCGTTTTCAAAGTGTTACAAAGTATCAAAATGCACGCTGGTAAGGCAGTATGCCGGAACGCAACATTTCCGCGGAGCCCAGACTGTGATCGCTGCTCAGGCCACGCAGTTCGATGTTGAATGAAACTTTGTTGTCATAAACGCTGGTATTGTTGCTGTTGTTCCAGTCGGTGATCTTGCGCTCATAGCCCAAGGTCACTGCCCAGCAGCAGGTGTTGTACTTCAGACCGAGCAACTGATCGGCGGACTGTTGGGCACGGGTGTCGTAGTAATAAGCCCCCACGACGGCCCAGCGATCGGCGATTGGCCAACTGCCGGTGACGCCCACCTGCGAAATACCGTCCTGATAAGCCGGCACCTGCCTGGTGTTCAGTGCGGTTTCAATATACTCCGGCGTAGCGTAACGGTAGTTCAACTGCAATACGCGCTCGGAATCCTGGCGGTATTCCACCACGGCATTACCCAATGAGACGCTATTGAGACGCGTATCATACTGCAGGCCGCCACGCAGGCCCCAACGATCGTCAATCTTCCAATAGGTGTCGCCGGCCCAGGCCAGGCTGCCGGTGTCGTCATTGTTGTCGTAATTCGTCGTCTTATCGCCGGTCCGGGAACGGCTGAAGTAGTAGATTTGACCCACGGAAACGTTAAAACGTTCAACCAGCGCGTCATCATAAATGCGCGAGGTCAAACCGGTCGATACGCGGTTCTGTGAGGCAATGCGATCCAGGCCGCTGTAGGTGCGGTCGCGGAACAAGCCGGAGTAGTCGGTTTGCAGCAGCGTGGTGTCGTAGGTGTAGATGTTGCTTTGGTCGCGATAAGGGACATACAGGTACTGTACGCGTGGTTCGAGGGTCTGGGTATAGCCCTCGGACCAGTTCATTGGGCGATCGAACACCATCTTGCCGTCGACCTTGAACTGCGGCAACACGCGGTTGACCGAATCTTCGAGATCGGGGGCATCGCTGCCGGTACGGTTCTTGTAGTTGTTGGTGAAACCGTCAGGAATATCCTGCTGGTAATGGGTCGCCAGCAGCTTGGCTTCGGTATTGATACTGCCCCAGCCGTTGGTCAACGGCAGGCTCAGCGTCGGTTCCATATGCAGACGGGTGGCGTCCGGGCTATACGGGTTGACGCTGATAAACTTGGCGGCCTGGCCATAAATGCGGAAATCGAACGGGCCAAGATCCTCTTTATAGTAGTTCAGGTCGAGCTGCGGCTGAACTTTGTAGGAGTCTGAGCTGCTGCGATCGGTATCGTCGTAGATCTGGAACTGTTTGGAGCTTAAGGTCGCGTCCCAGTTATCAATGGCGTAGCCGACGCTGAATTTCTGCGTCGCATAACCGTCGGTGGTCGAACCGTATTTGGAATCCAGATCGGTAAAGTATTTGGAGTCGCTGACCTTGGTGTAGTCGACATTGAAACGCCACACCTGATCCATCACGCCGTTGTGATTCCAGTAGAACAACCAACGCTTACTGTCGTCAGGATTGTCCTTGCTGTATTCCTTGTCGTCCGGCAACCAATCGAACTCCATCAGGCCCAGCCCCGGCTGCACCAGATAACGGAATTCGTTCTGTAACTGCAGACCACGTTTGGACATGTAATGCGGGGTGATAGTGGCGTCGAAGTTCGGCGCAATGTTCCAGTAATACGGCAGCATGAACTCAAAGCCATTGCTGCTGCCATATTTTGCGTTCGGGATCAGGAAACCGGAACGGCGCTTATCACCGACCGGCAATTGCAGGTACGGGCTGTAGAATACCGGTACGCCGCCAATTTTGAAGCGGGCGTTCCAGATTTCAGCGACCTGCTCTTCGCGGTCGTGGATCACTTCGGAACCGACTACGCTCCAACTGTTATCGCCCGGCAAACAGGAGGTAAAGGTCCCGTTTTCCAAAATGGTGTAACGGTTGGCGCCGCGCATCTTCATTTTGTCAGCGTCGCCACGTCCCTGACGGCCTACCATTTGGTAGTCGCCTTCATAGACGTCGGTATCTTTATTATTCAGGTTCGACCAGGCTTTCGGGCCTTTCAGCTTGATCTGGTTGTCGCTGTAGTGCACGTCACCCGTTGCGGTCACGGTGCGAACCGGTTCGGTTTGCCCCGCGTCCTGCGTCTGGTTCAATTCCACCTGTTTGGCGGTCAGGGTGCTGTTGCCTTGTTCAATATTCACGTTACCGGTGAACAGCGCGCTTTTCGGATAGTCCGCGCGGGAGTCATCAGCGTGAATGGTGACGGGCAGGCTGTTAGGATCGCCGCTGACCAGCGGTTTGTCATAAACAGGAACGCCAAGCATACATTGCTCGGCCAGGTCAGCCAGCGCGTGCTGACTGTAGAGTGCCGTCCAAATCAGTGTGGCCAGCAGTGTTGGGAAACTTTTTTTCATACGCGGTTTTGGTGTTCCGTCATCAGAGGCGTCATGTCCGGCAAACGGTCAGAGACTATATCACTCATCTGCGTTGCGCTAGTGTTAAATCCGGCCGTTTACTTGCGTCGTCGATAGGCGCAAAGATAAATGACAGGTATGATAATCCAAATCCTGAGAAAAATCGCCTTAACCCTTACCTAAGACGGAAGGGCGCAGTCGGCTTTCGGCATGATAATTGAGGAGTATATGCAGTATTGGGGAAAACTGCTCGGGGTCATCGTGGCCATTTGGGCTGGCGCGGGATTCTGGGGTGTAGTTTTGGGGCTGATTGTCGGTCATATGATCGACTCTGCGCGCAGCAACAAGCGCAGCCGGGGCTTTTTTACCGACCAGCAAACGCGGCAAACGCTGTTTTTCCGCACCACTTTTCAGGTGATGGGCCACCTGACCAAATCAAAAGGGCGCGTTACCGAGGCGGATATTCAGATCGCCAGCCTGTTTATGGATCGTTTGCAGCTGCACGGGGAAGCCCGTACCGCGGCGCAGCAGGCGTTTCGTGAAGGCAAACAGAGTCAGTTCCCGCTGAGAGAAACGCTGCAGCAGTTCCGCAGCATCTGCTTTGGCCGTTTTGACCTGATTAGGATGTTTCTGGAAATTCAGATCCAGGCGGCGTTTGCCGACGGGTCACTTCATCCTAACGAGCGTCAGGTACTGTATGTGATAGCCGAAGAGCTGGGCATTTCGCGTGCGCAGTTCGATCAGTTCCTCAGCATGATGGAGGGCGGACGCCAGTTTGGCGGTGGTCAGCAGGGCGGTTATTCGCAAGGCGGTTACCAACAGGCGCAACGCGGGCCCACGCTGGAGGACGCCTGCAAGGTATTGGGTGTCAGCAGCAGCGACGACGCGACTACCATCAAGCGTGCTTACCGCAAGCTGATGAGCGAGCACCATCCGGATAAGCTGGTGGCGAAAGGTTTGCCGCCGCAAATGATGGAAATGGCCAAGCAGAAAGCGCAGGAAATTCAGGCAGCTTATGACCTGATCAAACGCGAGAAAGGCTTTAAGTAAAAGAGGTGAGGGCTCGGTATTCGCTGAGCCCCTCTTTATATCAGTCAGAAGTCGGGCTCGGCACGAAAGTGCATCGGCGTCTGGAAAGCCGGATGGGTAATGCGCAGCTCTTGTGCATGCAGCTGTAAACGCGGCGCCATGGCTTTGGCTTCTGGCGTGGCATAGAAACCGTCACCGAGGATCGGGTGACCCAGCGCCAGCATATGCACGCGCAGCTGGTGCGAACGGCCAGTGATTGGCATGAGTTTGACCCGCGTGCTGCCGTCGGCGTCGCGTGACAACACCAGATACTCGGTTTGCGCCGCTTTGCCGGTCTCGAAACACACTTTCTGCAGTGGCCGATTCGGCCAGTCGCAAATCAGCGGCAAATCCACCAGGCCTTCATCCTGCGCCAAATGCCCCCATACGCGGGCGATATAGGACTTCTTCGGCTCACGCTCACGGAACTGGCGCTTCAGTTCACGTTCGGCCGCCTTGTTCAGCGCCACCACAATCACCCCACTGGTGGCCATATCCAGACGATGCACCGATTCGGCAGCCGGAAAGTCTGCCTGAATACGCGTCATCAGGCTGTCTTTGTTTTCCGGCGCTCGTCCCGGCACCGACAGCAGGCCACTTGGCTTGTTGACCACGATAATGTGCTCATCCTGATACAGGATATGCATCGGGCCCTGCGGGGGATTGTAGGGTTCCATTTTGTTGGCTCCGCTGAGAGTAACGGCAAGGGGAACCGCAGTTCCCCATGCACGGGTTACTGGTGGGTAACGACCACCAGACGGATCGCATCCAGACGCCATCCCGCTTCATTCAGGTTGACCAACACCTGCTTGCGGTTGAACTCCAGCGCTTCCACTTCGTCATCACGAATGTTTGGATTGACCGCTTTCAGCGCTTCCAGACGTGCCAGCTCGGTGCTCAGCTTGTCATCCGCTTCCTGTTTAGCCTGCTCGATCAGGGCGCGAGCCTGATCTTCAACCAGACTTTCCGCCTGTTGCAACATGGCGTGCACATCCTGTTGCACCGCATTGACCAGCTTGCTGGAGGTATGGCGGTTGACCGCGTTCAACTGGCGGTTGAAACTTTCGAATTCAACCTGCGCGGCCAGATTGGTGCCTTTGCGATCCATCAACATGCGGATTGGCGTTGGCGGCAGGAAGCGGGTCAGCTGCAGGTGCTTCGGTGCCTGCGCTTCGACCACGTACACCAGCTCGACCAGCAGGGTACCGACCGGCAGCGCCTTGTTTTTCAACAGGGAAACAGCACAGCTGCCGGTATCGCCGGACAGGATCAAGTCCAGACCGTTGCGGATAATCGGGTGTTCCCAACTGACGAACTGGGCATCCTCACGCGACAGAGCCTGTTCGCGATCGAAGGTGACGGTGCAGCCGTCCTGCGGCAGACCCGGGAAATCCGGCACCAGCATGTGGTCGGACGGCGTCAGCACAATCAGGTTGTCGCTGCGATCGTCCTGGTTGATGCCGACGATGTCGAACAGGTTCAGCGCGAAGCCCACCAGATTGACGTCGTTGTCCTGATTGGCAATGGCTTCCGCCAGCGCCTGCGCTTTCTCGCCGCCGTTGGAGTGCATTTCCAGCAGGCGGTCACGGCCCTGCTCCAACTGTATTTTCAGCTGGTCGTGCTGCTGACGGCAGGCGTGAATGAACTCGTCCAGCCCTTCCTGTTCGGTCGGCGAAGCCAGGAAAGCGATCAGCTGCTCGTAGCCGCTGTCGTAAATGGTACGGCCGGTTGGGCAGGTATGTTCGAAGGCATCCAGCCCTTCGTGGAACCAGCGGCCCAGCACTGCCTGAGCGGTGTTCTCCAGGTACGGCACCATGATTTGAATGTCATGCATCTGGCCGATACGGTCCAGACGGCCAATACGCTGTTCCAGCAGATCCGGGTTGAACGGCAGGTCGAACATCACCAGGTGGCTGGCGAACTGGAAGTTACGGCCTTCGGAGCCGATCTCGGAGCACAACAGCACCTGGGCACCGTCTTCTTCGGAGGCGAAGTAAGCGGCGGCGCGGTCGCGTTCGATAATCGACAGGCCTTCGTGGAAGACGGCGGCGCGGATGGCTTCACGTTCCCGTAGCACTTGCTCCAATTGCAGCGCGGTGGCGGCCTTGGCGCAGATCACCAGCACTTTTTCGTGGCGATTGGCCACCAGATAATTCAGTAACCATTCAACGCGGGGATCGAAGTTCCACCAGGTGGCGTTCTCGCCTTCGAATTCCTGATAGATTTGCTCTGGATAGAGCATGTCGCGTGCGCGCGCCTCAACGGTTTTCTTCGCGCCCATGATGCCGGACACTTTAATGGCGGTCTGGTACTGGGTCGGCAGCGGCAGCTTGATTTGGTGCAGGTTGCGGTGCGGGAAACCTTTGACACCGTTGCGGGTGTTGCGGAACAGCACGCGGCTGGTGCCGTGGCGGTCCATCAGCATGGTGACCAGTTCCTGACGCGCCTGCTCGCTGTTTTCGCCGTCGCTGTTGGCGGCTTTCAGCAGTGGTTCAATGTCTTGTTCGTCGATCAGCTCGCCGAGCAGGTTCAGCTTGTCGTCGGCCAGGCGCTCGCCGCTCAGCAGCAGGGTGACGGCATCGGCCACCGGGCGATATTTTTGCTGTTCGGCAACAAAATCGTGGTAGTCGTGGAAACGGTTCGGATCCAGCAGGCGCAGACGAGCGAAGTGGCTTTGCTGGCCAAGCTGCTCCGGGGTTGCGGTCAGCAGCAGCACGCCGGGGATGTGCTCTGCCAACTGCTCGATCACCTGGTATTCACGGCTTGGTGCGTCTTCGCTCCAAGCCAGGTGGTGAGCTTCATCCACCACCAGCAGGTCCCACTGGGCATCGGCCAACTCTTCCAGGCGCTGTTTGTTGCGGCGCACGAAGTCCAGCGAACAGATCACCAGCTGTTCGGTTTCGAACGGGTTGCTGCTGTCGAGTTTGGCCTCTGAGTAACGGCTGTCGTCGAACAGAGAGAAATACAGGTTGAAGCGGCGCATCATTTCGACCAGCCACTGGTGTTGCAGGGTTTCCGGCACCACGATCAATACGCGCTCGGCACGGCCTGCCAGCAGTTGCTGGTGGATGATCATCCCGGCTTCGATGGTTTTACCCAGTCCCACTTCGTCCGCCAACAAAACGCGCGGCGCATGGCGCTGGCCGACTTCATAGGCGATATGCAACTGGTGCGGGATCAGGCTGGCACGCATGCCGCGCAGGCCGGCAAACGGCAGGCGATACTGCTCGCTCTGGTATTTACGCGCGCGGAAACGCAGGGCGAAACGGTCCATACGGTCGATCTGGCCGGCAAACAGGCGATCCTGCGGCTTGCTGAAGGTCAACTTGCTGTCCAGCAGCACTTCGCGCATCGCCACACCGCTCTCCTGGGTATCCAGGCGGGTGCCGATATAGGTCAGCAGACCGTTATCCTCTTTGACCTCTTCGACCTGCAGCTCCCACCCTTCGTGGTTGCTGATGGTATCGCCCGGGTTGAACATCACGCGGGTGATTGGCGAGTCATTTCTGGCGTAGAGGCGGTTTTCACCGGTTGCGGGGAAAAGCAGGGTAATCATGCGTGCATCCAGTGCCACGACGGTTCCCAGTCCTAATTCGCTTTCCGTATCGCTGATCCAGCGTTGACCAAGTGTAAAAGGCATATATTGTCGGCTCGATTCTTTTAAGTAAGTCTTGTTACCGGGCGGAAAGGGCCGCGGCACCCGTATCAAACGTCTGCTAATCCCGATTTATTTTAATATGGCGGGCAATAGCTATTCATCCCATGCATACATCGTCAGACGACATGGGGGGTGTGTGGGGCCAGAATTTGGGAAGGGCGCTATGGTAATGGAAGGCGACGCGTTCGTCACCTGCAAAACCCGATGATTTTTCTTAACCCTTCACCAAAGCCCGCTTGGCGGGTGGAATGTCAAAACAGTCCCATCTGCCCGGTCACCAGCGTCGTAAAATCGTCATGTAAAAATGGCAGTATAGCGTCAGCCACCGGCTGCAGCTGGCGCTCCAGATAATGGGGATAATCAATCGCCGACTGCTGGGTCTCCAGCGGCTCCGGCCCGGCCACGGTCATGATATAGCTGATCCAGCCGCCGTTTTGGTATTGCAACGGTCGTCCCTGCTGACGATTATAGTCGTCGGCGATGCGTGCTGCGCGCACATGCGGCGGAACGTTGCGCTGATAGTCGTCCAGCTTCCTGCGCAGACGCTTGCGGTAGACCAGCCGATCGTCGAACTCGCCGTTAAGCGTTTGACTAACGTATTCACGCACAAAATCCTGGTAGGGCTGGCGTTTGAAAATGCGTTCATACAGCAGACGCTGAAACTGTTGCGCCAGCGGCGTCCAGTCGGTACGCACCGTTTCCAATCCCTTGTAGACCATCTCTTCACTGCCGTCTGGCTGGGCGATAAGCCCGGCGTAACGTTTCTTGCTGCCCTGCTCGGCGCCGCGAATGGTGGGCATCAGGAAACGCGAGTAATGGGTTTCAAACTCCAGTTCCAGCGCATTTTCCAGCCCGTACTCTTGCTGCAGATGCTGTTGCCACCATTGGTTCACCTGTTGCACCAGCGTTCGGCCTATTTGCGCCGCTTGCTGCTCGTCATGCGGCTGTTTGAGCCAAACGAAGGTCGAGTCGGTATCGCCGTAGATCACCTGATACCCCTGCGCCTCGATCAGTTCGCGCGTTTGCCGCATGATCTCATGGCCGCGCAGGGTGATCGACGAGGCTAATCGGGGATCGAAAAAGCGACAGCCGCTCGATCCTAATACGCCATACAGCGCGTTCATGATGATCTTTAAGGCCTGCGACAGGGCTTTGTTTTGCTGACGTTTCGCCGCTTCACGGCCTTGCCAGATCTGCTCGACGATCGCCGGCAAACAGTGCTTGCTGCGTGAAAAACGTGCGTGGCGAAAACCGGGCACCGAGTCCGCATCGCCTGGGTGCCGCATTCCTTCCACCAAGCCGACCGGGTCGATCAGAAAAGTGCGGATGATCGAGGGGTACAGGCTCTTGTAATCCAGCACCAGCACCGAGTCATACAGGCCGGGTTGTGAATCCATCACAAACCCGCCGGGGCTGTGTTCCTCGGGCTGCTCGCCGAGGTTGGGGGCCACAAAGCCCAGCCGATGCATGCGCGGCATATACAGATTGCTGAAGGCGGCCACCGAACCGCCGCTGCGGTCGGCTGCCAGCCCGGTAACCGTGGCGCGTTCCAGCAGGAAGGTCAGCAACTCGGTTTTGGCAAAAATCCGCGTAACCAGTTCGCAGTCTTTCAGGTTGTAACGCGCCAGCGCCGGCTTGTCTTCGGCAAAGCGTCGGTCGATTTCGGCCATGCGTTGGTACGGATTATCGATAGACTTGCCTTCTCCCAGCAGCGTTTGCGACACGTGTTCTAGGCTGAACGAAGGGAAGTTCCAGGTGGCGGATTTCAAGGCTTCAATGCCGTCGATAATCAGGCGACCGGCGGCGGAAGCGAAAAAGTGATTCTGTTTGAAACCGTGTTCGCGCCACTCCAGCAGGTTGCCGCCACGGCCCAGTCTCAATGGGATCTGATAGCGTTCGGCGTGTTTTTGCAGCACGCGTAAATCGAACTGCACCAGGTTCCAGCCAATAATGGCGTCGGGATCGTGCCGTTCAAGCCATTGATTCAGTCGTTCCAGCATTTGCGGGCGGCTGACGCAGTATTCCAACTCAAAATCCAGCGGTTCATTGCCGCCGTTGGCGGGCCCGAGCATGTAAACCTGGCGCTGGCCGCAACCTTCCAGGGCAATCGAGTACAGTTCGCCGTGCGCGGTGGTTTCAATGTCCAGAGAGACCAGCTTCAAGGTTGGGCGGTATTCCGGCGCCGGTTTCATTTGGCCGCCCTGCAGCGGGCCATTACCGTTGGCCTGACCGCTGAACCACACCGGTGCGGTGATGAAACGCTCCATCAGGTAGCGTTCCGGCGGACGGATATCGGCTTCGTAGACATTGACGCCGCCGTCTTTCAGCAACTTTTCCAGCTTGATCAATTGGCGGTGCTGACGGCAGTACAACCCCACTACCGGGCGATGGTGAAAGTCAGTCAACGGCAGGGGTTTCAGCTCCAGTTGCCGCTCCTCACGCAGCAGCAGTTCGGCGCGCTGGCGCTGTTCGACCGGGATAAAGGCTACGGAGGTCTGCGGCGTCAGACGAAGTTGCTGCGGCCCATTGTCGGTCGCCAGCCAAAACTCCACCTCGGTGCCGGCAGGCGTATCACGCCAGTGGCGGGTGAGCAAGAAACCCTGTTGGAGTGACATCACGCTGTTCCTGAGAAGCTAAGCTGAAAGGGGGATAGATAAATTATAGTATGGGTTTTTATACAGTAATTGTCCATGGTCGCACAGTTCTGCCAAAAAAGCATACAATTCACCGGTTGACTCGCTCCCGGCCGCACCGGACAATCCCACGCCCACGCGCTTTGGATAACGAACAGAGGTTTAATGGAAGCCTATTTACAGCACTTGATCACCCAGTCACTGGCTTTCACTCTGATGGTGGTCATGTTTGTCGCGTTTCTGGAATCGCTGGCGCTGGTGGGGCTGTTGCTGCCCGGCACGGTCATGATGGCCAGTATCGGTGCGTTGATCGGCAGCGGTCAGGTAGATTTCTATTATGCCTGGGCGGCGGGCATCGTGGGTTGCCTGTTGGGCGACTGGATTTCTTACTTTATCGGCCGCGCCTTCAAGGGGCCGTTGCACCGCTGGTCATTCTTGAAGAAGAACAAAGCGATGCTGGACAAAACAGAGCACGCGTTGCATCAACACAGTATGGCGACCATCCTGATTGGGCGTTTTGTCGGCCCAACGCGCCCGCTGGTGCCGATGGTGGCCGGCATGCTCGATTTGCCGCCGTATAAGTTCGCGTTGCCTAACATCATCGGCTGTATTGCCTGGCCGCCAGTCTATTTCTTCCCGGGGATTTTGGCCGGCGTAGCCATCGACATCCCTGCCAGCGCCAACAGCGCGTTATTTAAATGGCTGCTGTTTGCGGTAGTGGTATTGATTTGGCTGGCCGCCTGGCTGAGCTGGCGATGGTGGCGCGAAGGCAAACGCAGCGTCGACCGGCTTGGCAAGTGGCTGTCGCCGGTGCGTTTGCGGATGGCCTGCGTCCTGAGCTGGGGATTGGCGATCGGCACCTTTTATTACCTGCACCAGCAACCGCTGATGCCGGTCTACCGTCACCTGCTGTGGAAGGTGTTGGCCGGTCAATAACAAGGGGGCGTGACGCCCCACAGGCTGCTGAAAATGCTCGTTATTAGGGAGAGCGTGCCGCAGGGGTCGTAGCGGCTTGCCCGCCGGAGCGCCCCTCGGTGCGCTAGGCCCGGGTATCTCGGGTGCAAAGACAACTTTGTCATCAAATTCGGGAGCGTGGCGCCCCTTTGCACCTTACTGGAAGAAGGCTTCCAGCTGTTCAAACACCCGCACGTCTTCGCTGTGGCGTTTTACCTGCAGCACATCTTCGAGTTTTTCTACCTGGCTGATCATCTGCACCAAACGTTGATCGTCCGCCACCAATAGCCAGATGCGGCTTTGCTTACCGTCTTTCAGCGGCAGGCACAGAATGCCCTCCACGTTGAAGGCGCGGCGGGCAAACAGACCGCATACGTGCGACATCACGCCAGGGTGGTTACGTACCGCCAGTTCCAGGATCACCTGTGGGTTATTGCGTTGTTCTGACATGGCTTATTCTCCAATCATGTCGATGTTGGCAGCGCCCGGCGGCACCATAGGGAAAACTTTTTCATTAATATCAATCAGCGCGTGGATCAGGCAAGGGCCCGGGCGTTGGAGCGCTTCGGCCAGTGCCGCCTGCGGATCTTCTGCGGCATTCAAATCGCAGGTGTCCATCCCGAAACCGGCGGCAATCTTGATAAAGTCGGTGCGTTTGGGATAGGCGGCGGCGAAGATGCGCTGCTGGTAGAACAGCGTTTGCTGCTGGTGCACCAACCCCAACGCCTGGTTGTTCATCAGGATGATTTTCACGTCCAAGTCCTGCTCGACGGCGGTTGCCATTTCCTGAATGTTCATCATCAGGCTGCCGTCGCCGGAGAAACACAGCACCTTACGCTGGGGTTCGGCCAAGGCTGCGCCGATCGCTGCCGGCAAGCCGAAGCCCATGGTGCCCAGCCCGCCGGAGGTCAGCCACTGGCGCGGCCGGCTCAGCGGATAGGCTTGCGCCACCCACATCTGATGTTGCCCCACGTCGGTGGTAATGATGGCGCTTTCGTCCACGCAGCGCGCGGCAGCCAACACCAGCCCGTAGTGGCTCAGCGGATCTTCGGCGTTAGGCATGCTGAACGGGAACTCGCGCTTGAGATCATTGACGGTACTCAGCCATTCACTGCGTGGCTGCGCTTCGATTTGAGGCAGCAGTTGTTGCAGTACCTGTCCAACGTCGGCGTGAATGGCAATATTGGCCTGTTTGACCTTGCCCAGTTCGGCGCGATCGATATCTACGTGAATGATGCTGGCGTTTGGACAGAATTGCTCGGTCTTGCCAATCGCCCGATCGTCAAAGCGCGCGCCCAGCACGATCAGTAAATCAGCCTCTTGCAGAATAAAGTTGGTACTGCGCGCCGCGTGCATACCCAGCATGCCCAGCGACAACGGATGCTGCACCGGCATGGCGCCCAATGCCATCAGCGTCATGGTGGTGGGCAGGTTAGCGCGTTCAGCGAGCTCAATGGCCTGCTGATAGGCGTTGGCGCAGATGATGCCGCCGCCCAAATACAACACCGGTCGTTTGGCCTGGTTGATCATCGCGGCGGCCTGCGCCACGGCGGTGGCTTCAAAGGTTGGTGCCGCATCGGGAACGGCGATCGGCGGCAGTTCGTCCAGGCTGATAACCGCCGTTTGCACATCTTTCGGTACGTCGATCCACACCGGGCCAGGGCGGCCGGATTCAGCGATGCGGAATGCGTCGCAGATCACCTGCGGCAGTTCGCGGATATCGCGGACCAAATGGTTGTGCTTGGTGATAGGAATCGAGATGCCGTAGGTGTCTACTTCCTGGAAGGCGTCGGTACCAATCATCGAAGAGGGCACCTGGCCGGTGATGCACACCAGCGGGATAGAATCGAGTTTGGCGTCGGCGATGGCGGTGACCAGATTGGTCGCACCGGGGCCGCTCGAGGCGATACAAACCGCCGCCTTGCCGTTAGCGCGTGCCATACCCTGCGCCATAAAACCCGCCCCCTGCTCGTGGCGAGCCAGGACGTGATGAATGCGGGTGCTTTGGCTCAGCGCGTCATACAGCGGCAGTGCCGCGCCGCCGGGAATACCGGCGACGGTGGTGATGCCCTGACGCTCCAGCAGATGAACGATCAACTCTGCGCCAGTGAAGCGGTTACCTTGATGTGGCGTGCCCGAAATTGCCATGTTCCTATCCTTTCTCAAGGCCGGTTTGCTTTTCTGGGCAGGGGGCTAAAACTAAAAACCCCGCCCGGTTTGCGCCGGCGGGGTTTGGGAATCGATGCGTTGATTCGGACCCTACGGCGCATTGCCGACGACCACCACCACACGCACGACGACCACCGCGGCTGGTAGCGCGGTAATTAGTAGGGTCGAAGTCAGCGAGGATGCGATCACAGGGAACCTTATCATCAGTAAAAAAAGTCAGGTTTTTATAAAACCACAGGCGAAAAATTCGCACAACAGGTTTATTTGCACAGCATAAAAAACGGGCGGAAGATCACGGTTTGTGTGAAATGCCCAGCACCTTGGCTTCCGGCGCGCTGCCGTCCAGCAGTGCCTGCGTCGGACCGTCGTAATAAATGCGGCCGTCCACCACCAGCAGGGTCCGTGGCGCAATGCGTGCGGCGTCATCCAGGTTGTGCGATACCATTAACAGCGTCAGGTTTCTCTGGTCGCAAACCTCCTGCAGCAATTGCAGCATCTCATTGCGTAAAGCCGGATCGAGCGCCGAAAAAGGTTCGTCGAGCAACAGGATGGGCCGC
This sequence comes from Serratia sp. OS31, assembly GCF_014164835.1. Lineage (NCBI taxonomy): Bacteria > Pseudomonadati > Pseudomonadota > Gammaproteobacteria > Enterobacterales > Yersiniaceae > Serratia > Serratia sp. OS31. The sequence goes on along the minus strand of NZ_JACJFQ010000001.1, from coordinate 14,070 downwards.
TGGCGGATCAGGCAACGCGCCAGGGCGGCGCGCTGACGTTGGCCACCGGAAAGCTGCGACGGCAGGCGGGGCAGATGTTCTTCCAGCCCCACTTGCCGGGCAATTTGCGCCAACTGCCACTTCTGCTCTTCATTCAGCCGCAGGCCGGGATCCAGGCCCAAGCCGATGTTCTGCTCCACCGTCAGGTGGGCGAACAGGTTATTTTCCTGAAACAACATCGAGACCGGGCGTTTGGCCGGCGGTGTGCCGGTGTGGTCGCTGCCGTTAAGCAGCAACCTGCCGCTGGCGGCCGGCAGAAAACCGGCGATCAGGCTGAGCAGGGTACTTTTCCCCGCCCCGCTGGGACCCAGCACCGCGACGCGTTCGCCCGGTTGAATACGCAGGTCGAAGCGCATTGGCAGGTGTTCATACAGATAGGTCAGTTTTTCAAGCTTTAGCATGGCGGCCCGGTAAGCGTTCGATCAGGGTAAACAGCAGGAAGCACAGCAGCAGCAACAGCAACGCGGTGACCGCGCCGTCATTGCTGCGGTAGGCGCCGATCTGCTGGTACAGGTAAAAAGGCAGGGTGCGGAAATGTTCGTTGCCAAACAGCGCCACCACGCCGAAATCGCCGATCGACAGCACGCAGGCGAAGGCCAGCGCCTGGGCCAACGGGCGGCGCAGCGCTTTCAGCTCAATCCAGCGTAGCCGCTGCCAGCCCTGAATATCCAGCGACAGGCACAGCGGATTATAGCGTTCGGCCAGGTCGCGCATGGGGTTTTCCAACACTTTTAGCGCATAGGGCACGGCCATCAACGCATTGGTGAGGATCACCAGCGCATACGGCGACTGCGGCAGCCCGACGGTGTCGCTTAACAGCAGGAAGAAACCGGTGGCCAGCACGATGCCCGGCATCGCCAGGATCACCATGCCGCTCAGCTCCAGCGCGTGGCCCCAACGGAGCCTCTGTTGCAGCTTCAGCTCACGGCTGCTCCATAGCAGCATCATGGCCAGCACGACACAAAGTACGCCCGCCCCCAGAGCAATGCGCAACGAAGTGAACAACGCCTGCCACAACACCTGTTGCTGCAGGACGCTGACCAGCGTTTGATTGGCGCCGTCGGCGATCACCGCCAGCAGTGGGGGCAACAGCAGCAGCAACGCGGCGGCAATCAGCAAAAAGTCACTGATGCGTCGCCACAGGCTGTCTTCCGGATTACGCCAGATATGGGCATGGGTATTGCCGACCGGCAGCGCCTGGCTCAGCCGCTGGCTGAATATCACCAGTCCCAGGCAGCATGTCAGTTGGATCAGCGCCAGCAGGGCGGCGCGGCTGAGATCGTAGTCGTAACTGAGCGCCTGATAGATGGCCAGTTCGATGGTGGTCGCCTGCGGGCCGCCTCCCAGCGACAGTACGGTGGCGAAGCTGGCGAAGCACAGCATAAAGATCAGCGCGCCGCTCGGCAGGATTTGACGGCGCAGCGCCGGCCATTCGACAAAGCGAAACTGCTGCCAACCGCTCATGCCGAGCTGGGCTGACAATTGGCGCTGTTCAACCGGAATGTTTTCCAGCGCCTGCAGCAACAGACGTGTCGCCAACGGCAGGTTGAAAAACATGTGCGCCAGCAGGATGCCCTGCAGACCATAAGGCGTGAAACTGTAGTTAATGCCCAGCCAGCCACACAGCATTGCCAACCAGCCCTGGCGGCCATAGACGCTGAGCAGGCCGAACACCGCCACCAGTACCGGCAGCACCAGCGTCATGGCGCAGAGCCGCAGCAGTAACTGACGGCCGGGGAAACGGCGGCGATAGAGCGCCCGAGCCAACAGAATCGCGGGCAGCACCGAGATCAGCGCGGACAGCAGGGCTTGCCAAAACGTAAAGCGCACCACGTGCCACAGGTAGCTGTCTTGCCATAAACCACGCCAGTCGCTGTCCGGGGCGTGCCGCCACAGCGACCCCATCGCCAGCACGGCGATGGTCAGGATCAGGCCGGCGGCCAGCAGCCCCGGCCAGAGCCACTGCGGGATCAGTGGCTGACGGCGGTTTGCCATGCCCGGATCCAGTTGCTGCGTTGTTTGGCCACTTCTTCTGCGCTGTATTGCAAGGCGGTCTGCGGCACGGTCATTTGGTCAAATCCGGCCGGCAGTGAGGTCTTGATCACCGGGTACATCCAGTTGCCGGTAGGAATGGCATTTTGGAACGCCGGGGATACCATAAATTGCATAAAGCGTTCCGCCAACTCAGGCTGCTTGCCGGCCTTGAGTTTGCCCGCCACTTCCACCTGCAGATAATGGCCTTCACTGAAGTTGGCCGCGGCGTAACCGTCTTTTTTTTCTTCAATCAGATGGTAAGCCGGGGAGGTGGTGTAGCTGAGCACCAAATCGCCTTCGCCTTTCAGGAACAGGCCATAGGCTTCGCTCCAGCCCTTGGTCACGGTGACGGTCTTCTTCGCCAGCTTCTGCCAGGCCGCCGGTGCCTGATCGCCATACACTTTCTGCATCCACAGCAGCAGACCCAAACCTGGGGTACTGGTACGCGGATCCTCGTAGATCACTTTCCAGTTCTGGCTGCTGTCGACCAGCTCATGCAGGCTTTTGGGCGGGTTCTTCAGCTTTTCTTTGTTATAAACGAAGGCAAAGTAGCCGTAGTCATAAGGCACGAAGGTTTGGTCTTGCCAGCCGCCCGGGACGCTCAATTTGCTGCTGTCGACGTCGCTTGGCGCGAATAACCCGGTTTGTTGCGCAGCCTGCAGCAGGTTGTTGTCCAGCCCCAGCACCACGTCGGCGGCGCTGTTTTTGCCCTCCATGCGCAGGCGGTTAAGCAGTGAGACACCGTCTTCCAACGCGACAAATTTCAGCTCGCAATCGCACTGGGCCTCAAAGGCCTTTTTAACCGCCGGGCCAGGGCCCCAGTCAGCGGCGAAGGAATCGTAGGTGTAGACCGTCAGCGTGGGCTTGGCGAACACCGATGCGGCGCACAGCAACAGTAACAAGGGCAGGCTTTTTTTGACCACTTTGCACTCCTGAAAATTTAGGGGGGCAAGGGTATCTGAGGGGGCAAGCGGCTGATGCCGGATCGCTGGGCTCAAATCCCTCCGCCGGTATTGACCGGATCAGGTTCGACGGGTTTGTTCTCAGCAAAACCGGCCGCTGGCGTTTTGCACCCCGTTGAGACGGCGCCATTGTAAAGACTAACGGGCGCCGGTGAAAGGTGCTTATGCTTCCGGGGGGGCAAACCAGGCAGATTTGAAATCAAACCAACCCAGAGTGTTCATTCGTACGCCGCGCATGCTGCGCTGGCCATGCAGTTGCAGCCAGTGGTGGAACAGGGGATGCAATTGATGGCCGCTGACCAGACGTTGGCAAAAATCCGCCAGCGGCAGCGCATTGGCGCGCCACAGCGCCGCATCTTCGGACAAGTCCTCACTCATGCAGTGCTGCATCAGCGGCAGTTCATACAGGGTGGCGAACAGTGAAAACTCCAGTGGCAGGTAAAAGTTGGCGCTGCCGAGCCACAGGTCGGTGCTCGCGTCGCCTTTATGCCAGGTAGCGTAATCGACAATCTGAATATTCAGCTTGATGCCGTGCTGCGCGAGCAAGGGTTCGATGGCCTGCTGAATGGCGTGAAACTCTGAGTGTTCGCTGTAGTAGGTCAGGGTCAGCTCGGTCAAACCGGCCGGTTTGGGCTGCAAAGCCAGCGCGCGATTGTGGTGCCAGCGCGGCAGAATGCCGTAGGCCGGTGACCAATAGCGTTGATAAACAGGGCCGGCATTGCTCAGGAGCGAAATGGGATTGATCAGTTCACACAACCAGCTGCGCATGATCGGATCGGCGGCCAGCGGTGAGCGCTGATCGAACAGCAGAAAATAGCAGCCTTCTTCCAGCCGGCTTTCCAGCTCGTTTTTCCCGGTATCGTCCGCCTGTAGCTGTACGCCGGAGTGCACCAGTTCTTCGGTCACCTCTGGCAGCACCCAGATATTGACCTCGTCGATCAGCGCGCGATAGCCAAAGTAATCGTCAAAGGCGTGAATTTTCATCTGGCTGCGGTGATTGCGCACCACGCTGTAGGGGCCGGTCCCTACCGGATGGCGCGAGAATTCCGGCAGGCTCTGCCACTCGCGCGGCAATATCATGGCGTGAACGCTGCCCAGCAGCCACGGCAGCCAGTAATCGGGCGCGTGCAAATGCACGTCAATCACGTAAGGCGTCGGCGAAGTCACGCGTTCGATATGGGAGAACAGCGGTTGTGGCATCAACCGGCTGAGCGAACGGATGACATCCTCCATTTCCAGCTCGCGCCCATGGTGAAAATGAATGGCCGGGCGTAGATAAAATCGCCAATGCAACGGCGTTAAAGCTTGCCAATGATGAGAAAGGTCGGATTCAAGTTCCCCGTTTTCCTCGTTTATCCGCGTCAGGCCGCTGAAAATCTGTCGGGCCAAATGGGTTTCCGAGCGCCGCAACGCCGAACCCGGCAACAGATTGTACAGTTGGCGGTAATAGAGCACGCGCAGAATGTGTTTACCCTGACGAAAGCTGCGGCCCAGCTGGGATAGCAGCATCTGTCGCACTACGTTTTTATCGCCGACCAGTTGCACCAGCTGATCGATACGATCCTGCTCCAGCAACTCCTCGGCACGCTGCTGCTGCAGCGCCAGACCGGTATAGTGAAAGGTCAGTTGCGAACGCTTGCCGCGCCCCGACTCTGCCTGCCAGGTCAGCCAGCCCTGCTGTTGCATGGCACCCAGTAACGAACGCACGTGGCGGCGGGAACAGCTGAGCACTTCGGCCAGCTCCTGTAGCGTGGTTTCGGTCGCTTCACCGTGGCAGCGCTGCCACAGGCGAATGAACTGTTGTTGCAATCGGGATGTGGACATAAAAGAGGAAGGTTCCGGCGGTAACCCATCAATTTATCTTTCCCTATATTACGCCGATAATTTTCCTCAATGAAAGGGGGAGGGCGACGGATGAAAGTTTTCTTGTCAAAACAGTTCTATCAGCGCTACTTCAGTGCGATACGTCGGCAGCACGCCGACTGGTTGGGGCTGGTGCCTGAACAGGCGCGGCTGGAGATGTTGGCCCACCTGACCCAATGGGATATCGCGTCAATGACGGACAAGCAATACCGCGAGCACCTCTGAGGCTTCGGTAGCGAAAGTGTTTCTGAGTAATGGTGTTGTTCACCAGCCAGTGGGGTCATACCCACTGGTTTTTTTATTGTGGGCTGTGGGGATATTCTTGCAATTTTTTCCCCTTGGCCTAAGGTTCTGTCTTCCGCATTAAAGCCCAGAGACGACGATATGAAACGACTGCATTGGCTGCCACGCCGCTTTAATCCCGTCTTTGCCGCTTTCCTGCTGATTGCTTTCCTTTCCGGTATTGCCGGCGCGCTATTGGCACCGACCCTGAGCCTGTTTTTAACCACCGAGGTTAAAGTCCGGCCGCTGTGGGTGGGTCTGTTCTATACCGTTAACGCCATTGTCGGTATTGCGGTCAGTTTTCTGCTGGCCAAACGCTCGGACACGCGCGGCGATCGACGCAAACTGATCCTGGTGTGTTGCCTGATGGCGGTCGGCAATTGCCTGCTTTTTGCCTTCAACCGCGACTATTTGACGCTGATCACGGCCGGGGTGCTGCTGTCGGCGATTGCCAACACCGCCATGCCGCAGATTTTTGCACTGGCGCGGGAATATGCCGACAGCTCGGCGCGTGAAGTGGTGATGTTCAGCTCGGTCATGCGTGCGCAGCTGTCGTTGGCCTGGGTCATTGGCCCGCCGCTGTCGTTTACGCTGGCGCTGAATTACGGCTTTACGGTGATGTTCGTCATTGCTGCGGCGACTTTTGCAATCTGTGCATTGCTGGTGTGGTTTACGCTGCCTTCGGTGCCGCGTGTTGTGCCGGTAGAACCTGCCGATACGCTAATCGCAGCGCCTTCGGCACCGATTGTCCCGGTCAGCGCCTGGCGGAATCCGGATGTCAGGCGGCTGTTTATCGCCTCGGTGCTGATGTGGACCTGCAATACCATGTACATCATCGACATGCCGCTGTATATCACCGCCGATCTGGGCCTGCCGGAGAACCTGGCGGGGCTTTTGATGGGCACGGCCGCCGGGCTGGAGATCCCGGCGATGCTGCTGGCCGGTTATTACGTCAAACGCTTCGGCAAACGCAATATGATGCTGTTCGCCGTGGCGGCAGGCATCCTGTTTTATGCCGGGCTGGTGGTGTTTAAATTCAAGCTGGCGCTGATGGTATTGCAGTTGTTCAACGCCATCTTTATCGGCATCATCGCCGGTATCGGCATGCTCTATTTCCAGGACCTGATGCCGGGACGGCCAGGCGCGGCGACAACGCTGTTTACCAACAGTATTTCTACCGGGGTGATCCTGGCCGGGGTGCTGCAGGGCGCACTGGTGGAAAACCTGGGCCATTACGCCGTGTACTGGCTGGCGACACTTTTGGCCGTGGCGGCGTTGTGGATGAGCGTTCGCGTACGAGAAGTGTGAGTTTAAACGGCAGCAACATTGACGCATGTCATTGAGAACATTGCGCCAAGCCCCAAGCTAAACGGATCCGGAGCTTCATCGCTGTGCTCCCGTCCATCTCTTTGTTGAGATGCCGATCCGTTTAGAAAAGTGGGTATGTTATGGATAAACTAACACCGCTCAAACCTGTCCCTTCCCTGTGTGCTGTCGCCGCCGCTCTGCTTATCTGGTTTGTAATCCCGGTTCCCGAAGGGGTTGCGCCCAATGCCTGGCACCTGCTGGCGCTGTTTATCGGCACTATTATCGCCATCATCGGCAAGGCAATGCCGATCGGTGCCGTTTCCATCGTGGCCATTGCGCTGGTGGCCGTAACCGGCGTCACTAACCCCGGCAAACCGGGCGCGGCGCTGAATGATGCGCTCAGCGGGTTCTCCAACCAGTTGATTTGGTTGATCGGTTTTTCGATCATGATCTCGCTTAGCCTGAACAAAACCGGGCTGGGGGCACGCATTGGCTACTACTTTATTTCGTTGTTCGGCAAGAAGACGCTGGGGATCGCCTATGCATTGACGCTGGCGGAAACGACCCTGGCGCCGGTCACCCCAAGCAATACCGCCCGAGGCGGCGGGATTATTCACCCGATCATGAAGTCAATCGCCGACAGCTTCGGCTCCCGGCCCGATCTGAATACCTCCGGTAAAATTGGCCGCTATCTGTCGCTGGTGAATTACAACATCAACCCCATCACGTCGGCGATGTTTATCACGGCTACTGCGCCCAACCCGTTGATCGTCAGCCTGATAGCCAAAGGCACGCATGGCAACTTCGAACTCTCCTGGTCTATGTGGGCGATTGCCGCTCTGGTGCCGGGCGTGTGTTCGTTGATCGTTATGCCGCTGGTTATTTATCTGCTGTATCCGCCGGAGGTGAAAAGCACCCCGGACGCGCCGCGTTTCGCTCGCGACAAGTTACAGGCTTTGGGCCCGGTCACTTTGCCGGAGAAAATCACCCTGGCAGTGTTTGCCCTGCTGCTGGTGCTGTGGGCGGGTATCCCTGCGATGATCTTCGGTCCGGCGCTGGCGGTTAACCCAACCACGGCCGCGCTGATTGGCCTGGCGGTACTGTTGGCCACCGGCGTGTTGAGTTGGGAGGACGTGTTGAAGCACAAAGGTGCCTGGGATACGGTGGTGTGGTTCTCCGCGCTGGTGATGATGGCCAGCTTCCTCGGCAAGTTGGGGTTGATCGGTTGGCTGTCGCAGACCGTGGGCAGTGGCATTGATCATATGGGGATGAGCTGGGTGGGCGGTACCGTGCTGCTGACCATCATCTATCTGTATTCGCACTACTTCTTTGCCAGCACCACCGCACACGTCACCGCCATGTTTGCCGCTTTCTTTGCCGCCGGCGTTGCGCTCGGGGCGCCACCGGCGCTGTTGGGCCTGATCCTGGCGTTTTCGTCTTCTCTGATGATGTCACTGACCCACTATGGTACCGGGACGGCACCGATTATTTTCGGTTCCGGCTATGTGACGCTGGGCGAATGGTGGAAAGCCGGTTTTGTGATGAGCGTGATTAACCTGCTGATTTGGATGTTAATTGGCGGGGCCTGGTGGAAGTGGCTGGGTTACTGGTGATAAAAAACACCCGCCAGACGGCGGGTGTTTGCTGTTCAGTTCAGGAAGGCCGGCTGTTGCGCCTCATAGCGTGAAATATCCGCTTCGTGTTGCAGCGTCAGGCCGATGCTGTCCAGCCCATGGATCATGCAGTGGCGGCGGAAACTGTCGATCTCAAACGGGTAGCTTTTGCCACCGGCATTGACCGTCTGATTCTCCAGGTCGACCACGAATTCAACCCCTTCGTTGTCTGCAACCAGGTTGAACAGCTCATCGACCTGCTGTTCGCTCAAAGTAACCGGCAGCAGCTGGTTGTTGAACGAGTTGCCGTAGAAGATATCGGCGAAGCTTGGTGCAATCACCACTTTGAAACCGTAATCGGTCAGTGCCCACGGAGCGTGCTCACGTGAGGAGCCACAGCCAAAGTTTTCACGCGCCAGCAGGATGCTGGCACCTTTGTAGCGCGGCTTGTTCAGCACGAACTCAGGGTTTGGCTGCTGGCCGGCGTCGTCGAGGAAGCGCCAGTCGTTAAACAGGTGCTGGCCGAAGCCGGTACGCGTCACTTTCTGTAAAAACTGTTTTGGAATGATGGCGTCGGTGTCGACGTTAGCCGCGTCCAGAGGCACGACTAAACCAATATGTTGAGTAAATTTAGACACGTTAGCCCCTTAGTGAATATCACGGATATCGGCGAAATGACCGGCAACGGCCGCCGCCGCGGCCATCGCAGGGCTGACCAGGTGAGTACGTCCACCGCGGCCCTGACGCCCTTCGAAGTTACGGTTGCTGGTAGATGCACAGCGCTCGCCAGGGTTCAGACGATCGTTGTTCATCGCCAGACACATTGAGCAGCCTGGCAGACGCCATTCGAAACCGGCTTCAATAAAGATTTGATCCAGGCCTTCCGCTTCTGCTTGGGCCTTCACCGGGCCGGAGCCCGGCACCACGATAGCCTGTACGCCGTTGGCAACCTTGCGGCCTTTGGCGATTGCCGCCGCCGCGCGCAAATCTTCGATACGTGAGTTGGTACAAGAACCGATAAACACTTTGTCGATTGGCACTTCGGTCAGCTTGATACCCGGTTTGAGGTCCATATAGGCCAACGCTTTTTCTGCCGAGGCACGTTCAACCGGATCGCTGAACGATTCCGGCGCCGGAATGGCCTGATTGACAGCAATGACCTGGCCTGGGTTGGTGCCCCAGGTGACCTGTGGCGCGATGTCTTCGGCGCGCAGGGTCACTACGGTATCGAACCTGGCGTCGTCATCGGACTTCATGGTGCGCCAGTAGGCGACAGCCTGCTCCCAGTTATTGCCGGTTGGGGCAAACTGACGGCCTTTCAGGTATTCAAAGGTGGTGTCGTCCGGAGCCACTAACCCGGCTTTGGCGCCCATTTCGATCGCCATGTTGCACAGGGTCATACGGCCTTCCATGCTCAGCGCCTCAATCGCTTTGCCACAAAATTCCACAACGTGACCGGTACCGCCGGCGCTGCCGGTTTTGCCGATAATCGCCAGCACGATGTCCTTGGCGGTAATGCCTTCGGCGGCGTCGCCGGTGACTTCAATCTTCATGGTCTTGGCGCGCCCCTGTTTCAGGGTCTGGGTAGCCAAAACGTGCTCCACTTCCGAAGTGCCGATACCGAAGGCCAGCGAGCCGAAAGCGCCGTGCGTCGCGGTGTGGGAGTCGCCGCAGACGATGGTCATGCCCGGCAGCGTCATGCCCTGTTCAGGGCCGATGACGTGTACGATGCCCTGGAACGGGTGGTTCAGGTCATACAGTGAGACGCCGAATTCAGCACAGTTTTTGATCAGCTCCTGCATTTGAATACGCGCCATCTCGCCGCTGGCATTGATGTCTTTGGTTTGGGTCGAGACGTTGTGATCCATGGTGGCAAAGGTCTTGCCCGGTTGGCGCACTTTGCGGCCCATGGCGCGCAGGCCGTCAAACGCCTGTGGTGAAGTGACTTCGTGCACCAGATGGCGGTCGATATACAACAACGGCGTTTCGTTCGGTGCTTCGTGTACCACATGGGCATCGTACAGCTTCTGATATAAGGTCTTGGCCATGTTATGCCCCCTGAGCTACAAAGCGGGCGATGATGTCGCCCATTTCATCGGTGCTGATGGCTTTACCGGTACCGGCCAGATCGGCGGTGCGGTAACCCTGTTCCAGCGCCTGGTTGATTGCGCGTTCTACGGCATCTGCTGCTTCAGTGGCACCCAGGCTGTAACGCAGCAGCAGGGTGGCTGACAGGATCTGGGCGATCGGGTTGGCGATGCCTTTACCCGCGATGTCCGGCGCAGAACCGCCTGCGGGCTCGTATAAACCGAAGCCTTGCTCGTTCAGGCTGGCGGACGGCAGCATGCCCATCGACCCGGTGATCATTGCGCACTCGTCGGACAGGATATCGCCGAACAGGTTGGAACACAGCAGCACGTCGAACTGTGACGGGTCTTTGATCAACTGCATGGTGGCGTTGTCGATATACATATGCGACAGCGACACGTCTGGGTAATCCTTAGCGACCTGATTCACCACTTCGCGCCACAGAATGGAGCTCTGCAATACGTTGGCTTTATCAATCGAGGTCACTTTATTGCGGCGCTTGCGGGCAGATTCGAAGGCGATGCGCGCAATGCGTTCGATCTCGAAGCGATGATAGACCTCGGTGTCGAAAGCGCGTTCCTGCATGCCCTGGCCTTCGCGGCCTTTCGGCTGGCCGAAATAGATGCCGCCGGTCAGTTCACGCACGCACAAAATATCGAAACCGCGGGCGGCGATGTCGGCGCGCAGCGGGCAGAACTCTTCCAACCCTTGATACAGGCGAGCAGGGCGCAGGTTGCTGAACAGTTTGAAGTGCTTGCGCAAGGGCAGCAAGGCACCGCGTTCAGGCTGCTCTGCCGGCGGCAAGTGTTCCCATTTCGGGCCACCGACTGAACCGAACAGAATGGCGTCGGCTTGCTCGCAACCGGCGAGGGTTGCCTGCGGCAGCGGACTGCCATGACGATCGATGGCAATACCACCGACGTCGTACTCGGCTTCGGTGATGCGGATATCAAAGCGCTGACGCACTGCGTTCAACACTTTACGCGCTTGGGCCATTACTTCCGGGCCGATTCCGTCTCCGGGCAAGACGGCAATGTGGTAGGTCTTCGTCATGTTCACACCGTTTCCTGATTATTTTGATGTTTGCTTTGCTGCAGACGCTGCTTTTCTTTTTCTACCTGCTGGGAGCGCCAAATATTATTCAATACGTGAACCATCGCCTTGGCGGAGGATTCCACGATGTCGGTCGCCAGACCTACGCCATGGAAGCGGCGGCCGTTGTAGGACACCACGATATCAACCTGGCCCAGCGCATCGCGCCCCTGGCCCTTGGCGGTTAATTGATATTTCACCAGTTCGATCGGGTAACCGGTAATCCGGTTGATTGCCTGATAAACCGCGTCAACCGGGCCATTGCCGGTGGCCGCTTCGGCTTTCTCTTCTTCGCCGCAGACCAGTTTCACCGAGGCGGTGGCCATAATGCTGCTGCCTGACTGCACGCTGAAGTAATCCAGGCTGAAGTGCTCTGGCTCTTCCTGTTGCTTATTAATGAACGCCAGCGCTTCCAGGTCGTAATCGAACACCTGGCCTTTTTTGTCGGCCAGCTTCAGGAAGGCGGCGTACAGATTGTCCAGGTTGTAGTCCTGTTCCTTATAGCCCATCTCTTCCATACGGTGTTTCACCGCAGCGCGACCGGAACGGGAAGTCAGGTTCAGCTGTACATCCTTCAGACCTATGGTCTGCGGGGACATGATTTCGTAGTTTTCGCGATTTTTCAGCACGCCGTCTTGGTGAATACCGGAGGAGTGGGCAAAAGCATTGGAACCGACGATCGCTTTGTTGGCCGGGATCGGCATGTTGCACAGCTGGCTGACAATCTGGCTGGTACGGAAAATTTCCTGATGGTTGATGTTGGTGTGCACGTTCATGATGTCCTGGCGCACTTTGATCGCCATGATCACTTCTTCCAGCGAGGTGTTGCCTGCGCGTTCGCCGATACCGTTCAGGGTCCCTTCAACCTGGCGGGCGCCGGCCTGCACTGCGGCGATGGAGTTGCCGACCGCCATACCCAGATCGTCGTGGCAGTGGACAGAGATAATGGCTTTATCGATATTCGGTACGCGGTCATACAGGGTGGTGATAATGCCGCCAAACTGGTTCGGCGTGGTGTAGCCCACGGTGTCCGGAATATTGATGGTGGTAGCGCCGGCATTGATAGCGGCTTCTACCACGCGACACAGGTTATCGATTGGCGTGCGGCCGGCGTCTTCGCAGGAGAATTCTACGTCGTCCGTGTAGTTACGGGCGCGCTTCACCGAGCGTATTGCCATCTCCAGCACTTCATCGAACGAGCGCTTCAGTTTTGATTCAATATGCAGGGTCGAGGTGGCCAGGAACACGTGAATGCGGAACGCTTCGGCGACGCGTAATGCTTCGGCCGCGACGTCGATATCTTTATCTACGCAACGCGCCAGGCCACAGACACGGCTGTTTTTAATCTGGCGAGCGATGGTTTGCACGGATTCGAAATCACCCGGTGAGGAGACAGGGAAACCCACTTCCATGACGTCGACACCCATTCTTTCCAGCGCCATCGCAATCTGAATCTTCTCTTTCACGCTCAGGCTGGCTTGCAGCGCCTGTTCGCCATCACGCAAAGTTGTATCGAAAATAATGACTTGTTGGCTCATCGGGTGGTTCCTTATCGTGTTTATTTCACGCTAAGCGGGTAAAAAAAAACCCGCGCAGTAGCGCGGGTTTGTTATGAGGGTGGGCTGAATCAGCTCTGAACTCCGTCCACCGGCATACCGCGCAAAGAAGATGCGTTAAGTAGTAGGCCTAGTAGACGGTAAGTGCGGTTCATGGCGGTTCAACTCTCTAAATAATTTCGTTGTCTAATTTGATACGTTATTGGCCTAACTATGTCAACACCTGATTGAAAATGAGGGTACTCCTTTAGTGCCCGATTAACGCACCCTGAGAAACAGACGATAGTTCGGTGAAAAATGACATTGTCAGAGAAAAGGTGAAGGCGGATTTGCGGCCCGGTTAGCATAAACGAAATGAATATATATTCTCGCAATTGCTTCTGAGAGACAGTGCGTTAAAATTAAAGATGCAAAATAACGAGAGCCGTGCTAGCCAGTGTTGAAGGTGGCCGTTTTTTATTGTTGGCATCAATGCTTTTCGATGATTTATATTTTTTGTGAATTATTGATGTGACTAAATAGGGGCGGTAAGTCACAGGTTTTCGATTGGGTGATACGTGTTTTTGAATATTGCTTGTCGGAGGGTGAAAGAAAATGGTTTGTTACTGCATGTTATTAAATATAAGAGTTTCATGTTTTTTACTGGGAGGTGAATGATAAATCTGTTGAAAACCGGATTTTGGCTTTTAACCATGTTTATAAACAGGACGATACTTGAGCCCGATGTTACATGAACGGAGCGAGAGATAACTAATTCTATACGGTGTGGTTAATACCGCGATGTCGTTGTTTTAATTATGCCTGATGAATTATCTACACAGGACTTAGTGGAGTGGGATATGTCGGAATGTAATTCAGGAGTTATCATTGATAAAGACGTCACTGATATGCATTTGCGCGGTGTCGATCTGAATTTGCTCACCGTCTTCGATGCCGTGATGCAGATGCAAAACATCACCCGGGCGGCGGGTTTTTTGGGAATGTCACAACCGGCAGTCAGCAATGCGGTCGCGCGGTTGAAATTGATGTTTAACGATGAGCTGTTCGTGCGCTGTGGACGTGGCATTCAACCGACGACGCGAGCTCGGCAGCTGTTTGGGCCCGTCAGACAGGCTTTGCAGTTGGTGCAAAATGAGTTGCCGGGCGCGGAGTTCGAACCCTTCACCAGTGAACGCGTTTTCTCCATCGCCATCTGCAGCCCGCTGGATCTGCGACTGGGGGCCGGAATAATCA